>NZ_JBSHMS010000007.1:0-84277 GCF_053645575.1 Nocardia sp. NPDC055321
CACCCTTTGCCGACAATCCACTGCCGCGCCCCCCCGCCGCACCCGGGGGGGGCGCGCTGGGGGAGTACTCGCTCCGAACTACGCGGAACCGTTGAAAAGTCCGGTGACCGAACCGTTCTCGAAGACCTCGCGAATGGTCTGCGCCAGCAGCGGCGCGATCGAGAGCACGGTCAGGGTCGGGAACTTCTTGTCCTCGTCGATCGGCAGCGTATTGGTGACCACGACCTCTTTGGCGCCGCAGTTGGCCAGGCGCTCGGCGGCCGGATCGGACAGGATGCCGTGGGTGGCGGCGATGACGACGTCGCCCGCGCCGGCGGCCTTGAGGACCTTGACCGCGCCGGCGATGGTGCCGCCGGTGTCGATCATGTCGTCGATCAGGATGCAGGTGCGGCCCTCGACCTCACCGACCACGCGGTTGGAGACGGTCTGGTTGGGGACCAGCGGGTCGCGGGTCTTGTGGATGAACGCCATGGGCGCGTCCGCGAGCGAGTTGGCCCACTTCTCGGCGACCTTCACACGACCGGCGTCGGGGGAGACGACGGTGATGTTGGACAGGTCGTAGTTGTTGCGGATGTGCTCGGCCAGCTGGACCTGCGCGTGCATGTGATCGACCGGGCCGTCGAAGAAGCCCTGGATCTGATCGGTGTGCAGATCGATGGTGATGATCCGGTCCACGCCCGCGGTCTTGAGCAGGTCGGCGATCAGGCGGGCCGAGATGGGCTCGCGGCCGCGGTGCTTCTTGTCCTGGCGGGCGTAGGGGTAGAACGGCAGCACCGAGGTGATGCGCTTGGCCGAACCGCGCTTGAGCGCGTCGATCATGATCAGGTGTTCCATGACCCACTGGTTGAGCGGGGCCGGGAAGCTCTGCAGCACGAAGGCGTCGGAGCCGCGAACCGATTCCTCGAACCGGACGAAGGTCTCGCCGTTCGCGAAGTCGCGGGCGGTCTGCGGGGTGACGTGGACGTTGAGTTCCTTGGCCACCGCCTCGGCGAGCTCGGGATGAGCGCGTCCCGAGAACAGCATCAGATTCTTGTGGTTATCGGTAGAGAACGCGGTCACGGACGTTCGCCATCCTTTTGCTCGTCGGGATCCTCATCGGCCGCGATGGCCTTTGCGGCCGCATCGGCGGCAGCGGTGCCGGGCCGGTTGCGCTGCACCCAGCCCTCGATATTGCGCTGCGCTCCGCCGGACACCGCGAGAGCCCCCGGTGGAACATTTCTACGCAGCACAGTACCCGCTGCGGAATAGGCCCCATCACCCACGGTGAGCGGGGCGACGAACATCGTGTCGCTTCCCGTGCGCACGTGCGACCCGACCACGGTGTGGTGCTTGTTGACCCCGTCGTAGTTGACGAAAACGCTCGACGCGCCAATATTGCTGTGCTCGCCGATGGTCGCGTCGCCCACGTAGGTCAGGTGCGGCACCTTGGAGTGCGCGCCGATCGTGGCGTTCTTGGTCTCGACGAACGCGCCGAGTTTGCCCGCGTCGCCGACCGAGGTGCCGGGCCGCAGATAGGTGAAGGGGCCGACGGTCGCGCCCGGCCCGATGCTCGACTTCTCGCCGTGCGTGCGGACGACCTTGGCGCCCGCGCCGACCACCACGTCGGTGAGCGTGGAGTCGGGGCCGATCTCGGCGTCCTCGCCGATGCTGGTGTCGCCCAACAGTTGTACTCCCGGGCGGATGATCGCGTCGCGGCCGATGGTGACCCCGCCGTCGATCCAGGTGGTGGCCGGATCGACGATGGTGACCCCGGCGCGCATGTGCCGTTCCACGATGTAGCGATTGAGCGTGGCTGCCGCGCCCGCCAGCTGCACCCGGTCGTTGACTCCGGTTACCTTGGCGGAGTCCAGAAGTCGGGCGCCGTGCACCGGGTGCCCGGCCTCGCGGGCGAGCTTGAGCACGTCGGTCAGGTACAGCTCGTAGCGCGCGTTGGCGGTGTCGATCCGCGTGATCATCACCCGCAGCACCGCGGCGTCGAAGACGTAGACGCCGGAGTTGACCTCGGTGATGGCGGCCTGTTCCGGGGTGGCGTCGGCGTGCTCGACGATCTCGAGCAGCTGCCCGTCGGCGTTGCGGACGATGCGGCCGTAGCCGTTCGGGTCCTCGGGGGCGAAGGTCAGCACCGTGACCGCCGAGCCCTCGGAGTAGCTGCGGTGCTCGTCGAGCAGCGCGTGCAGGGTGTGCCCGTCGAGCAGGGGCACGTCGGCGTACGTCACCAGGACGTCGCCGGTGAAGTCGTCGGGCAGTGCCGTCAGCGCGCACTGGACCGCGTGCCCGGTCCCGCGCTGTTCTTCCTGTACCGCCAGAACGATCTGGCGGCCGAGCTCCGCTCCCACCTTGCCCACCGCGTCGCCGACCTGTTCGCGGTCGTGGCCGATCACGGTGATGAGGTACGTCGGGTCGATCTCGTTCGCCGCATGCAGCGCGTGCGCGAGCATGCTGCGGCCGGCCATCGGGTGCAACACCTTGGGGGTCTTGGACCGCATTCGGGTTCCGGCTCCGGCGGCGAGAACGACGACGGCGGTCTGCTGTGGCATGGATCTCCCTCGGCTGCGCGTCATCGTGCTGAGTGCTTGTTTTGCGCTGGGCCACAGTTGTGCTGCGTCAGCGATGTGCGGGGCCAACCATAATGACCCCGTTCGCGAGCTCCGCCGCCAGGACTCGAACCTGAACTAACTGAACCAAAATCAGTGGTGCTGCCATTACACTACGGCGGATTGCACACCGGCGGACCGTACGGTACGCCGCTCTGCGTTTGTTAGTGGCACGCGCGTGTAGATACTCGCACATGGGACCGCGTAGTCGAAACTTTTCCCGGCTCCGCCTGTCCGAAATCGTGCGGACCCGCTCGTGACGGCGGTCCCGCCGGCGCGGCCGGGTTGCGCGCCGCTGTCGTGAACGCCGTTGTTTCACCGCTCTTCATCGCTGTACCCCGTTTGCGTGAGATCACTTGCCCCGGCACGGGATGCGGGGCGCCGGTCGTTGTTCGGCATCCGCGTGAGCAGGCTCGATGAGGCCGGTCTGGGACAGTGCGGGGTTGATCTGAAAGAGTTGTCCGAGGTTCGTACGGCATACAGGGAGGCGGAGGCGATGGCTTCGGGTGAGGCGAGCCGGGTGTCGCGTCCACGCATGACCGGGACGCAGCGGCGGCAGCAGCTGATCGAGATCGGGCGGGCGCTGTTCGCCGAGCGGGGGTACGACGCGGCCTCGATCGAGGAGATCGCGCAGCGGGCGCAGGTCTCCAAACCCGTGGTGTACGAACACTTCGGGGGCAAGGAAGGGTTGTACGCGGTCGTCGTGGATCGCGAGATGTCCACGCTGCTCGATATGTTGACCGCGTCGCTCACTCAGAACCGTTCGCGGGTGCGTCTGGAACAGGTGGCGCTGGCGTTGCTCACCTATATGGAGGAGCGCACGGACGGCTTCCGTATCCTGATGCGGGATCAGCCCGCCTCGGCGGCGGAGGGTACGTACTCCTCTCTGCTGAACGAGGCAGTTAATCAGGTGGCGCACATACTCGCCGGTGATTTCGAGCGCCGCGGATTCGATACCAGTCTGGCGGTGCTCTACGCGCAAGCGCTGGTGGGCATGGTCGCGACCGCCGCAACCTGGTGGCTGGACGAGCGGCAGCCGTCCAAGGAAGTGGTCGCCGCGCATCTGGTGAATCTGTGCTGGAACGGGCTCACGCATCTGGAAGCGAATCCTGAGCTGGCCTCGGAATGGCCCAGCGGCACCGGTATATGAGACCTAACGGTATGAGAATGTCCGTCTAATAGGGGCGGAACTGGACAGTTAACCAGTGAATTGCGAAGGAGGACGGGTCGAATGCTCGAATCGACTGGCATACGGCAGCCGGGTGGTACGGTTCACCCATCCTTCGAGTGCTGTTCGAACTGTGATGTCGGTCAACTTCGGGATGTCGGTCTACTTCAGGATGGCTGGTTTGATGACAGGCGGATCTGATGGCTAGGCAAGCGCGTGCGGAGATCACTCGCGATTCCGTGCTCGCGGGCGCGGCCGATGTCTTCTTGCGGCTGGGCTACGCGAACGCGAGCCTGTCGGAGATCATCGCGCAGTCCAATGTGACCAAGGGCGCCTTGTACTTTCACTTCGGCTCGAAGGAAGAGCTAGCTCGCGCGGTGGTCGATCAGGGCAACGAGCGCCTCGTCGGCGCGTGCCAGGGATTCTTCGATCCCAGAGTGCCCGCGCTCGAGGCGTGCATCGGAATCACCTACGTGGTCGCGGATCTGACCATGAACGATCCGATGGTCGGCGCCATGCTCAAGCTGACGCACCAGATCGGCGACTACCGCGGCGCGACGGGCGACAACATCGCCAAGACGTGGGGCGAGACCCATCGCCTGCTCGCCGAGCGCGCCATCGCCCAGGGGGATCTCGAACCCGAGCTCGACCCGGAGACCATCGGCCTGCTGCTGCAGGAGATGACCACCGGCGTGCACATCGTCGCGGTCAGCACCGAGTCCATCGACCAGATGGCCACGCGCATGGAACGCGCCTGGTACTTCCTGCTGCCCTCGATCGTCCCGGACGAGAAGGTGGCCTACTTCCGCGAGTTCGCGGCCCGCCGCCTGCGCCGCTACGTGGTCTGAGGTTTCCGCCCACGGGCGAGTGCGGGGTTCGGCGGGGTGGGTGGGGCCCGGAGCGAGGCTTATAGACTCGTCTGGCCTTCCCCTTACCCGCTGATCCGCGTCAGGAGTCTGCCTCATGTCGACCCATCGTCCACCACTGGCGGGACTGGCCGCGGTGGCCGGTGCCGACACCGCGTTGCAGCAGGTCAAGAAGCTGATCGGGCGCGAATCGGCGATGCTGGTGGCGCCGTCGGCGGTGCGGCCGTTCGTGGCCGCGACCATCGCGGGCGAGCGCCCGCTGGTGGTGGTCACCGCCACCGGGCGCGAGGCCGACGACCTGACCGGCGAACTCACCGAGATGCTCGGCGACAGCGTCGCGCTGTTCCCCTCCTGGGAGACCCTGCCGCACGAACGGCTGTCCCCGGGCGCCGACACCGTCGGCCGCCGCCTGGAGGTGTTGCGCCGGCTCGCCCATCCCGAGGATCCCGGGCACGGTGCGCCGCTGCGCGTGGTGGTGACCACCGTGCGCTCGCTCATGCAGCCCATGGCGCGCGGACTCGGCGACATCGACCCCATCACCCTGCGGGTCGGCGCCGAAGCCGATTTCGACCAATTGCTCACGCGGCTGGTCGAATTCGCCTACGAGCGGGTCGACATGGTCGGCAAGCGCGGCGAATTCGCGGTGCGCGGCGGCATTCTCGACCTCTTCCCGCCCACCGCCGATCACCCGGTGCGCGTGGAGTTCTGGGGTGACGAGGTCAGCGAGCTGCGCGCCTTCTCGGTCTCGGATCAGCGTTCGCTGCACGAGGTTCCGATCGAACTCGTCATCGCCCAGCCCTGCCGCGAACTGCTGCTCACCGAGGAACTGCGCCTGCGCGCGGCGGAGGTGGCGGCCGAGAACCCGGCGGACGCGGCCCTGCTGGAAATGCTGGAGAAGCTCGCCCAGGGCATCGCCGTGGACGGTATGGAGGCGCTGCTTCCGGTGCTGGCCCCGGGTGAGCTGGAACTGCTCGCCGACGTGCTGCCCGCCGATACCCATGTGCTGCTGTGTGATCCGGAGAAGGTGCGCACCCGCGCCGCCGATCTGGTGCGCACCGGCCAGGAGTTTCTGGAGGCGTCCTGGACCGCGGCGTCCTTCGGCGGCGCCGCCCCGCTGGGCGCGCACGGGCTCGATCTGGCCGCCTCCGGCTATCGGGACCTGGCCGAGGTGCACGCCAATGCCGAACGGCGGCAACTGCCCTGGTGGACCCTGAGCCCGCTGGTCGCGGACGATCCGCGCGAGATCGTGCTGCCGGTGCAGCCCGCGCCGGTCGCGCGCGGCTCCGAGGAACTCATCGCCACCGTCTTCGCCTCGCTGCGCGCGCACGTCGCCACCGGCGGGCGCGCGGTCATCGTGGTTGCCGGACACGGTACGGCGCAACGCATTCTGGAACGCCTGGCCGACGCGGAGGTGCCCGCCGCGGCCCTGGACGCGGGCGCGGAACCGGTGCGCGGTCTGGTCGGGGTGCTGTGCGGCTCGCTGCACGACGGCATCGTGTTCGACGACGCGAAGCTCGTCGTCATCGCCGAATCGGATCTGAGCGGCAATCGCGTCACCGCCGCGGGCGAGGGCAAGAAGCTGCCCGCCCGGCGTCGCAATCAAGTCGATCCGCTGGCCCTGAGCGCCGGCGACATGGTGGTCCACGATCAGCACGGCATCGGCCGTTTCGTGGAGATGATCGAGCGCACCGTCGGCGGCGCGCGCCGGGAGTACCTGGTCATCGAATACGCGCCCGGCAAGCGCGGCCAGCCCGGCGACCGGCTGTTCGTGCCCATGGACTCCCTCGATCAGCTCTCCCGCTACGTCGGCGGCGAAATGCCGAGCCTGTCCAAGCTCGGCGGTTCGGACTGGCAGAACACCAAGCGCAAGGCGCGCAAGGCCGTTCGCGAGATCGCGACCGAGCTGGTGCAGCTCTACGCCGCCCGCCAGGCCGCGCCCGGGCACGCCTTCGGACCGGACACCCCGTGGCAGGTCGAGATGGAGGACGCCTTCGCCTTCACCGAGACCATCGATCAGCTCACCGCCATCGCCGAGGTGAAATCCGATATGGAGAAGGCGGTCCCGATGGACCGCGTCATCTGCGGCGACGTCGGATACGGCAAGACCGAGATCGCGGTGCGCGCGGCGTTCAAGGCGGTGCAGGACGGCAAGCAGGTCGCGGTCCTGGTGCCCACGACGCTGCTGGCGCAACAGCATCTGCAGACCTTCACCGAACGGCTCACCGGTTTCCCGGTCACCGTCAAGGGACTCTCGCGCTTCACCGATGCCGCCGAGTCGCGGGAGATCATGGAGGGCATGGCCGCCGGTGAGGTCGACATCGTGATCGGCACGCACCGGCTGCTGCAGACCGGCGTGCGCTGGAAAGACCTGGGCCTGACCATCATCGACGAGGAGCAGCGCTTCGGCGTCGAGCACAAGGAGCACATCAAGGCGCTGCGCACGCACGTGGACATGCTCACCATGTCCGCGACGCCGATTCCGCGCACCCTGGAGATGAGCCTGGCGGGCATCCGCGAGATGTCCACCATCCTCACCCCGCCCGAGGAGCGGCACCCGGTGCTCACCTACGTGGGCGCGTACAACGACAAGCAGGTCGCCGCCGCCATCCGGCGCGAGCTGCTGCGCGACGGCCAGGTGTTCTACGTGCACAACCGGGTGTCCTCGATCGACAAGGCCGCCAAGCGGATTCGCGATCTGGTGCCCGAGGCGCGGGTGGTGGTCGCGCACGGCCAGATGAACGAGGACATGCTGGAGAAGACCGTGCAGGGCTTCTGGGAACGCGAGTACGACGTGCTGGTCTCCACCACCATCATCGAGACCGGCCTGGACATCTCCAACGCCAACACCCTGATCGTGGAACGCGCCGACGCCCTGGGTCTTTCGCAGCTGCACCAGTTGCGCGGACGCGTCGGGCGCAGTCGCGAGCGCGGGTACGCCTACTTCCTGTACCCGCCGGAGAAGCCGCTCACCGAGACCGCGTACGACCGCCTCGCCACCATTTCGCAGAACTCGGATCTGGGCGCGGGTATGGCGGTCGCCATGAAGGACCTCGAGATTCGCGGCGCGGGCAACGTGCTGGGCGCCGAGCAGTCCGGGCACGTGGCCGGGGTCGGCTTCGATCTCTACGTGCGCCTGGTCGGCGAGGCGGTGGAGGCGTACCGCGCCGCCGCCGACGGCAGGCCGATCACGGTGGACGAGGAGGCCAAGGAGGTGCGCATCGATCTGCCCGTGGACGCGCACATTCCGCCGGACTACATCGCCTCGGATCGGCTGCGCCTGGAGGGCTACCGCAAACTCGCCGCCGCACAGGACGATTCGGCACTGGCCGCGGTGGTCGAGGAGCTGGTGGACCGCTACGGCCCGCTGCCGGTGGAGGTCGGGCGCCTGGTGTCGGTCGCCAAACTGCGCCTGCTGGCCCGCGAGTACAACATCGTCGAGATCGGCGTCACCGGAACAACTCTCAAGGTGTCGCCGCTGCAGCTGCCCGATTCCAAGCAGTTGCGGCTCAAGCGCCTGTACCCGAACGCGACCTACCGGCCCACCACCGGCATCGTGCAGCTCCCGCTGCCGCGGGTGGAGGACAGCGTCGGCGCGTCCCGGGTGCGCGATGTCCAGGTGCTGCAGTTCGTCGCGGATCTGCTGCTCGCCCTGGACGGCAAAGCCGCAGGCGCGGTGGATGTGCGCGTCGCGCCGGCGGCCGCGGCCCGATGAGCACGCCCGAGGCCGCGGCGGTCGGCGCGTCCGGCGCGCGGGCGGCCGAGACCGACACCGCCCGCATGACGCACGCCCTGGGCGAGGCCGTCGAGGTGATGGACAGGCTGTGGAACTTCGGCGGCTGGGAGGTGACCCAGACCCACGATTCGCTGCGCCCGTACCTGCTCGAGGAGACCTACGAACTGCTGGACGCGATCCAGGACGCCGACGCCGACACGATCCGCGAGGAACTCGGCGATCTACTGCTCCAGGTGCTGTTCCACTCCCGGATAGCCGAGGCCGCAGGCGAATTCACCGTCGCCGAGGTGGCCGCCGCCCTGGTCGCCAAACTCACCCATCGCAGCCCGCACCTGGCCACCGACGCCATCGACCCGGCGGCGAGCCTCGAAGACAAGATCGCCGCCCAGGAATCGGCCTGGGAGGAGCGCAAGACCGCCGAGAAGTCCCGCCGCTCCTGCCTCGACGGCATAGCGATGGCCCAGCCCGCCCTCGCCCTGGCCGAGAAGGTCCGCTCCCGCAGCACGAAGGCGGGCCTGCCCGACGCCCTGATCCCCCCGGCCCTGCGGACCGTCGATCTCGGCGGCCCCGACAGCGCCGAGGAGCGCCTGCGCAAGGCGACCCGCGCCTTCGCCGCCGACGTCCGCGCCGCCGAGGACGCCGCCGAATCCGCACGCGGCCAACGCCTCCCGCTCGACGCCGAGGACTGGCGTCGCTACTGGCCGACGGCCTGAAATGGGCGCTTGTCCGGTTGTGGTGATGCGGGCGGCTGCCACGACGCCGGGCGATTCGTCCACTGCGCCCGCTATGCTTCTGCTGATTCGGGTGCAGAGGAGGAGCAATGCGGGGGCGTAGTGTCGCCATATGCCTGACGGTGCTGTTCGCGGTCACGGGGTGTAGCAAGGTCGTGAGCGGCACGCCCGCGCCCGACCCGGTGGTGGTGAAGATGCCGAAGCTCACGCCGGACAAGATCCCGGACGTGCTGCTGTCGACCGACGAGGTAGGCAAGATCGTCGCGGCCTCCAACCTGACGCAGAAGTTCGAGAACACGGTGCCGACCGTCCCGAACTTCACGTACAAGCCGGAGGAGTGCGCGTCGATGCTGTACACGGCCAACTCCGATACCTACGGCGACAAGTGGACCGGCTTCCGGCTGCGGTCGCTGCAGGAGCCGGGGGACAGCTACCAGCACGCCATCTACGAGACCGTCACCACCTTCAAGAACTTCCTGGTCGCCGAGGAGATGGTGAACCAGTACCGCGAGGTGCTGGCGCAGTGCGACGGGCGGCAGGTCACCAGCACGCCCAAGGACGGCAAGGACAAGCCCAGCACGCTCAAGGTCACCGCGGTCGAGCACAGCAGCGACCCGTCGGCGTACTCGGTCGACTGGACGCTGTCCTCGAGCGGCAGCGACTGGGTCTGCTCGGACACCATGCGCACCCAGGGCAACGCCCTCATCGAGATCTCCAGCTGCGCCTACGCCGACGCGCGCACCTCGGCGGTCATCGCCGACCGCATCGCCACCAAGATCCGCCAGTTGAACTGAGACGCGAAGGCGCCTGTCCCGCAAACGAAAGCGCTGCCCGGCCGGATGACGTCCGGCCGAGCAGCGCTCGTCATCGCGCGGCGATGATTACACGTTCACCCCGTAGTCGCGAGCGATGCCCCCGAGCCCCGACGCGTAGCCCTGGCCGATGGCCCGGAACTTCCACTCGGGTCCGTGCCGGTACAGCTCACCGAAGACCATGGCGGTCTCGGTCGAAGCGTCCTCGGTCAGATCGAAGCGGGCAAGCTCGGCGCCATTGGACGCGTCGACGACGCGAATGTAGGCATTGCGAACCTGGCCGAACGACTGGCGCCGATTGTCGGCGTCGTGAATCGATACCGGGAAGAAGATATTGGTGATCGTCGGCGGCGTACCGGCCAGATCGACATTGATCACCTCGTCGTCTCCGTCGCCGGCGCCGGTGAGGTTGTCACCGGTGTGCTCGACACTGCCCTCGGGCGAACGCAGGTTGTTGTAGAACACGAAATGCGCATCCGACAGCACACGCATATTCGAGCCACAGATCAGCGCGCTCGCGTCCAGGTCGTAGTCCGCACCGGTCGTGGTGCGCACATCCCAGCCGAGGCAAACCGAGACCTTGGTCAAGTTCGGGGCCTGCTTGGACAGCGAAACATTTCCGCCCTTGGCCAAACTGACGCTCACATCTCTCCTTCCCCGCGGTGCCTTCACACCGCATCCCTCCTGATTATGGTCGAAGAGAAGGCCCATTGTGTGCGTTCAATTCGGCACCGAAGCCCGGTCCGAAGTTCGGTGCCGGAAATGTCCGAATTGGCGCACGCAATGGGCCTCGCTCGCGACCTCAGTTACGCTCTGTCGCCATGGATTTCAGCGTCGATACGCGTCGCTCCAGATAGCGCAGTTCGGTGGGATCCAGCACGGTCCGCTGGATGCCGGAGGCCACCGTGAAGGCGGACTGGCGATGATCATCGATGGTTTCCACCTCGATGGCGACCGCCACGTAATCCTCGGCGCCGGGCAGCGGATCGGCCACCACGCTCGCTCGTCCGCTCGCGCACAGCGCCACATCGCCGCCGCCGAGAATCAGCAGCGCCACCGCGGGCCGCGCACGGAGGCGGGCCAGTGACCCGCGATCGGACTTGAGACTGAGCAGGATCCGTCTGTCCCCGGCGCGCACCGGCCAGGAGACCGGAATCGCGTGCGGGGCCGGATCCGTGGTGACCAGAACCGCGATGGTGTCGAGTGGCCAGTCTGGAAGAGTGTCGAGTTGGGGATGTTCCGCAGGGGCCTCCGTTGTAGAGGGCTCCTGACGCTCCCGCGCTTCGGCTACCATATCGTCACCTCACGATCGGGTATGAACACAGCGGGCTGGACTGTGTTGCCAGCAAGTGTATGCCGTTGCCACAGTGGCGCGCTGGGGTCCGTGTCGCGTGCCCGCCCGCACGTGTGCGTCACAAACGTCGGTTACGGCTGTGAAAACACCTTCGGACCTGCGCGGTAATGGATTGACGCGGGGCCGGATCGGTTGCATCATTCGTTACAGTCCCTCGACTACTCGAGGTCTTGCGAGTAACCGGCCGATGACCGCCCGGTGAAGCCGTCCGCCTGCTCCGGCGTCGACGAACGCAGCTTGTTCCGAACAACACGACGCGTCAGGCGTCCGTCCCAGAGTGAGGTGAGTGCGAATGATTTTCCGGCCGTACCTGCGACGACCGTGGATATCACCGCGCACCGCTCTGCCTGCCCCGTTCTTCTGAATGCCCAAGGGTTTTCGTGGCTCGCGCCGGCCCCCGTGACAGGGGCCGGCGCCGGGTTGCGCCGGTGTGGGGTCCATGACGTGAGGTGAAAGCGCGAGAGAGCGGAGACGGTGATGGTGGAAATGGTTTCGGTGTCGGCGGCGGTGGTCGACGATCTGCGGCATCTGCGCGGGGAGATGACGGCGGCGGAGGTGCCGTACCTGCTGGTGCGCGACGCCGAGAACAGGCCGGTGCTGTCCGTGGACAGCTCCCATCGCGCCGCGCTGCGGCGGGTGCTCGGTGCGGCGGTGGTGGCGGGATTCGCGGTCAACGAGAAGCAGCACAACGTGTTCCGGCTGGGACGCGACCTCGACACCGCGCATCACGTCGAGATCGAGGTGTGGGAGTACCACGGTGACACGGTGGAGTGCCCGCGGCCGAACGCGTTGACCCGCAACGTCTTCGATCTCGCCGATGTCGAGATCTCCACCGTCCTGCTGTACGACGCCAGCTGGCCCACGCTGTCCGGCATGTTCGCGCCGCATCCCACCGACGTGGGTTTCGACATCGACATCGTGTTCTCCTGGGTGGACGGCACCGACCCCGAATTCCGTGCTCGCCGTGCGGGAATGATGGCCCAGGTGGTGGTGGGCGAGGGTGACGAGGCTGATGCCCGCATCCGCCAGATCGACGAACTGCGCTACGCCCTGCGCTCGGTGCACAAGAACGCGCCCTGGATCCGGCGCATCTTCATCGCGACCGACTCGCGGGTGCCGGATTGGCTGGCGGATGATCCGCAGGTCACCATCGTGCGCGCGATCGACCACTTCTCCGACGTGAGCGGCCTGCCGATCTTCAATTCCCATGCGGTGGAATCGCAATTGCAGCACATCGACGGGCTGTCCGAGCATTTCCTGTACTCCAACGACGACATGTTCTTCGCCCGCCCGGTGCGCCCGTCCATGTTCTTCACCCCCGGCGGCATCAGCCGCTACATCGAGGCGGGCACCCGCATCGGCCCGGGCTCGAACAACGAGCGCCGCAGCGGTTTCGAGAACGCGGCACGGATGAACCGGCAATTGCTGAACCGGCGCTTCGGGCACGTCATCACCAGGCACCTCGAACACACCCCGGTGCCTTTGCGGCGCAGCGTATTACACGAGATGGAGCAAAACTTCCCGGAGGATTTCGCGCGCACCCGCACCAGCCGCTTCCGCGCGGCCACCGATATCTCGGTGACCAATTCGCTCTACCACTACTACGCCCTGCTCACGGGCCGCGCGGTACCGCAGGAGGCGGGCCGGATGCGCTACGTCGACACCACGCTGTACACCGGCCTGGCCCTGCTGGAGGGCCTGGAACGGCGGCGCGACGTGGACTTCTTCTGCCTCAACGACGGCAGCTTCCCCGAGGTGCCCGAGGCCGAGCGGGTGCGCGCGGTGTCGCGGTTCCTGGAGACGTACTTCCCCGAGCCCGCGCCGTGGGAGAAGCCGGACACCTCGACCGTGGTGGCCTTCGAATCCGGCGCCGCCTGAACGATTTTCACGGTGGCCCGCCCGCCCGGGGCGGGCCACCGGTCGACCACGTCGTGCGCTATTCGACCCGGTGCGCGGACTCACCGTCGGATTCGACCGTGCCGCGGCCGGATTCGGCGGCGCCGTCGCGGCGGCGCATGACGTGCGGAATGCGCGCGGCCGGCGGAATCACGATGCCGGCGGCGGCGAGCTTCTCGGCCGCCTGGTCCGGCGTCGCGGGCTCCCCGACGGTCGGCCCGGCCCCGATCGGCACCACCGAGTGCACGACGGTGTCCGGGTACACGTGCACGTAGTTGAACGCCTGCGCGGCATCGCGACCGCGCAGCCCGCCGGTGGGTACCGACAGATCCTGGCTGTAGCAGGTCGCCGACGCCACGGACACCGGGATGCCGGCGAACGAGGCGCTGGTCGAGAAGTGCAGGTGCCCGGCCAGAATCGCGCGCACGTCGGTCCCGTCCAGCACGCCGGCCAGGCGGCGCTGATCGCGCAACTCCACCGTCACGGCCAGATCGATGACACAGGGGATGGGCGGGTGGTGCATGGCCAGAATCGTCCCGAAGGGCGCCGGCTCGGCCAGTTCCGCACGCAGCCACTCCAATTGGGCATCGGTGAGCTCACCGTAGTGGTGCCCGGGCACCGAGGTGTCCAGTGCGATGACCCGCAGCCCGTCGAACAGGTGGACGCTGTCCAGCGGTGTGCCCGAGGCCTTTTCGTCGAGCAGCTCCTCGCGCATCGTCTCGCGGTGATCGTGATTGCCCGGCACCCAGACCACCGGCGCCCCGATGCGCCGGGCGACCGGTTCCACCACCGCGCGCAGACGCCGATAGGCCCCCGGCTCGCCCCGGTCGGTGAGGTCGCCGGTGAACACGATCGCGGTGGGCGTGATGCGGCTCGCCTCGGCCTGATCCAGGAGCAGGCGCAGCCGGGCCTCGGCGTCGACGTCGCCGTACAGGTCCTCGTCGGCGGCGATCAGATGGGTGTCGCTGATGTGGAACAGAACATGGTCCGCCCTCGGGTATTCGGCGACTCTCGAGATGTACACGGACATCCTCCCCGGCAGTGTGGGTGCCTCGGCTTGCCGTTTCCGTCCGTCAGAATAGCGAAGCCTTTTCTTTCAGCGTGCCTGCGTCCAGTGACGGCACGCTTGCGAGAAGGTGAGATTTGGATGTCGGCTCAATGCCCGAGGCTACCGGCCAGCACTCGCGGAGTCTGCTGCTCACGTGTCTGCAGCAGAGCGAAGTAGCGGCGCAGCATCAGCGCAGCTGTGGTGGCGAGTCCGGCGGTCAGGCCCCACCAGACCCCCGCCGCGCCGAGTCCCGCCGGGAAGGCGAGCAGCAGCGCGGTGGGCAATCCCACACCCCAGTAGCCGACCAGGGAGAGCCGGAAGCCGGCCTTGGTGTCCTTCAGGCCGCGCAGCAGGCCGACGGCGACGTTCTGGGCCGCGTCGAACAGCTGCAGCACGATCGCGATGAGCAGCAGTCCGTGCGCGAGAGCGACGGTGGCGGTGTCGGAGTCGTCGAGGAAGGGCAGCAGCACCAGGTTCGGCGCGGCGACATAGGCGATGCCGGTGACGGCCGCGACCACCGCGACGTAGCGCAGCGCCAGCCACGCCAACGCACGCGCGTGCGGATACTCATCGCGCGCAACGGCCTTGCTGACCAGGATGGACGCGCCGTGCGAGAGCCCGATCGCGACCTGGAAGACGATGTAGACGACCTGGTAGACCACGTTGTGCGCGGCCAGCGCGGCCGCGCCGAGACTGCCCATGACCAGCGCCAGCACCGAGAACATGCCGGCCTCGGAACCGTAGGTCAGGGCGATGGGCGTGCCCAGTCGCAGCTCGGCGCGCACCGTGGCCCAGTGCACCGGCCACATCCGAAGCGGCAGTGTCGCACCGAGTTCGGCGTCGCGGCGCACCATGACCCAGAAGACGCCGAAGGTGATCAGGAAGACCAGCGAGGTGGCGACGCCGATGCCGGTGAGCCCGAGTTCGGGCAGCGGGTACCAGCCGTGCATGAAGGCAAGAGCCAGTACGACATTGAGCGCCACCGAGCCGAGCGTCACCATGAGCAGGGCCTGCGGCCGCTGCATGCCGACGGTGTACTGCCGCAGCACCTGGAACCACAGGCAGGGCAGCAGGCCCGGCGCCAGCGCGACCATCATGGGCCGCGCCTGATCCAGTACCGCGCCGTCCTGGCCGAGCCATTGCAGGGACCAGCCGAGCCCGATGAGCAGCGCGCCGCCCAGCAAACCGGCGAGGGTGGCGATGAAGAAGCTCGAACGCACCACCTCGCGCACTTCGACATCGGGCTTGCGGCCGCGCTTCTCGGCCCGGCTGACCGCGATCGCCACCTGGTTGCCGGTGCCGGTGATCAACCCGACGCACATGGTGCGAATCTGGTTGAACAGCACCAGCGCCAGGCCGCCCGCGGCCACCTGCCGCACCCCCAGCGTGCCCATCAGGGCGATGTTCGTGGTCGAGATCGCGACCTGGGCCAGCTGGGTGAGCGCGATGGGCGTCGCCAGAGCGGTCAGCTGCCGCCCGTCGGATAGCCGAGCCGGCCGTGCGGCGTATGTCATTGGGCCAGTGCCTCGTCCGGCCGCGGAGCGGTGGCTGCGGGGGGTACCAGGATCGTGTGCGTATCGCCCGGGCCGGGCCCGCCGCGCAGGCCCTCGAGCAGGTCCGAGATCATGGCGGCCCGGTCGACGAGCTGCTTGCGATGCTTCTCCAGGGCGCGGTACACGCCGTCGTCGTCGCCCTGGGCGAGGAGCTCGCCGATGCGATGGGCGGGCATGTCCGTCAGCTCCAGCAGCCGGATCAATTTCGCCTGCGGCAGTTGTTCGTCCACGTAGTCCCGCAGCGCCGTGCCGCCGAGCCCGTTCTCGATGGCGAAGGTGTCCGGCAGCGCGTAGTGCAGATCGCGCAGCACCGCGATCTCGCGGGGATCGGGCCGGGCGGGCGGCGCGCAGGCCCGCAGCCTGGCCAGGATGGCGGCCTCGCGCTCGCGGTCCAGCAGGTCGCGGTCGCTCATCCACTCGTCGTCGAAGACGGTGTCGAGGTACTTCTCGCCGTCGTCGTTGATCACGACCACCACGACCGAGTGCGCGGGGTAGGTCTCGAGCCGGGTCAGGGCGGTGTACACCGAGCTGCCCGAGGAGCCGCCGATCATCAGCCCGAGTTCGGCGGCCAGGACGCGGGTGGCGGCGAAGGCGTCCGCGTCGGAGACCTTCACGCGGTCGCTCGGGTCGATCAGGTGCAGGTCCTCGTCGACGTGCAGGCCCGGCTCGGCGCCGAGCGGGGTGCCGGTTCCGGACTGCCAGTAGTCGTGCGCGGGACCGCCGAAGGCGATCGAGCCCTCGGGCTCCACGCCGACCAGGCGCGGGGTGCGCCCGAGTTCGCGCAGTCCGCGCGCGGTGCCGAACAGGGCGCCGCCGGTGCCGACGGCCGCGATCAGCACGTCGATATTGTCGAGATCGGCGGCCAGTTCGGCGGCGAGCGCGTAATAGCCGATTCCGTTCGCGGAGTTGTGATGCTGCGCGGGGAAGTAGGCGTCCGGGCCCTGCTCGGCCGCCATCTGCTCGGCCAATTCCTCGCGCGCGTTGGTGGACAGGGCGTCGTCGTCGCCATCGCCGACGAATACCAGCTCGGTGCCCATCGAACGCATTGCGTTCAGCTTGGACTTGCACGCGTGGTGGTCGACCACGGCGGTGAACCGATATCCGCGTTCGCGCGCGACCACCGCCAGCCCGAGGCCGGTATTGCCGGAAGTCGACTCGATGATGTGGCCGCCGGGCCGGAGCAGTTCGCGGCGTTCGGCCTCGAGGATCATGGCGCGGGCCATGCGAATCTTGGCCGCGCCGGTGGGGTTCATCGTCTCGAGCTTGAGAAAGACCCGGGATCCGGTCTCGGTGCTGACGGCGAGCTCGAACAGTGGTGTCTGTCCGATCAGCTCAGACACGCGCCTGACGATAACCGGCATTTCAGTAATTCTCCTCGGCGAAGTTCTTCAACGTGGGTGATGTGGGCGAGCCGACACGCGGGCGGTTCATAAGGGATAGCCCCGGTCCGGCGGCAATAACGGGCGGTGGCGGATTTCTCGTCACACCCGCGGAGCGCGGAGGTTCATGTCGTGCATTCGCGAAGCAAGCAAAACGATAGTGCAGTCGGGGAGCGGCTGCCAGTGCTCCGTTGGTGTGGCGATGCCGGAATGGGGCAATTTGTCAGCATTCGTCGGATTTACCGTCCAACGTCCAGCGCAATTCCCCGTTCGCGGTGTGCAGGACCACCTTCGCGGGAACGGGCAGCTCGTGAAAGGCCGACTCATTGCTGTCCATCTGATATCCGGCCGTATTCGGGTATACGAGCAGATCGCCGATTTCGGCGGGCCGGGGCAGCGGAATGCGCCGGCGGCTCAGCATGTCGTCTTCCAGGCAGGAAGCGCCGCCCACGCAGGTGGGGGTGAGCTCGCCCGGGCGCGGCGGCCACAGCACCGGATCGGGCAGGTACTCGCTGGCGAACCACTGCTCGGACAGGCTCAGACTGGTGCCGTTCACGGTCAGGATGGCGTACCGATGTCCGTGCGCGGTCCGGGTTTTCACACCCTGCACCCCGAAGACCGAACAGCCGGCCCGATCCAGCAGGGCGCGCCCGGGCTCGATCGCCAGGCGAATTCCGGACGCGCGCAGCTGATCCGCCAGCTGCCGGTACTCCAGGATGGCCGCGAGCATGGCCGGACCCGGCACCGGGCAGTGGTAGGGGTAGTACGTCTCGGTGCGCGGCGCTCGATCGCCGTGGAACCAGCGCGGATTCACCCCGTCGAGGAAGGCACGCCAGGTCTCGGCGGCGACGTAGTTCACCCCGAAGCCGCCGCCGATGGAGATGGTGGTGACCGGATGTCCGAGTCCGCGCGCCTCGCGGCAGCGCTCGATCAGGGTCAGCGCCAACTCGGCGCGGTCGGCCACGTCGTAGCCGGTCAGGTGAAAGCTGAAGCCCTCCAGTCGAATCGATTTCTCGTCGGCCGCGGTGAGCGCCAGATCGAGTTCGTCGCAGGTCAGGCCGAAACGGCTGCCGCTGTTCGGCGGCATGACGCGCAGCATGACGCGCGCGGGTTCGTTCCCCTTCGCCACCGCGCCCAGTCGCGCCAATTCGCCGAGGTCGTCGATCGCCACCAGGGCCCGATGCCGCGCGGCCAGCTCCAGCAGGCGCGCGGACTTCGACGGTCCGGTGACCATGAGGTCGGCGCCGCGCACGCCGCCGCCCAGGGCCGCGACGAACTCCTGCGCGCTCGAAACATCCACGCCCGCACCGGCTCGGGCGCACGCGCGCACCACCGACGGCGACTTGTTCGCCTTCTTGCCGTAGTAGATCGCCCCCACCACGCCGTGGCCGGTGAACACGCGCTGGAAGTCGCGGATGTTGCGGACCACGCGCTCGGGATACATGAGATGGAACGGGCCGCCGATCGCGTCGGCCAATTCGCGCAGCAGCGCCGGATCCGCGAGCATCCTCCGTTCCCAGGCGTCGCGGTGCGCGGGCATCGGCGCCGCGGTGATGGGGGATGCCTCGTGCACCGACTCGTTCCGCACGGTCGCGGTCTCGCTCTTCACGGTGTCGGTCAGCGCTGTCTCCGTTCCTCGGGCGCGCGGGCGGCGGTCAGTCCCACAGCGACACCTCGGTGCCGCGGCCCTCGGCGATGGCGCGGGTGGCCAGGGCGTGCGCGACCGCGATATCGGTCAGCACCAGGCCGCTGTTGTAGACGAAAACGCGTTCCTCGTCGGCGATTCGGGCGCTGGCGCGGCGGCTCAGGATGTGCGGTAGCTCGGCGTCGACCCGGCGTAGGTTGCCGTCGGGCCCGGCCATGTCGGTGCCGGTGAGCGCCATCTGCTCGGCGCTGGTGGCGACCACCCGATCGGCCTCGTTCAGGGTCGAGGGCGCCAGGCCGTAGCCGACCAGGACCACCGTCGAACCGGGGGCCAGATCCGTGGCCTCGATGGCGACCCGGGTGCCGGGGCCCGCGGTGGCCAGCACGATGTCGGCGGCGCCCGCGGCGGCCCTCGGATCGGTCACCAGCTCCAGGTCGACGTGCGGATTGTGGTGCCCCAGTTCGCGATACACCGACTCGATGCCCTCGGGGTGGGTGCCGTAGAGCATGAGCCGGTTCAGGTGCGGGTTGGCGGCCAGCAGATGCGGCAGCGCGTTGCGCCCCTGGGTGCCGGTGCCGACCAGCAGGACCGAGCGGGCGCCGGGGCGCGCCGCCTCGCGGGCGAGCAGCGCCGAGACCGCGGGCGTGCGCAGCGCGCCGACCCGCGCGCAGTCCATCATGGCGATGGGAATACCGGTGGCGTCGTCGTACAGGGTGATCGTGGTGTAGTACCGCTTGGTGCTGCGATCGTGGTGCGGATCGAACTTGTACGAGGTCTTCATGGCGACCACCCGGCGGCGGCCGTCGCGGCCGAGCATGGCGTAGGCCACCGACCAGCCGTCGGGGTGGGCGACGCTGAGTTTGCGCGGATTATCCGAATCACCGGATGCCAGTGCGAGATACGCGTCCTCGACGGCGCGCACCACCTCGGCCGGGCTGATCGGAACATCGGCTAGGTCGCTGCGGCTGAGTACGCGCAGCGGGGTGGGTCTGGTAGTCAACTGCGGTGTCCTCGGATCGTACGGAAGGGGGCCACCACCCGCTGGCCGTATCCGTTCTCGGTGGCTTCTGCCGCGGCGCGGCGGCGCTGGGGCAGCCGGATGTTCACTCGCTTGAGCCAGCGATCGGTGCCGTCGTAGCGGGGGGTGAACGGCACCCGTCCGTGCACCACGACATCATTGTCCACGAGCAACAGTTCCCCCGGGGCCAAAGCGGCGGTGATGCAGACCCTTTCGAGTTCCGTTGCCAAACGGTCATAGGCGGCCAGGAATTCGCCGTCCGCGCCGTCCAGCGGGGTGTAGGCCGGGTCGAAGCGCAGGGTCAGCTCGCCCCCGTCCTCGCCGAGGGTGGCGACCGAGGGCGCGGGTTCGGTCTCGAAATCGTCGCCGTAGGAGATATCGGGCAGAATGGGCAACTCGCGCCGGCTCAGCCGTTCCCGTTGCGCCGCATCGAGTTCCACCCGCCGCACCGAGGAGACCGTGGTGCCGACCAGGTCCGGATTGCGCAGGCAGCCCAGCATGAGCAGGTTGGCGCGCTGGGGGTGGAAGGCGTCCTCGGTGTGCGGGCTCAGCAGGGTGGTGCTGCTGGCGCCGGATTGCTCCTGTTCGTGGCCGGGCGTCGGCACGATGTTGTTCACCAGCCGCCCGCCCTGCTGGCCCTGCCAGCCGAACGGTTCGCCCGCGCACCGCGCGAGCAGCAGCATGGTGACGTCCAGGGCGAAGGAGGTCGATGCCCGGTCCGGGTCACCGGCCCATTCGGCGGCCTGACGCCAATCGACCGGCGTCGTACCGAGTTCGGCATCGCTGAGCGGTAGCTGTCCGATGACGGTGACACCGGCGGCGGTGGCGGGCGCGCGCATGACCTGATGCACGACTTCGGGCAATTCGACGTAGCGGTCTTCGATGTGGCGCAACAGTGTCGCGTCGGAGAGGGTGGTGGTTATCGCCGGGCTAGCGCCCAGTGTGACGGTGATCTCATGCGCGAGCGCGCGTACCGTGCGTCCGGCGTCCGCTGGCAGCTCGCGTCGTTCGAGTTCCGAAGGGTGAAGCGTCTGACGTTCGGAGAGAACGCTTTTCGCCAAGGGGGTGCCTTCCTGGCCTCGGAGTGAAGTGCGGTTGTATGGGTCCCGCAGGGAAGCTAGTGCGCCCCGGTAAATTTGGCAAGGCTTACCTAAGCGCATGTCAGAAAAATAGCTGAGAGGTATCAAAGAATAGCCGTGCGGGTCACCGGCACGTATCGATCAGGCCGACTCCTGCGCGCCCGCGTTGACGTTCCTGGAAGACGCGCCGATCCATATGCATGATGGACAGGGTGCGTTCCACCAAGGCCGGTCTCGGCGCTGTCATGTCCCGCGCCGGCCTGCTGGGCACGGCCTCCCTTCTGATTCTGCTGACCGGTTGCGGCTCAGTCGATCTCACTCCTATTCCCGAGGGCACGCCACCCGGGCCGGGCGCCGCCCTGCCGGTGATCGATCTGGATGCTCCGGGCCGCACCGCGATTCAGCTGCACGCCTGGGCCGAGGACCAAGCCGACAGCATGGGTATGCCCGCTGTCTCGTTGCAGGCGTACGGCTATGCCGCCGCGGTCATGGCGCGCTCGCGGCCCGACTGCGGCATCGGCTGGACCACCATCGCGGGCATCGCGAGCGTGGAGAGCAGGCACGGCACCCATCGGGGCGCGAAGGTCGCCGACGACGGGAAGGTGTCGCCCGCCATCCGGGGCATTCCCCTGGACGGTTCGCCCGGTGTGGCCCTCATCAAGGACAGCGACGGCGGCAAGCTCGACGGCGACACCGTCTACGACCGCGCGATGGGCCCGCTGCAGTTCATTCCCGAGACCTGGCAGCGTTTCGGCGTCGACGCCAACGGTGACGGGATCGCCGATCCGGACAACATCGACGACGCGGCCCTGACCGCCGCTCGCTACCTGTGCGTCAGCGGCGGCGACCTCACCGGCGCGCCCGGCTGGGAGAAGGCGCTCATGACCTACAACCAGTCGACCGCCTATATGAAGAAGGTCCGCGACCGCGCCGCCGCCTACAGCGTCGGGCGCAAGGCGTAGCGGCGAGTCGCACCAGGCTGCAAGGCGTAGCGGCGAGTTGCGCTCACCACGAATGGCGTAGCGGTGAGTCGAGGTCGACGCGCCGGGTTCGCGGCCGTCTCGTTCTGGACTGAGTGGAGCGGGGGAGCGAAGCGGAGGAGCGGAGGGAGGGAAGAACGAGACTTCGGGGCCGCGAACCACGCCGGAGCGAAGCGGAGGCCAATGGCACAGAGGGCGAAATAGGCACTGCTAGGCTCGGGGCCTGCACGGGTTGTTCCGTGCGACCTGCCGAGTCAGTAGCCGAAGGAGTGTCGTTTCGTGGCCATCATCGAACAGGTCGGAGCCCGCGAGATCCTGGATTCGCGTGGTAACCCCACCGTCGAGGTCGAGATCGCTCTCGACGACGGCACCCTCACCCGCGCGGCCGTGCCGTCCGGCGCGTCCACCGGTGAACACGAGGCCGTCGAGCTGCGTGACGGTGGCGACCGCTACAACGGCAAGGGTGTGCGCAAGGCCGTCGAGGGCGTCCTCGACGAGATCGCGCCGGCCATCATCGGCCTGGACGCCGTCGAGCAGCGCACCGTCGATCAGGCCCTGCTGGACCTGGACGGCACCCCGGACAAGTCGCGCCTGGGCGCCAATGCCCTGCTGGGTGTT
Organism: Nocardia sp. NPDC055321; assembly: GCF_053645575.1. Classification (NCBI taxonomy): domain Bacteria; kingdom Bacillati; phylum Actinomycetota; class Actinomycetes; order Mycobacteriales; family Nocardiaceae; genus Nocardia; species Nocardia sp. NPDC055321. The sequence goes on from NZ_JBSHMS010000007.1 coordinate 22,475, forward strand.
TCGCTCGCGGTGGCCCGCGCCGCCGCCGAGTCCTCGGGCCTGGAGCTGTTCCGCTACATCGGCGGACCGAACGCCCACGTGCTGCCCGTGCCCATGATGAACATCCTCAACGGTGGCGCGCACGCCGACACCGGCGTGGACGTGCAGGAATTCATGATCGCCCCGATCGGCGCACCGACCTTCAAGGAAGCGCTGCGCTGGGGCACCGAGATCTACCACTCGCTCAAGTCGGTGCTCAAGTCCCAGGGGCTGTCCACCGGTCTGGGCGACGAGGGCGGCTTCGCCCCGGATGTCGCGGGCACCCGCGCCGCGCTGGACCTGATCTCCACCGCCATCGACAAGGCCGGCTACAAGCTGGGCACCGATGTCGCGCTCGCGCTCGACGTCGCCGCCACCGAGTTCTACACCGCCGGTTCGGGTTACAAGTTCGAGGGCGAGGTCCGCACGGCCGCCCAGATGATCGAGTTCTACAGCGAGCTCATCACCCAGTACCCGATCGTCTCGATCGAGGATCCGCTGGACGAGGACGACTGGGACGGCTGGGTCGCGCTCACCGATCTCATCGGCGACAAGGTGCAGCTGGTCGGCGACGACCTGTTCGTCACCAACCCCGAGCGCCTGGAAGAGGGCATCGCCAAGGGCGCGGCCAACGCGCTGCTGGTGAAGGTCAACCAGATCGGCACCCTGACCGAGACCCTGGACGCGGTCGACCTGGCGCACCGCAACGGCTACAAGACGATGATGAGCCACCGGTCCGGCGAGACCGAGGACACCACCATCGCCGATCTGGCCGTCGCCGTCGGCTCGGGCCAGATCAAGACCGGCGCCCCGGCTCGTTCCGAGCGCGTCGCCAAGTACAACCAGCTGCTGCGCATCGAGGACGCCCTCGGTGACTCGGCGCGCTACGCGGGCGATGTCGCCTTCCCGCGTTTCGCGTTCGAAGGCTGATCGATCCAACGAATACCGCCGAGTATCGAGGGGTGAGATGACGGAGCGACGGGCGCGCGGCACCAGTCCGGCAGGACGCGGTGACCGCCGCCCGTCGCGTTCGGCCAAACCCCGCTCCGGCGGCGCCAAGACCACGCGCGCGGGGTCGGGCGACGGCACACGGCGCGGCGGTGCGAGCGCGGCCAAGGCCGCGGTCGGCCGGCGCACCGCCCGGGCGAAGAAGCAGCGGCCCGAACGCAAGATCCTCGGCCTGTCCACCGGCCGCGCGGTCCTGCTGGCCGCGGTGCTGTGCGGGCTCGCGCTCACCCTGGCCGTGCCGCTGCGAACCTACTTCACCCAGCGCACGGAGGCCGCCGAACTCGCGGCCCAGCGCGAACAACTCATCGACGATGTCGCGCGCCTGCGCGATCGTCGTGCCGAACAACAGGATCCGGCCTACATCAAGCGTGAGGCCAAGGACCGATTGCGGCTGGTCATGCCGGGCGAGACCGCCTACATCGTGCAGGTGCCGGGCATGGAACAGCCCGCCGTGCCCACCCAGCCCACCAAGACCAGGGAACCCGATCCCTGGTACACCGAGCTGTGGCGCAGCATCTCCGCGCCGCAGCCCGCAGCAAGCACAGTCGAGGAAGGACAACCCAGGTGACCGCATCCGAGAACAGCCGCCCCGGGGACGAAGCGCCCAGCGAGCGGGATCTCGAGATCGTCGCCAAACAGCTGGGACGTGAGCCGCGCGGCGTGCTCGCCATCGCCTATCACACCCCCGACGGTCAGCCCGCCGTGGTGAAGACGCAGCCGAAACTGCCCGACGGCACGCCGTTTCCGACCCTGTACTACCTGACCGACCCCCGGCTCACCGCCGAGGCGAGCCGGTTGGAGACCACCGGTCTGATGAAGGAGATGAGCGAAAGGCTCACCCGCGACGCGGAATTGGCGGCCTCCTACCGCGCCGCGTACGACAGCTTCATGGCCGAGCGCAACGCCATCGAGGATCTCGGCACCGATTTCGCCGGCGGCGGCATGCCCGATCGGGTCAAATGCCTGCACGTGCTCATCGCGCATTCGCTGGCCAAGGGCCCGGGCCTGAACCTGCTCGGCGACGAGGCGGTGGCGCTGGCGGCCGAGAACGGGTTGCGCGGCAGCGCGATTCCGGCAGACTGGCCGCAGGCCGAGCAGTATCGGGGCACGCCGGAAGATTCGATCTCGGAGGAGTAGTTGGCATGAGTGAGCGGATCGCCGCGATCGACTGCGGCACCAACTCGATTCGACTACTGATCGCGGACGCGGTCCGCGAGGGCGAGGCGCCGCCGCGGCTGACCGACGTGCATCGCGAGATGCGCATCGTGCGGCTCGGACAGGGCGTGGACGCGACCGGCGCGCTGGCCCCCGAATCCATCGAGCGCACCCGGGTCGCGCTGGCCGACTACGTCGATCTCATGATCGAGCACAAGGTGACCCGGGTCCGGATGACGGCCACCTCCGCCACCCGCGACGCGAGCAATCGCGAGGACTTCTTCGCCATGACCGCCGCCGAACTCGGCCGGGTCGTGCCGGGCGCGCAGGCCGAGGTCATCACCGGTGACGAGGAGGCCCGGCTGTCCTTCGCCGGCGCGGTCGGTGAATTGTCCAGTGCGCAGGGGCCTTTCGTCGTCGTCGATCTGGGCGGCGGTTCCACCGAGGTGGTGCTGGGGGACAGCTCCGGCGTGCAGTCCGCGTATTCGGCCGACATCGGCTGCGTGCGCATCACCGAGCGCGCGCTGCACGGCAACCCGCCCACCCCGGAGGAAGTGGCCGCCGCGCGGTTCTTCGCCTCCGAGCGGCTCGCCCAGGCGTTCGGTGTGGTCCCGGTCGAGCGGGCGCACACCTGGGTCGGGGTCGCCGGAACCATGACCACGCTGGCCGCGGTCGCGCTCGATCTGCCCGAATACGACTCGGAGCGGGTGCATCTCACCCGGCTCTCGGGCGCGGATCTGCGGGCGGTCTGCGACCGGCTGATCAAGATGAACCATGACGAGCGGGCCGCGCTCGGGCCCATGCACCCGGGCCGGGTGGACGTGATCGGCGGCGGTGCGGTCATCGCCGAGGTACTCGCCGACGAGCTGGCGCGGCGGGCGGGGATCGACGAGTTGATCGTCAGCGAACACGACATCCTGGACGGGATCGCGCTGTCCATCGCGTAATCGGCGATCGAGCGCGGCGCGGCGGCGGGTGTCGGCGCCGGTTCGAGTGGCTTCTTCGGGGCCGTGGCTACCAGCCGCGGCCCCGTTTCCCATGTCCGGGACCACCGCGCGAGTGCGCCACAACTCGCGATCGGACAACGGCAGCTATTTTTTGCCCGGACTGGCAAACTGAGGACTGCTGCCGATTCTGATTCGACCTGTATGCACGCGGGAATTCTCGAGACATACGTCAACAGCTGAGGTTGCTGTCAGATTGCCCGATATGGGAGGGTCTGGATTATGTCGGAAGTAGCACGTGAGGACGTCGCGCCGGTCGAACGGACGCTGTTCGGGCATCCCATCGGACTCACGAATCTCTTCGGTGTGGAGCTGTGGGAACGGTTCTCGTTCTACGGCATGGTCGCGATTCTCGGCTATTACCTCTATTACTCCACCACCGAGGGCGGCCTGGATCTGCCCAAGGCCACCGCCACCGGCATCGTCGGCGCGTACGGCGGCCTCGTCTATCTCTCCACCGTGCTCGGCGGCTGGATAGCGGACCGCGTGCTGGGTATGGAGCGCACGGTCTTCTACGGCGGCGTGGTGGTGATGGCCGGGCACATCGCCCTGGCCCTGCTGCCCGGTCTCGCCGGCGTCGGGGTGGGCCTGGTGCTCGTCGCGCTGGGTTCCGGTGCGCTCAAAGCCAATGCGTCCTCGCTGCTGGGCACGTTCTACGCCAAGGACGACGCCCGCGTGGACGGCGGATTCACGCTGTTCTATCTCGGCATCAATCTCGGCGCGTTCATCGGCCCGCTGATCACCGGTGTGCTGCAGCGCAATATCGGCTTCCACTGGGGTTTCGGCGCGGCGGCGGTCGGTATGGCGCTGGGGCTGACCCAGTACGTGGTGTTCCGGCGCAACCTCGGCAACCACGGCCGCGAGATCCCCAATCCGCTGCCGCGCCAGGATATTCCGCGCGTCGTGGGGTTCATCGCGGTGCTGGGGATCCTGGTCGCGGTGGCCGCGCTGACCGGTCTGCTGACGCTGTCGAACCTGCCCGACGTGACCACGGGCGTGATCGCGCTGGCCGCGCTGACCTACTTCGTCATCATGCTGCGCAGCCCCAAGGTCGAGCCGATCGAGCGCACGCGCGTGCGGGCGTTCATTCCGCTGTTCATCGCCAATGCCGTGTTCTGGTCGCTGTTCCAGCAGATCTTCACCGTGCTCGCGGTCTACTCCGACGAGCGCATCAACTGGAACGTCTTCGGCTGGAACGCGCCGCCGAGCTGGATCAGCTCGATGGAACCGGTGTGGATCATCACGCTCTCGCCGCTGTTCGCGCTGCTGTGGACGCGTCTGGGCAACCGCGCGCCGAGCACCCCGCGCAAGTTCGCCCTCGGCGTGATCGGCATGGGCATCGCGTTCATGCTCTTCGTCCTCTACTCCGGCACCGAGGGCAAGGTGGTCCCCATCCTGTTCGTCTTCGTGGTGCTGGGCGGCTTCGCGATCTCCGAGCTGCTGCTGTCCCCGATCGGCCTCGCCGTCACCACGAAACTGGCCCCCAACGCCTTCCGCGCCCAGATGATGGCCCTCTACTTCTTCTCGGTGGGCATCGGCACCTCGATGTCCGGTTCGCTGTCCAAGTTCTACGACCCCTCCCACGAGTTCGCCTATTTCGGACTCACCGGTCTGGTGGCGGTGGCCGTCGGCGTGGTCGTCTGGTTCGTGGCTCCTCGAATCAGCGCACACATGGAAGGCGTCCACTAACCCGCTCCACCCTCCCGAAAAAGCCCTCCCACCACCGAAAACCCGCCCCCACCCCCAACTCCCGGGGAGCCCTCCCCGCGGCCGTCGCGCGCCCACCCCGTTTTTCGCCCCAGAATCCCCGGTCAGCCTCCTTCCAGCCAGACCGTACGGCTCGGTACTCTGACCCAGACGCCCCCGTAGCCCAATTGGCAGAGGCAGCGGACTTAAAATCCGCACAGTGTCGGTTCGAGCCCGACCGGGGGCACTCTTGATGAGGCTCGCCTCGTCGGCGTAGCGGCTGCCGATCATCTCGCGCTCGCGACTGGACCGCGGCACCGGCTCGATTGGCCGGTGGTCCCACCGACGCGTGGAATGTGTTGATCGAGCCGGGGGTGTTCGTCAACTGAGAGCTGCGCTCCTGACCGGGGTCTCGCACCGCAACCATCTAAACCGCGCTCTGCCTGCGATTTTCGGTAACATTCAGTTCTTTCTTGACAACCGTCCGTCACTTACGTGATGATTTTTGCGACGCCAGTCTTGTGCCTTCACTCAGAAGCCTTCGGAATCTGCCCTGTGTGATCAGGGTTCAGTCGTTTCCGGCTACGAGCCCTCGATCCACATCAAGATCGAGGGCTGTGCTGTACGAAGAGCCTACGGTTCTCGTCTCCCTCCTGTCGGCCTGATCGTTGGGCCGATCTCATGCACCCACAGGCGGGTGTCGGTTGTTCGAGGTGCATCGTCTGCGTGGTGCGTACTCAGGCGACCAAATTCTGGCCGAGGGCCGCTCTCGTCTTTCGTCCGGTATCAAATCCACATACCTGTGGTGATCTCTATCTAGCGGCGACCTCAAAGCTGTTGTGAGACCTCAATTCATCCTGTCCAGATCTGAGAGGACGGTCGAACATCTTGTCCGGCGACGATAAAAGAACATCTCTTTACAGCGAGAAATCGCACTTCTGCGGTAAGTCCAGGTTCTGCCTTCTCGGGCGGCAAAGTACCTATTCCGATGAAGCGGTGCGATAATGGGCACACTCTCCGAAACGCGTTGGGAGACTGGCTGGTTGGCCAGCGTGACTCCTGCAATTGCGGTCGATCGTCCGACAGCAGTGACATTCGGCTACGAAGATCCCAAAGTTCATACCTATGATGTGAGGTCCGGGGTCGAGGCAGCCCGCGTATACGCACGAATCCGCGCCTCCCAAGGCATGTTCGACTCGGCACATCGCGAGCAAGCCGGGCGGACGGCTCACTTGGCCGACCCCAAGCCCGCGTCCGTTCTGCCGCAGTCGTCCAGCCCTGATGTGGCTATGCTACAAGCGAAGCCGATCGCTGACCCAGAAGCCGGATCTACGCTCGACGACGATGGATTTGTGGTCCCTAAACCAGGCACCGTGCCCAACCCGGGTGCTCACACACGGCCGAATACCATCCCGGGGCCGAGTCCCGATTCGGAGGGCAACCCAGCTCCGGTAGACGTCGGTGTCGGTGGTGGGCCAACCACCTCGGTGCTGCTCAACGTTGTTACCGGAACTGCGCCACTGCCCTCTGGCGCACAATCTGGGAATCAAGCATTGGAACAGGCAGCACAGTCTGCTCCCGATTCGAACGCAGCGGTGCTGGGCGCGTTGACCAATACCCAGATTCGCCACGATACTACGGGCGGCGGTGGTACTACTGTTACGGTCACTGCCCTTGGACAGCAAGGTACTACGCCTTCTGTTCGATCCCTCCCCTCTGCTTTGGATGGACCGACTTCTTCTGCGTTGCTTAACGGCCTCACCGGAACGGGCCTACTTCCCCCGAGCGTGCGAGCTGGGAATGAGGCGCTACAGCTAGGATTTCGAAACTCGCCCGACTCGAACGCTGCAGTGCTCGGACTACTGACCAACACTCAGATCCAGCAACACACCACCTTCGCGAGTGGGAAGACGGTTACTACAACTGCCGTCGGTGCACCCGACGGGAATGTGTTCATTGGCATCATTGAACGTCCGGTTCCTGCTCCACCTAAGTCGTCTCAAAACAAGATACCGGCCAATCCCCAGGCTCAGGCAACCCGCGATTGGGGGGCAGAGATGTGGAATCTCGCTTTGAGTGCGAGCCGCTTCCAGAATGACCTGAGCGGGGGTGGCGGCTGGTCGAGATTCACAGACAGTTGGAGCAAAGTTGGTCGCAGTATCGCTGACTTTGCCACCTGGTCAAGTTCGGATCCGCAAACCCGCGGTGACGCACTGGTCGAGCTCGGTAGTGCTGTGATCCGTTTGGATGACCTGAAGGAACACGGACCTGAGTATTGGCAGACCAAGCTCGAGCTCGACCTTGCCGCCGGCGTCATTCTCGACGGTGTCTTCGGTGCATTCGCTCGGGGTGCTACCGCTGCCGCAGGCGTGGCAGACGACGCCGCTGTCCAGGCAGGGAAGGGGGCGCGCACTGCTGCTGACGAGGTAGCGGCGCCGCAGGTTAGCAGGGGCGCTGGTCAACAGACTGTGGACAACCGTGCCAAGGTAGTCGAGTCAGAGCAACCTGCCGTAGCGATTCACCACGACCCGCCAGTAACGGGTGAGGTACGTCTCGGCGGTGCCGACTTGCCCGAAGGAAGGCAACCGGGCGTTCCGGCTAGGGAAGCTGATACACCCGCACCAGGACATTTGACTGAGGGTGCCAAGCCCGGAAACAAACCCCCTGGCTCCTATGTCGAGGAGGATCTTACCAATACGCGTACAGTCCACTCCATAGATCCTGAAGAGGATTTTGCTGGAAGCAGTGGAACGCGAGTCCAATCCGATACGCGGGCAGAGTTTGGATTGAGCGAAGGCAATGGAAATACTATTCCAAGTAGAGGAACGAACGATCCTGATGACGTGGTCGAGGCTGCGGCAGCTCGGGCCGCAGCGCGGGCCAGGCTTCTTGCCAACGCCGATAATCGTTTACAGAAAGCCGGTGTAGACCCAGATGATATCTATGGCTCGTTGCCGGCGGATCATGCGGGACGTGACAGGGTGGCAAACGTTGTTGTTAACAACCCATTTAGTAAGAAAGCTCCCGGTATGGATTCTCGGGCATATCAGTTTGCGCTGAATCATGGTGGCAGGGGAAATCCATGGCGATTTGCGAATGCATATGAATACTATAAGACGAAATTTGGAGAATCGATAGATCGGTTCGACCCAAAGCTATATCCAAATCAGTCGAAATACGCGGTCATAACTAGGCAATTCGATGATTCGGCCGTAGCGGCCGATCTGGCGCGTGATGTGGAAGATGTGATAGCGACAGGGCGGGGCTCAATATCTGTGGATCCGAAACTCAAAGGTGATGATCTCGCAGAGGCGGTGCAGAAGGCTGAAAATCTTGGTTTCGGCGATTCGGTGGCGGCCGCGTATCATGCGCCGAAGCACATCGATGAGGTGCCCATAGCGGAGCAGGTTGGTAAGTCCGTTATCAAGGCGTATCAGGACAGTGCGGCCAAGACAGTGCATGCTGGGAGGTTGGTTTCATATGAAGCGAAGGCGGATGGTACTCAGAGACTTGTATACCATCGAGACATATCAGGAGAAGAGGGAGTTAGTGTGACAGAAGCAATTGTTATCGTGGATGCTACTGGGGCCGTGCGAATCGCCACCTATGGGAGTCCAAAGGCGGTGCAGCCCCGATGATTATTTCCTACCCAAGTTCCAGGCGAAGTATGACAGTAGCGTTACATAGTTTCCGTCAGTCCTTGAATATTGATGAGTCGGAATCCGGTGACGATTCACTTCGGATCTCCTACTTTGCTAATGGTATGGCGATGTTGATAGGTGTGCGAGTTGGAATGAAGGGCGAAGACGCGCCATCTTCCGTCGAAGTTGACGATTTTCGTGCGCAGGTCGAATCCTTGTTGATTGCAAATCGAAGAAGCTTCTTCTCCTATCTTTATAGGTCGATGGACTTGGCGATCCGATCCCCCATTGAAGGCTGGTATGAGCCTTGTTTGCGCAGATCCGCCATTCAGCTCGTGCTGGATGATTATCCGAAGGCTGCGGAAGTGCTCGATTCCGAGGACCGTGAGACAGTGGAAGAAATCGATGAATGGCTCAGAGATCGAGCGCCAGAAATCTCTCGGCTGCCAGACAGCGTGATACCCCATGAGATGCCCGCAAGCCACTGGTGGTGGCGACTTCCCTCCATGTCTGCAAAATCGGATACGCCTGACGTAGGCTTGGAACAGTTCTGAACCTGTCTAGTAGAATCGGCATTTGCCCTACAGATGAATCCGAGTGGGTGCTGCAAACAGCTCGCGGCTTTGAGAAAGTTTGCTGGAGAGGTAAATGAACTGCCGTATCGGCACCGCTGAGGCGGCGCGCCTGCTACTGGCCATGTGTAGTTGCTGTGCTCGCCGCCTGTGGGTACTGCCGACACAAAGGCCTGTGCAGCTCCGCGGGTCAGTCGCTACGTCAACGGTATCGGGATATTAGGTGAACACTCAGGTGGGGCCGTGCCGCCGGTTCGAATCGGTAGGATACGGCAGTTCGAACCGACGACCCGGTGCGTTGAAAGACAGGTGTGAATCGGGCAGTCTCGCCAGCAGAGGCGTGGCGACTTGAGGCTGACCAGTCAGTGCACGTCGCCACGGCGCCCGCTCGATAGGTTCGCCGCTTAACCCCTGCATGTAGATGTTGTACGCCCCATCTCGGGGCACGTCTTGTGCGATCACTGGACCCGTCTGCCGGTGAACCGCAGGCGTTCCGTGTGGGTGAATGTGGCGCTGTACATGGGGTGCTGGTCGATAGCCGGGTTGTTCGCGCCGGCTTTCGCCGGCGCGGGTATCGCCCGGGCGCGGTTCGTGTGGGAACGATCCCGATCACTGGGATACCTCATAGTCGATTTGGGTGAATTGCTGTTTTTGTGAGACGCGACACCCCGGATGTCGGCATATCGGCATACCCGGCGTGGCGTTCCCACGATGAAAGGCATTCCCACAGATGCGAATCCGATCTATTCGCTTATCCATTGCGATGATGGCGACCGCGGTCGTGGCCACAACCCTCACCGCCGGCGCGGCGTCCGCCGACCTCGACCTGGGCAGCTCCGGGAGCGGTACGGGCAGCTTCGGCGGCGTCGGCGCCGGCGACATGACCATCACCCTGGTCCGCCACACCCAGTCCGCCGGTAACGCCTCCGGTCTGATCGACACCAAGGTGCCGGGGCCCGACCTGACCGCGCTCGGCCGGACGCAGGCCGACAAGGTCGCGGTCCAGCTGGCGGGCAACGACTACGACTGCGCCTTCGCGTCCAACATGGTGCGCACCCAGCAGACCGCGGGACCGACCATCGCCGACCAGAAGCTGAGCCTCAACGTGCAGCCCGGCTTCCGCGAGATCGAGGCGGGCCAGTACGAGGGCACCCCGGAGGCCGACTCGCTGTCGGGCTACCTGCAGGCGCCGATCAAGTGGCTCTCGGGTGACCTGAGCGCGCGGATTCCGGGCTCCATCGACGGCAAGGAGTTCGACGAGCGCGTCGACCAGGGCCTGCTCGATGTGCAGCGCCGCGGCTGCGCCAACCCGGTGATCTTCTCGCACGGTGGCACCATCATGTTCTGGGCGATGATGAACGCCGACAACGCCGACAAGGGCAAGCTCGGCACCGACCCGATCCGCAACGGCGGCCGCGTCGTCCTCAAGGGCAACCCGCAGAAGGGCTGGACCATCACCGAGTGGGTCGGCCACCCCGACCTGAGCTGATTCCATCGCGCCGCGCCCCGGATGTCATCGACACGATCGATGGCGCCGGGGCGCTGTCGTGTGCGGATCCCGCTGCGGTTCGGGCTCTTCCGTGCGACCGGGCCTATTGTGAAACCGACTGGTGTCAATTAACGTGGCGGGCTCCAGGTTCCGTCGGTGGTTGGGGCAGAGGCATGAAGATCGGTTCCGGTACGAGCAACATCGGCATCGCGAGAGTGCGTGACGCCCGGGTGCTGATCGTCGGCGCGGGCGGGGCGATCGGGCGGCGGGTCGCGGCGCGGTTCGCCGAGCGCGGTGCGCGCCTGGTGCTCGCGGACCGGGACGTCGACGCGCTCGCCGAGTTGCGGTCCGAGCTCGCCGGGCCCGGGCGGTCGATCGCCGTCCTGGGCTGTGATGTGCTCGACGACAACGCGGTTCAGGAACTGATCACCCGCGCCGAAGCCGAGGCCGGGCCCATCGACATCCTGGTCGCGACCGCGGGTGTGGAGTTCAACGCGCAGTTCCACACCTCGTCGTTCGACGATCTCGACCGGCAACTGTCGATGCATCTGCGCGCGCCCATGCTGCTGATCCATTCCGTGCTGCCGGGCATGCTGGAGCGCGGACGCGGGCACATCGTCGTCGTGTCCAGCCTCAACGGCAAGATCCCCTTTCCGGCGAAGGTGCCCTACTGCGCGGCCAAATCCGGTGCGATAGCGATGATTCACGCGCTGCGCCGGGAGTACGCCCACGCGCCGGTCGGGTTCTCGCTCGTACTGCCCGCCATCGTCAGCGGCGCCGGACAGGCGCAACGCGCGCTGGACGAGTCCGGGGCGCGGCTCCCGCGCCTGGCGCCCACCACCACCCCGGAGCGTTGCGCGGACGCCGTGCTGGACGCGGTCGAGCGCGGGCGGGCGGAGGTCGCGGTGTCCTCCAGTCCCAACGCGCCGCTGGCGGGGTTGCAGTGGTCGGTTCCGGTGCTGGTCGACAAACTTCTGGAACTGTCGGGGATGTCGGGGTTCTGGCGCCGGGTGGGTGGGCTGGACGCGCGCTGAGGGTGCAGACTTGCTGCACCACAACGTGATCGGCCGAGTGAGGTGCGTTCTCGAACTCAGTTCTGCTGCGCAGCAAGGGCTTCGAGAACCGCCACCTGTTGCCGGTCGCGGTTCTTCTCCGCCTCGGCGTAGGGCGTCGACCCGAACGACTCGTCGATCTGGGCGAGCAGTTTCCGGCGGAGTCCGGGGGTCAGCAGCACGGGTCGGACGGCCGCGTGCAGCCACAGCAGCTGCATCCCGGTCGCGAAATGTTCGAGGAAACCACGGAATCCGCCCGGGCCGCCGCCCAGGTGGAAGGACCGGAACGGCCCGGCGGTGGCCCAGCGCGGGCCCAGGGAATTGGTCACGATGTCGTCGAGCTCGGACACCGTCACGACCCCGGCGCGGACCAGGGCGACGGACTCTCGAAACACCGCGGCCTGGATGCGATTGGCGACGAACCCGGGGATCTCCTTGCGCAACCGGATCGGCGTCTTGCCGAGGGAGGCGTAGAAGTCGATCGCCTCGCGCACCGCGTCTTCCGACGTCTTCTCGCCCGGCACGACCTCGACCAGTGGAATCAGATGCGGCGGATTGAACGGGTGGCCGATGAGCAGCCGGCTCGGATCCCGCATCCCGGCGGCCTGTTTGGTGGCCGTCGTTCCCGAACTCGAGGACAGCATCAATACATCTGCCCGCGCGTGCTTTTCGACATCGCGCCATAGCCGGACCTTGAAATCGCGGCGTTCGGGCCCGTTCTCCTGGATGACGTCGGCCGCGCGCACCGCGGCGGCGAGATCGCTCTCGCACCGCACGCGCTCGGGCAGGCCCGCCGTGTCGAGTCCGAGCATCCGCAGCGTCGGGATCAGTCGAGCGAGACCGTCCCGAACCCGCTCGTCCACATCGGGCGCGGTGTCGTGCACGGTCACCTCGTGCCCGTGCGCCGCGAACAGCGCAGTCCAGGAGATGCCGATGACGCCCGCGCCGATGACGGTGATGTTCACGAGGTGCTCCCGGGGTTGAGATCGACGACCTCGCCGCGCATCCACGGTTCGAGGTCGGTGAGGAAGACCGAGTCGCCGCCGCCGTTCTCCTGCATGCGAACCCACTCCCGCAGGGCGGCGCGCGCGGGGCCGTCCAGCACCCCGGCCGCGTTGACGGCGGCCTCGTGGCGCAGCCCGGCGGCCGGGGACGATGCGAAGTCCTCGTTGATGATTCGCTTCTGCGCCGCGACGTTGGCCCGGTTGCGCCGGGCGTAGCGCTCGCCCAATTCCAGTGCGCGATCCAGTAGTTCGCCGGGCGCGACGAGCTCGGCGACCAGGCCCATGTCCAGTGCCTCCCGCGCGCTGTAGGCCCGCCCCTCGAGCAGCATTTCCAGGGCGCGGGCCGGTCCGATCAGCTGGGCCAGCCGCTGGCCGCCGACGGTGGTGGTGAGCCCGATCAGCAACTCGGGCAACAGGAATCGCACGTCGTCGGAGTCCGCCGCGATGCGGACGTCGAAGTAGGCCGACAGCTCGAGCCCGCCGCCCCCGCACGGACCGCCGATCGCGGCGATCCACACCGCCGGCGAACGCATGATCGCCAGCGCGAGGTTCCGCAGCCGCGAGACATGCATCAGCCCCGCCAGCGGTGTCCGCTCGAGCATCCGGTGCGCGCCGGGCACCGCCGCGGCGGCGTCGAGCCCCCGCATGAGCCCCTCGAGCACGCCGGGCGAGATCGAGTCCCCGGCGTCCTGCGCGGCATCAAGGATGTCGGCGATATCGAAGTGCGTGATGTAGCGCCCCGCCACCCCGCCGGTGACCACGACCGCCCCGACGCCGTCGTCGATCGCCACCGCCTCGGCGAGCGCGGCGAGGTCGGCCTGCATCCGGGCGGTCATGAAGTTGTAGGGCGGCGCGGTGACCGCGGCGATCAGCACGCGGCCGTGCTGCGTCAGCTCGAGGGTGGTGAGGGCGAGCCCACACGCGTTGCTCACGGGATACTCCTGGGTCGGCGGTCACGACTGCGCCCCATGGTTCCACATTGTTAGACATGAGTGGCTAAAACGTTGGTCACATCGGGATGCGCGAGGCGGGACACCGATGTTCGCGCGTCTTCACCTCCCGAATTCGAGTCGTCGCGCGCCGGACGGGTGACGGGGCGGCCGACTCCGGGAATGCTCGGGACGACGCGGGCGTTCGGCAACTCGACGCCGCGGTGGCGAGTTGGAAGGAAGTTTTGCGTATGTCACAGGAATCGGCCGGGGAACTCTCGATCGCGCTGGACGAGCTGTTCGGGGAGGTTCAGCTGGGTGGGTTGCGGTTGCGGAACCGGTTCGCCATGGCGCCCATGACCCGGAGCAAGTCGCCGGGCGGGGTGCCGAACGCGGAGAACATCGGGTACTACCGGGACCACGCGGCCGGTGGGGTCGGGCTGATCATCACCGAGGGGACCTACGTCCGGGGGCCGGCCGCCGGGCCCGATCTCGCGGTGCCGCGGTTCTACGGGGAGGAGAGCGCCGCCGGGTGGCGCGAGGTCGTCGAGGCGGTGCACGCGCAGGGCTCGGCGATCGTGCCGCAGCTGTGGCACATGGGCGCCTCGCGCGGCGGGAGCCCGAAGTTCGAGCCGGAGGTTCCGACGGTGAGCCCGTCGGGAATCAAGGCCAGTGGCAAGCCCGTCGGCCGGGCGCTGACGCACGATGACCTGGACGCGCTGATCGAGTCCTACGTGGAGTCGGCGCTGCTGGCGCAGCAGCTCGGGTTCGACGGCATCGAACTGCACGGCGCACACGGCTACCTGCTCGACCAATTCTTTTGGGCGACAACCAATCTCCGCACCGACGAGTACGGCGGCTCGCTGCGGGAGCGCGCGGCGTTCCCGGCTCGCGTGGTCGCCGCGGTACGCGAGGCCGTCGGGCCCGCCTTCCCTATCATCTACCGCTTCTCCCAGTGGAAGGGCGACGACTACACCGCCCGCATCGCCGAAACCCCCAGCGAGCTCGAAGAACTCCTCACCCCGCTGGTCACCGCGGGCGTGGACGTCTTCCACGCCTCGGTCCGCCGCCACTGGGTGCCCGAATTCACCACGCACGCCGAGGATGTCAGCCTCGCGGGCTGGACCAAGAAGGTGACCGGCCTGCCCGTCATCACCGTCGGCTCGGTCGGCGTGGACAAGGTCTTCCTGGGCGACGGCATCGACGAGACCCAGGCCCAGCGCTTCGCGGTCCTGCGCGACCAGTTCGCTCGCGGCGAGTTCGATCTCGTGGCCGTCGGCCGCGCCCTGCTCGCGGATCCCGAGTGGGTCAACAAGGTTCGCGACGGCCGCCTCGCCGACATCGTGCCCTTCCGCTGAGCCCCGCTGTCCCGGATGCCGTGCGACCCGGCATCCGGGAATAGGGCATGTGCCCGATGGTGCCGTCCCGGCGCGCGTCATAGGTTCGGAACCGATATTCGAATCGGTTTCCGGCACAGATCGTTCCGGACCCAGACCGGAGGAGATTCACCAGCCATGACGCGAAACATCAAGTCGTTCCATGGAGTTCGCATCGCCGCGGGTGCGGCGGCCCTCGGCGTCGCCGCCGTCGCGAGCGTGCTGACCGCGCCGACCGCCGCCGCCACGGTGACCGGTATCGCGATCGCCCCCGGCCTCACCCTCGGTCTCCACAGCCAGGGCACCGGCTGCTCCTACACCGTCACCGCGACCGTCGACGACAACACCAAGCGCGTCTACTTCTACGAAGAAGGCCAGGGCCCCAGCGGTTTCGCCGATGCCCAGCCCGTCGACGGCCAGGCGAAGGTGACCTGGACTCCCACCTCCACGAAGCCCACCTACATCTACGCCTTCCAGCCCGGCGCGACCGCCCAGATCCGCCAGCCGGTCGACATCGGCACCGGCGTCAACCTCGGCTCCGCCTGCCTCGCCTACTGATTCGGTCGGCGGCCCAACGCTTCGTGGCACACAATGCTCGCGGAAGCCGATGGTCGAATCGGCTTCCGGGGTAAGCGTTTTCGGCGATAGTGTGACTACGGCAGCAACGTGAAGTTATCGACATGACGTGGGCGAACAACCGAGAAATGGCGTCGGTCTGTTGTCGCTATCAGCGATAGTTTTCGGCGTTCGGCCGCCGCGATGACCGACGCGTCGGCTGTGCCCAATGGCAGATCCCGGTACTTCGCAACGAGTTCGGCGATGCGGAGCCAATCGCTCGCATGCACGGGTTCGACCGCGAACAATCCCTCGGCCAGGTCGCCGAGGAACCGAACCTCGGCTTCCGTGCCCAGGCGGGTGCTGATGAGGTACGCGGCTTCGGTGATCACCAGGGTCGGTACGACCAGTGGGCCGCGGTGGGTCTGAAGCAGGTCCAGGCAGGACTCATGGTGTGCATCGTCTGCGTCGACGTAGGCGTACAGCGGGCCGGCGTCGACAATCAAGGCGCCTATCGGCCCCACTCCTTCTTCAGGATTTCATCGATACGGCTCGACACATCCGAACGCCCGCTCCGGCCCGCACCGGCGGCCCCGAACTTTCGTCGTCCGCCGGACGGTACGCACAGGTACTGGGCGATCGCTTCGCGCGTCACCTCCGAGACGGTGACACCGCGGCGCTCTGCCTCGTGGCGTAGCTGCTCATCGAGCTCGTCGGGTAGTTTCACCGTGGTCCGCTTCATGGTATGCCAGCATACCCTCGGTGCTGCAAATGACTTGCGGAACGGCGGACTTGTCGGGAAGCTGTGGTAGCTATTTGCGCGTGAGAAGTGAGCGTGAGCGCCGGTCCGGCGCTGCGAGTTCGAAGGTGGGGAAGACAGTGTCCAAGAGAAGCTGGCTCGTTGGTGCCGTCGCGGTCGTCGCGGTGCTGGTGGCGGGGTGCAACGGGTCGGACACGACCTCGGCCAAGTCGACAACCACCAAGGCGGGCGCCACCTCGACCTCCGCGAAGTCCACGGCGCCGGCCGCGCCGCTGCAGAACCGGCGCGCGGGGAACGGGGAGATCGTGCAGCAGGCCGGGCTCAACGGGTCCGGCACGCTGGAGATCGACAACGGCAACAGCAAGGACTACGCCATCGTGGTGACGACCGGGAGCCCGTCGTCGCCGCAGGCCACGATCTACGTGCAGGGCAACTCCAAGGCCACCCTCTCGGGCATCGCCGGTACCTACTACGTGTACCTGAAGACCGGAACCGACTGGGACCAGGCCGCACTCGGCTTCACGCGCGACCAGGACTTCCAGAAGTTCGACGACTCCTTCGACGCCGACTCCGACTGGGAGATCACGCTGAAGCCGTCGGTCGGCGGCAACGCCAGCACCAGCGACGTGCCCGCGTTCTGACCCGCGTGGCGGACGGGCGAGGCTGAACGCCGAGCTGCCCGATCGCCGAATCAAGGCAACCCGAAATGGGGTGTCCCGTATGGGGCACCCCATTTTTCATGCGCGACAGTCACATTCCCGGCCACGACCTTCTGTGACTTGTGCGCCATCCGGCCCGCTGGGTAATGTGCCCCACATCTTAGATGCTCGTGTCCAACAATGATGCTGGGGTGTACGCGATATGGCCGCATGGAACAGGCGACCGCGGGGGAACGCAACGAGATCGCGGGGGTGGCCGGCGCTCGTTCTCCTGCTGCTCGCGGCGACGATGACGACGGCGGTCCCGCCCGCCGGCGCCGCGCCGTACGACGGCGTCGTGCAGCCCGCCCCGCCCTTCCTGAGCACCCCGGTGATTCCGGAGTTCGACCCCTTCTACCGCCCGCCCGCCGACGTGCTCGCGGCCGCGGCCCCCGGTGAGATCCTGTCCGCCCGCCAGGTCAACGTGGCGACCTACAACGTGCTCCCGCTCAACGTCGACGCCTGGCAGGTCTCGTACCGCTCCAACGACAGCCGTGACCAGCCCATCGGCGCGGTCGCGACCCTGCTGAAGCCGCGCGGCGAGGTACCGCGCGGAACGCGAAACCTGCTGTCCTACCACATGGCCGAGGACTCGACGGGCCAGTACTGCGCCTCCTCCTACGCGATCCAGCAGTGGGCGGTCCCGGGCTTCGTCACCGGCCAGGCGGTCGCCTCCATCGCCTTCCTGGAGGTCCAGGTCGCGCTCCAGCAGGGCTGGGCGGTGGTGGTTCCCGACCACCAGGGCCCCAACGCGGCCTTCGCCCACGGCCCGCTGGCCGGGCGCATCGCCCTGGACGGCATCCGGGCCGCCGAGAACTTCGGCCCGCTCGGCCTGGACGGCACGGCGACGCAGGTCGGCATGATGGGCTACTCCGGCGGCTCGGTCCCCACCATGTGGGCCGCGGAACTACGCAAAACCTATGCGCCGGAACTGAATATCGTCGGCGCGACCTCCGGCGGCACCGACGCCGATCTCGGCGCGCTCGTGGATCTGGCCAACAACAACGCGGCCTCGGGCCTGGTGCTGGCGGGCATCATCGGATTGGCGCACGAGGAACCGGAATTCGCGGCCTTCCTGCGCGAGAACACCAACCCGCTCGGCCAGTTCCTGCTCGCCGCCAAGGATCGGCTCTGCGTGACCTACCAGGCCGCGAGCCTGCCGTTCATGAACATCAAGGGGCTCTTCACGACCCCCGGCGATCCGCTGCTCGCACCCGCCGCCCAGGCGGTGCTCGAGCGCACCCGCATGGGTAGGTCGGTGCCCGACATGCCGGTCTTCCTGTACCAGGCGAACATGGACTGGCTGGTCCCGGTCGGCCCGGTGAACACGCTCTACGGCACCTACTGCCAGGATCCGGACGCGAACATCACCTACACCCGCGACCACGCCAGCGAACACCTCAGCCTGGAGGCGATCGCCCTGCCCAGTGCGATGATGTGGATGCGCGACCGCTTCGCCGGCAAGCCCGTCGCCAGCGGTTGTCAGCTGACGGACGTCGGCTCGATGGCCCTGGACCCCGGCACCTGGGGCGAATGGGTGTCGATCGTCGGCGGCGAACTCGCCGCGTTCCTGGGACAGCCCATCGGCGCTCGCTGATCGGGTGACAGGGCTGATCCGCGTCCCGACCGACGCGGATCAGCCCTTGCCGAGCGCCTTGGACAGCTGCGCCTTGGTCATCGTCGAGCGCCCCTTGATGTTGCGCTGCTTGGCCTCGTTGTACAGCTGGTCCCTGGTCAACCCCTTGGGCCCGCGCGTCCCGGATCGCTGCCCGCCACGCTGCTGCGGCGACTTGCCCTCCAGGGACGTCCGGCTGGCCGTCTTCGTCTGCCCGGCCCGGGCCCGGTTCTTGTTGACCGTGCGCGCGGCGATCTCCTTCGCGCGCTTCTCGCTCGTCCCGCGATCCTCGGCGGAATCACGAATGTGCTCGTACTGGCGTTCCTGCTTGTCGGTCCATTCCTCCGGCATCTCGAACCTCCCGCATCGCATCGGCTCGCCCACGCGTGGGTCCCGCGGCCGCCGTTCGCACGACGTAGTCCGCCGCCCGTACATGGGTTCACCGGCGCGATACCCCGGGCTCGGGTACGCAAACACGGTCCGCGCGGCCGCCGATGTGCGGGCATTCCTGAGCTTCGGGCGGCTCGTCCTCGGCGGTGCGGCTCGCGGCCCGGCCGATTCGAGCGCATCGGGCCGACGGCCGATCTGACAGCGCGCCTCCCCGGCCGCGCGTCGGCCGGGGGCACGCGCGGCCCACTGCGGCGCTACCGCGCGAGCAGCCCCTTCGCGATATGCGTGACCTGGATTTCGTTGCTGCCCGCGTAGATCATCAGCGACTTGGCGTCGCGCGCGAGCTGTTCCACCTTGTACTCGGCCATGTACCCGTTCCCGCCGAACAGCTGCACCGCCTCCATGGCGACCTCGGTGGCCGCGCGCGAGGAGTACAGCTTCATGGCGGAGGCCTCGGCGAGCGAGACCGGCTTGCCCGCCGCGGTCCGCTCGATCGCGTTGAACACCATGTTCTGCACGTTGATTCGTGCGATCTCCATCTCGGCCAGCTTGAGCTGGATGAGCTGGAACTGCGCGATCTCCTTACCCCAGAGCTTGCGGGACTTCGCGTAATCCACACTGAGCCGGTGGCATTCGTTGATGATGCCCAGCGCCAGGGACGCGATCCCGATCCGCTCGGCCGCGAAAGACTCCTTGGCACTGTCCTTTCCATCGCCCTTGGCCGGATTCTCGGTCTCGCCGAGCAAGCGGTCCGGGGTGATGCGGACGTTGTCGAAGAACAGCTCGCCGGTGGGGGAGGAGTTCATGCCCATCTTCTTGAACGGGGCGCTCTGGGTGAAGCCCTCCATACCCCGGTCCAGCACGAAGGTGAGCACCTTGCGGTCGCGCTTGTCGACGCCGTCGCCCTCGTCGAGCTTGGCGTAGACCACGGTCACGTCCGCGTGCGGGCCGTTGGTGATGAAGGTCTTCTGCCCGTTCAGGATGTAGTCCGCGCCGTCGCGGCGCACGTAGGACTTCATGCCGCCGAAAGCGTCCGAGCCCGAGTCGGGTTCGGTGATCGCCCACGCGCCGACCTTGGCCATGGTCACCAGCTCGGGCAGCCAGCGCTTCTTCTGCGCGAGGGTGCCGCGGCTGCGGATCGTGCCGACGGTCAGCCCGAGGCTCACGCCCATCGAGGCCACCAGCCCCAGGCTGATGCCGGCCAGTTCGCTGTTGAGGATGACCCCCATGCTGCCCGACCCGCTGAACCCGCTGCCGCCCTTGCCGGTGGTGCCCGCCTCCTCGCGCGCGAGCGCCTTCTCCAGCCCCTCGCGGGCCATCTCGTCCAGGCCGAAGGTCGCGTACAGCTTGCGGATGATGTCGAACGGCGGCAGCGCGCCGCTCTCCAGCTGGTCGACGTGCGGGCGGACCTCCTTGTCGATGAAGCCGCGCAGAGCGTCGCGGAACATCAGGTCTTCGTCGGACCACTGGTACATGCGCTGAACTCCCGAGGGGATCGCCGGAACTGTCTCCCCGAATATAGAACACGTTCTAGATTGTCCGGCCGTGCGGAGCCCGCCGCGCCCGGTCGGCTCGGCCCGAATCCGCGGCGGTGCCATCGACCTACCGGGCTCAGGGCGCGGGCGGAACCCCGGGGCTCGCCTCGGCCAGCACGGTGACGTGCCGGATGGTGCCCGAGAGCCCCGGCAGTTCGCGCGGCCTACTCCAGGTCTGGAAATTGTCGTAGCTGTCGCTGTAGAGATAGGTCCCGTCGATGTAGGAGTCGAAGAACATGCGCCAGCCCCCGTTCGGCAGCCTGGTGACCGACTGCCCCTCGCGCGGCGTTCCCCATCCGGCCCAATCCTCTTTGGCGACAAAGGTATACGGCCCGACCGGGGCGTCGGCGGTCGCGAGCTCGATGAGCTTGGTCGTCTCGTTCTTCGTGAAGGCGTAGTAGCGCTTGCCGATTCGGGCCACGGTGGTGTCGATGTACCCGTACGAGGTGTCGTCGCCGGGCTCGGGGCACAGCCCGATCATCGGCGTCGGCTCGGTCCACGCGGTCGGGGAGGACGGGTCGGTGGTGGTCATCAGGTTGGGCGTGAAGCGATACCCGTCCGACAGCGACACCATGACGTGGATGCGCCCCTCGCCGTCGATGAGCCACTCCGGGGCCCACGCGGAGGTCACGCCGGGCAGGGTGAACTCGTAGTCGTACAGGTGCGCCCACGTCACCCGGTCCGTGCTGCGCGCGAATCCGATCGTGTGCCCGTCCCAGGCGGTGGTGTACGCGAGGTAGTAGACGCCGTCGGTGTGCCGGAACATGCACGGGTCGCGCATCAATCCGGTCGGCGGGGTGTAGGCCCGCGCTTTCACCAGCTCGAAGGTCATGGCGTCGTTCGACTCGTAGACGTAGAGATCGGTCTCGCTGTCGTTGGTGAACGCCGTCATGGTGTACCGGCGCGAGGGCGCCTGCGCGGTCGACACGGCGGTGGACCCCAGCGCGAACAGGGCGGGCAGACCCACCGCGGACGCCAAGAGTGTGCGCCGACTCATGAACCCCATCAGTCACCTCCGTCTCGCTGGCAACATCGCTTGTCATCATGGCTGGCGATGCGCCTGCGAACGGCGCGCGACACTCCATACGTCACGGACCGAGATCCCGGGGGTGGCGCACTCGGGCGCGGATAGGGCCGCAGGTCAGTTCTGCGGCCAGAGCACCGGGCTGTCCGTCCAGGTCACCGGGTCCTGCGGGCACAGGCTCGCCGACCGGGTGGTGTGCGCGGGACCCGTGCCGGGGTCGAAGGCCCACTGCGCGATCGGCCCGGCGGCCTGCCAGTAGAGCGTGCCGTTCCGCGCGACCACCCGGTACTGCTGTTCCCCGCCGTCGATCAGCTGCGCGCCCACGCAGTAGTCGGTGTACTCCGAGCCCGGCTGTACCGCGCCGGCGCTGAACGACCCGGCGGGCCTGGTGCGCGCCCCGGGATTGGCCACGGTGCTCGGCCCGCCGACCGCCGCGCCGCGCACCCACTCCGGCGCGCCGTGTCCATCCGAGGAGCAGGTGTAGGCGGAACCACCGGCGACGACCCCCGTGCCCGGGGCGTAACCGGTTCCCGCCCAGAGACACTCGGCGCCGGGCGCGGGCGCGGCGGCGACCACGGCCGTGCCCGCGAAGCTCACCGCGGCGGTGGCGGCGATGACCGCGGCCGCGCCGCGCAGCCACACGGGCCGCCGGTTCCGGGTCGAGACGGTGCGGGCGGGGGACTCGAATTCGCTTGTGTGCATATGTCAACGGTAGGAATTCGGACCCCTGACCGGCGTCGAACCGGGGAACTGTTTTCCGCTGATACCCGGGTACTAGGGGTCTCTCGGGGTTCGCCCGGGCATGGCCGCGGTCAGCAATTCGACCGTCGCCTCGAACGCCTCGTTCACCCGCTCGGTGTCGCCGGTGGTGATGAGATCGAGCTGGAGCCCGCGCACCTGCGCCAGGATGAATGTCGCGGTGCGCGAGGTGCTCTCGGCCGGCCAGTCCAGCCGCGCGAGTTCGCGTTCGATGACGGTGAGCCAGTCGGTCACCAGCCGGGCCGCCGGGCGATTCGGGGTGCGCGCCGCGGTGGCCACGAGCTCGAACAGGACCAGAAACTGCCGCTGCTCGCGCGGACGGCACAGGTGCCGCCAGGCCGCGCGCAGCCGATCGGCGGGCGAGTCGATGTCGCGGATCTCCCCGGCCAGCAGGCGCTGTTCGAAGTCGTCCCGAATGTGCTCCAGAACCTCGGCGACGAGAGCATCCTTGGTGGCGAAATGTCGGATCAGGGTGGCATGGCTGACACCGAGGGCCTGTGCCGCCGGACGCAGGGACAGATCGCCTATGCCGTGGTCGAGGACGTACTCCGTGGCGGCCGCGAGCAGCTCGGGGCGGCGGTGCCGGAACCGCAGTGCCCGGCCGTCGACCTTCTTGCCGCTCACCGGCGCGTCATCTCGCTCATCACGCGGCAGCCTATCCGCTTCGCCCATGCGGAAATTTTACCGTTCCAATCGGTTACGTAACCGGTCGGTACGGCTATTCTTCTCAGTGCGCCCCGCCCCCCGGTTGTACGAGGAGAAGAAGCAATGAGGTTCGACGAATACCGCTCCTACGACGCGGTCGGCCTGGCGGAACTGGTCGCCAAGGGTGAGGTGCGCCCCGCCGAGCTGCTGCGCGCCGCGCTGGACCGCTGCGCCGAGGTCGACCCGGCGCTCAACGTGATCAGCCTGCTGATGGCAGAGGTCGGCGCCGAACTCGCCGAGCGGCCCACCGGATCGGGACCGCTGGCCGGGGTGCCGTTCCTGCTCAAGGACCTGGTCCAGGACTACGCCGGATATCCGACCTCCGCGGGCACCGGCCCGCTGCGCTCGGTGCGCGCGACCCGGCACAGCCTGGCCGTCGAGCGCTGGCTCGACGCCGGCCTCGTCGTCTTCGGCAAGACCACGACCCCGGAATTCGGCAGCAAGGCCATCACCGAGACGCGAACCTTCGGCGCCACCCGCAATCCCTGGGATCCCCGGCGCACACCCGGCGGATCCTCCGGGGGGTCGGCGGCGGCCGTGGCCGCGGGCATCGTGCCGGTGGCCGGGGCCAGCGACGGCGGCGGTTCGATCCGCATTCCGGCCGCCTGCACCGGCCTGTTCGGACTCAAGCCGGGACGCGGGCTGGTGTCGAGCGGCCCCAACTACGTCGACCCGCTCTTCGGCGCGGTATCGGAGGGCGTGCTCTCGCGCAGCGTGCGCGACACCGCGGTCATGCTCGACATCCTGAGCGCCCCCGACCCGGGCGCGGCGTTCGCGGTCGCCCGCCCGGACAACCCGTTCCGCACCGCGGTGTCCGAGCCGGCGCGCCGGCTGCGCATCGGGTTCACCCACGAATCCCCCATGGGCACACCGGTGGACGCCGAAGCGGTGCGGGCGGTACAGGACGCGGCGCGGCTGCTGGAGGAGCTCGGGCACACCGTGGAACCGGCGGCCCCGGCCATCGACGGCAACCAGCTCGCCCTGGATTTCATGAAGGTGTGGACGGCACTGGCCGCGGCCGAACTCCAGCACGCGTGCGCGGTGAGCGGTGCGTCCCCGGCCGATTTCGATATCGACACCCAGGTGCTGGCCGCGGTCGGCCGTTCCGTTCCGGCCCCCGACCTCATCGCCTCGCACGCGCGCTGGAACGACTACACCCGCGCGCTCGGCGAATTCCACGGCACCTACGACCTGTTGCTCACCCCGACGCTGGCCGAGCCGCCGCTGCTCATCGGACAGAACCGCACGCCCGTCATCGCCGAGACGGTGCTGCCGCCGCTGCTGCGCCTGGGCGCGGGAAAGATCCTGTCCCGCATCGACTTCTACATCGACCTCGTGACCGCGAGCCTGTCGGCGGTGCCGTTCACCCAGCTCGCCAACATCACCGGGCGGCCCGCCATGAGCGTGCCCACCCACTGGACCGAATCCGGCCTGCCGCTCGGCGTGCAGTTCGTCGGCCCGCCGAGCAGCGAGTATCTGCTGCTGCAGCTGGCCGCCGAAATCGAGAACGCGCGACCGTGGTTCGGGAAGACCCCCGACGACCCCGGCCGCGCGTTCTCGAAATAGGTTCGCCGACTCAGTCCTTGACCAGCATCGGGGCGACGGCCGCCTCGGCGGTGATCGCCTCGGCCCCGCCGGCGACCGATTCGGCGTCGTCACCGGGGACGTCCGACTCGGCGCCGTGGCCGTGCTCCGGATCGGCCGAGCGATTGGGCAGCAGGATCGCGGCCACGATCACCAGCAGCGACAGCGCGGCCGAGACGCCGAACGCCAGGCGCATGCCGTCCAGCTGCGCGGACACCGGGTCCGCGCCGTCCTCGATCAACGACGTACTGCGCGCGGACATCACGGTCACCACCAGGGCGGTGCCCAGCGCGGCCGCGACCTGCTGCAGCGTGCCCAGCATCGAGCTGCCGTGCGAGTACAGCTGCGGCGGCAGCGCGCCCAGGCCGAGGGTGAAGACCGGGGTGAACGACGCGGCCAGCGAGATCATCAGCAGCACATGCAGACCCAGCAGCTGCCAGTACGGCATGGACGCGGAGATCTGCGTGAAACCGGCCAGCGCGGCGGTGATTCCGATGGCGCCCGGGATCACCAGCACACGCCCGCCGAAGCGGTCGAAGATCCGGCCGACGGTCGGTCCGAGCAGGCCCATGGCCAGACCGCCGGGCATGATCAGCAGACCGGTCTCGAGCGGGCTCAAACCGCGCAGGTTCTGCAGGTACAGCGGCAGCAGGATCATCGAGCCGAGCATGGCCAGGAACGCGATCGCCATCAGGGTCAGCGCCTTGGCGTAGGTGCCGACCAGCAGGACGCGCAGGTCCAGCAGCGGAGCGCCCTTGCGCTGCAGGCGCACCTGGCGGACACCGAAGATCACGATGAGCGCCACGCCCGCCAGCACCGTCAGCGCGGGAGCGGTGACATCGTCGGGGCTGAACTTGCTCAGGCCGTACACGAGCGAGCCGAAGCCCAGGGCCGCGAACGCCACGCTCGACACGTCGAGCGCGCCGGTCTGCGGTTCCCCGATGTTCTCCAGCTGCCGCAGCCCGAGCCAGGTCACCACGCCCGCGATGGGCAGCATGAGCACGAACAGCCAGCGCCACGAACCGATCTGCAGCACCAGGCCGGAGATGACCGGGCCCATGGCCGGCGCGACCGAGATGGCCAGGGTGACATTGCCCATGACCCGCCCGCGATCGCTCTCGTGCACGACCGTCATCAGCGTGGTCATCAGCAGCGGCATCATCACCGCGGTGCCGCCCGCCTGAATGACGCGGCCCACCAGCAGGATCGCGAAGGTGGGCGCGATCGCGGACAGCGTGGTGCCGAACAGGAAGACGCCCATGGCGATCGAGTAGGCGCGGCGGGTGGTGACCCGCTGCAGGAACCAGCCGGTGGCCGGGATGACGGCCGCCATGGTGAGCATGAACGCGGTCGAAACCCATTGCGCCGAGCGCTCGGTGACGTGCAGGTCGTCCATGAGGCGCGGAATCGCGTTGACCATGATGGTCTCGTTCAGGATGACCACGAAGGTGGCGAGCGAGAGCACCCGGATGACCGTGGGAGTCCGCCCGCTGGTCGCTGGGACGGATAATTCGGCGGGCATGCGGGTACCTCCGGGGCTGTTCGTGAGCGAGGGCGACAGGTGACCCGAGAACGAGCGAGCTGTCGTTCCGGCGTCACACAGAATGAGACGGGAACTGTTCGCTCAACTAATCGGATGTGCCCGAGTATTCCGGGTCACACCGACAGAATTCACTCGATTTTCCGCGTCAGCTGATCTTCAGCACACTCGGAATCCCATGCTCACCAGCGCTTTCTGGTCACGGTGAGATTCGAAAGGTGGCCCAGGTCACGGCGCCGGCGAGGTATCCGGTCCGGGTGCGGTGGACTCGATGCGGTCCAGCAGCCAGCTCGGTCCCGCGGTGCGCGCACCGAGTTCGGCTACGCGCTCGCGCAATCCCCGGTCCGCTGTCACCACGGTGACCGATCGGCCGGCGGCGCGGGCCGCGGCGACCGCCTCGACGATGGCGTCGTCGCCGGAGGCAGGAGCGGCGATGACCGTGATCGCCGGGCCCGCGGCATCGGCGGCCGCCTTGGCCGCGCCCTCCAGAACCACCGTGATGGCCGCGGGTTCGTCCCGCGCGTACTCCGCGAGCCTGGTCAGCAGGCGGCGCGCGGCGCCCGCGCGATCGCGCCACCACCCGTCGGGCCGGGAGCCGACCACGTTCGCGGCGTCCACCACGATCAGCGCGTGCCCGTTCGTCATGCGGACAGTGTGCGCTGTCGGGTAGCGGGATTCGCCGGCGCGGGGCCGGTGTCGGGATCGGCCTGTGGCGCCATGTGATTCGATGATGTGTCAAATTTTCGTGCCCGCCCAACTTGGGTGGGTACCCCGTGCTGTGGATCGAGCCCGGGTGCTGCAGAATCAGACCAAACGGCACCACGTCTTGGTGCTCACTTGGCGTGCGCGCGTGTACGCGTATCCTCACCCCCGTGTTGGGCTTTAGTCGTCGTATATCCGCGCATGGCACGCTGGCGCGCATGATGGCTGGCGCGAGCGGCACGCAGCGGGACTGTGCGGCGCTCTGTGTTGCCATCGAACGCCGGATGGCGATTCGTTTGACCGTGGGACCCGTTGCGGGAGAAGGGCATCGGGTCGTCGACCTACTCGCCTCCCTGCTGCGGCACAGCCGGACCGTCGCCGGGGTGTGGGAGCTCGATCCCAGCCTCGTCGACGAGCTACCGGGTACCCTGCGGCTGCGAGAGATAGAAGCCTTCCTCGCGCTGGCCCGCCGCATCGTGCGTGAATCGGATCAGATCAGTCCGCCCGATCCCACCGCCGTCGATCGGCGACGGGTTTGGGACGATCTCGATATCCTGCTGATTCGAGCCGATGCGCTGGCCGAGCAGATCGTGCGGGTCGTGCCGAGACAGTACGACACCGTCGAAGGGTCGCAAGAGATTTCACGCATGCGCCTGGCGACCCATGCCGACACCCTGGTCGAAGCGGCGCTGCTGATTCGATCCGCGGTGCGCGAGGCGCTGCGGGTGGCGAGTCCGGACGCGGACGCGCTGCGGCTGGCCGCAACGGCCGATGCCGTGCTGGAGCTGGCCCACGGGCTGGCAGAGGACTCGTGTTCCATTGCGCGCCAACGTATTCAAAGCTGATACGAGAGAAAGAACAGGGGAACGCGATGCGAGCCGTTCCGGCCGATTCCGGCGGAAGTGAACATAAGATGCTGGGCAGCTACATGCAGCGTCAGCGGCTCGAGCAGGGACTGACACAGGCGCAGGTGGCCGCCCGATTGTTCATGTCGAGCTCAGGGTTCGAGAAGTACGAGAACGGGCAGCGGGTGCCGACGGTCGCCACCGTGCGCTCCTGGTGCACCGCGCTCGGGTTGCCCCGGTACAAGCGCCGCAAGGTGTGGTCGATCGTCATGGGCGAGGACCTCTCGGTCGCGGCGGGGGCCCTGGAACCGGTCACCGCCGCCGAGCTCAATCTCATGAACCGGATGCCCGGGCCGGCGTTCCTGCACCGGGTGCCCGAGTACTACGTCCTGGGCGCCAACGCCATGGCGATCGACATGTTCCCGTGGCTGGATCCGGCGCTGGGCACACCCGAGCAGCCGGTCAACGTCATCGTGCAGATGATGACCGATCCGCGCGCCCGCGAGATGCTGGTGAACTGGGGCACCATCGTGCACCGGCTCGTCTACATCCTCAAGGAGAACTCCCTCGGCATCGTGCCGGAGGCGCAGATCGCCACGATTCGCGAAGCCTGCCGGTCGAACCCGCTCTTCGATCGCATGTGGGACACCGCCATGCCGCCGGCGACCTATGACGACGACACCGTCATCGTGCGCTCGCCGGAGGGTGAGGACATCTACTTCCAGATGGATTCGCTGCGGTGGGCGCATCCGTGGCGCGATATCGAGATGTTCAGCCTGACCATCCGCAACGACGAGGATTTCCCGCATCTGCACGAGACGCTGCCGGGCATCTTCGCCTGGTAGTGGGGGTTCGATACCGCCGGAAGCCCGCTCCGCCGGTATCGGGCCGTCGCCGCCCCCATTTTCGGGGGCATACCCGTTGCTAACGAACGCCCCCGAGCCGTCGGATGTCATCAGTGAACATCAGTGTTCGTCGGGGTGGAAACGAATACGGGAGAAGCAGATGCGAGCAGTAGTCATAGCCCTGGCCATCGTCGCGGCGGCCGCAGGGATCACCGGGTGCGAGGATGACCAGGTGCCCGCCGGGGCGCCGGGCGGAACCGCCCCCACCACCGTCGCGACGGCGCCCGGCGCGCCGGGAACGGCGGTCGCGACCACGCTGCCGACCCGCGACGACGCGACCGTGGACGCCCGCGACTACGCGCAGGGCGAGCAGTACTACTTCCAGTCGCCCAGCGGGAACATCATGTGCGGCTTCCTCGACACCGGCGGGATCGGCGTGGGATGCCAACTCGCCCAGGTCAGTTCGGTACCCGCCGAACTGCCCGGCTGCGGATACGCCGAGAACAAGAAGGTCGCCGCCGAGATCTTCAACGGCTCCCCCCGCTTCCGCTGCCTGAGCCAGGGCATGTTCGTGGGCAGCCCGACCGACGGCACGAACAAGGGCGGCGGCAAGGTACTCGGCTACGGCCAGACGATCATCGTGCGCGGCACGGCCTGCACGTCGAGCGAGTCCGGCGTGCGCTGCGACACCGCCGGGCGCGGCTTCAAGGTAGCCGCCGAGGCCCAGTCCCTGTTCTGACCGCCGCGGGTACGGTTCGGCGCACCTCGTTCGGTCGGCGGGGTGCGCCGCCGTTGACGCGACGGTGTGGGGCGGCGGGACCGACCCGCACAACGTCGCGTGCGCGGGGCCGAGTTCGAGCAGGCGCGGCGTTCGGTGTCGGACGCGGTCGGCGCCCGAGCGCCCGCTGGGGTTTCGAGAGACCCACGTGCGCCGATGTCGGCGGGTCGGGGCTCGGGCGCATGGGCTGGACGACGATCGGGCAGGGCGGCGCGTGCGGTCCGCCGGGGTTGGGCGGGACCATACTGTCGGCGATCGCCCCACGGGCTCAAATCGGGCATGCCCATCGATCGTCCGGGGAGTGGCCGATGGGCTGGGAGCGCCGGGGTGCGGGCGGGGTTGGAGACTGGTGGGGATGAAACTGCCTGAACTGCCTGAACTGCCGGTGCGGGGCGCGCTGGACGAGATCGTCGGGACCCTGCGGGACTCGGGGGTCGGCGTGCTGGTCGCGCCGCCGGGGACCGGGAAGACCACGCTGGTGCCGTTGGCGCTGGCGGCGGGCACGGACGGGCGGGTCGTGGTCGCCGAGCCGCGGCGGCTGGCGGCTCGGGCCGCGGCGGCGCGTATGGCCGCGCTGCTGGGAGAGCCGGTGGGGGAGAGCGTCGGGTACTCGGTGCGCGGGGACCGGCGGGTGTCGGCGCGGACCCGGGTGGAGGTCGTCACCTCGGGGCTGCTGGTGCGGCGGTTGCAGGGGGATCCGGAGCTCGCGGGGATCGGGACCGTGGTGCTGGACGAATGTCACGAGCGGCATCTGGACGCGGATCTGCTGCTGGCGTTGCTGCTGGACGCGCGGGCCGGACTGCGACCGGACCTGCGGGTGCTGGCCACCTCGGCGACCGTCGCGGCGGACCGATTGGCGAATCTGCTGGGCGGGGACGGCGGGCCCGCGCCGGTCATCGAGGTGCGCGGGCGGGCGTATCCGGTTGGGCTGGAGTATGTTCCGGCCCTGCCGAAGGAGCGGATCGAGGCGCAGGTGGCGCGGGCCACCCGGGCCGCGCTGGCCGGTGGGGACGGGGACGTGCTGGTGTTCCTGCCCGGCGCGGCGGAGATCCGGCGGACGGCCGGGCTGCTCACCGGGCTCGGTGATATCGATGTCGTCCCGCTGCACGGGCGGCTGGCGGCGGGTGCGCAGGACGCGGCGTTGCGCCCCGGTGCGCGGCGGCGGGTCGTATTGTCCACGGCCGTAGCCGAATCCAGCCTCACCGTGCCCGGGGTGCGCGCGGTCGTGGACTCCGGACTGGCCCGGGTGCCGCGCGTCGATCACCGGCGCGGGCTCTCCGGCCTTGCCACCGTGCGGGTTTCGGCCGCGGTCGCCGAACAGCGCGCCGGTCGCGCCGGTCGCGAAGCCCCGGGCCGCGCCTGGCGCTGCTGGCCCGAGTACGAACACGCCACCCTGCCCGCCTATCCGGACCCCGAGATCCGCACCGCCGACCTCACCCGCCTGGCCCTCGAACTGGCCTGCTGGGGCACCCCGGACGGCACCGGTCTGCCCTGGTGGGACGCGCCGCCGGTCGGGGCACTGACCGTGGGGCACGAGACACTGCGCGCCCTCGGCGCGGTCGAACCGGCGGCGGACGCCGCGGGCCCGGATCGGACGGGCGCCCTGGCACTCGAGGAGGATGATTCCCTCGATGCCGATGCCGATGCCGATGCCGATGCCGATGCCGATGCCGATGCCGGAGAACGTGATTCGACGCCTGGCCGGTCGCGGCATCGCGGTGCTGCGGTTCGACAAGGTGGCGAAGCGGTGGGCGAGGCGGGGCCGTCGGGCACGACACTCGCACCCCGCCCGGCCCATCCGGCGACCATTCCCGTCGGTGCAAACGCCGACCCCAGGCGCGACTGGGGAGCGGTGACCCCGCGCGGACGCGACATGGCCGCCCTCGGCCTGCACCCGCGGCTGGCCCGCGCACTGCTCGACGGCGCCCCCGAGGTCGGTGCCCGCGCGGCGGCCGAAGTGGTGGCGCTGCTCGACGACGACACCCTCGCGCCCACTGTCGATCTGGCCGCGGGAATCCGGGCCCTGCGCGCCGATCCGCCGTCACGCTGGCAGCGCGAGGTCGGCCGTTTGACCCGCCTGGTCGACGACCGTTCGGCCCGGGAAAACCGGTCGATGCGCGGCGACGACCCGGCTTTCGTTGTGGCGCTGGCCTATCCGGAACGGCTGGCGCGGCGGCGTGCCGCTGGGTCCGCGAGCTACCTGATGGCGGGCGGTACGGCGGTCGTGCTGCCGCCGGGGTCCGGGATGGGGGACGCGGAGTGGCTGGCGGTGGCGGGCGCCACGCGCGACCCGGGGCGCGCCGAGGGGCGGATCCGGCTGGCGGCGGCGACCGACGTGGAGACGGCGCGGCGGGCCGCGCCCACCCTGCTGTTGACGCGGGACGAGGTGGACTGGTTCGGCGGTGACGTGGTGGCGCGATCCGTGCGGCGGCTGGGCGCGATTGTGTTGTCGGAGAAGACATTACGAGATCCGAATCGCGAGCTGGTGACGGCCGCGCTGCGCCGTGGGCTGGCGAGCGGCGGGCTCGGCCTGCTGCGGTGGAACGCCGACGCGATCGGCCTGCGCCGGCGGCTGGAATTCCTGCACCGCACGCTGGGTGCGCCGTGGCCGGATGTGGAAGACGCTGCGCTGCTGGCCGATACGGAGAGCTGGCTCGGACCCGAGCTGGCCACCGCCACCCGCCGCGCGGATCTGGAACGGATCGACGCGGGGCATGCGCTGCGGCGACTGCTGCCCTGGCCCGCGGCGGCGCGATTCGACGAGCTCGCGCCCGAGCGCCTGGAAGTGCCCTCCGGCAGCAAGATTCGGCTCGACTACACCGGCGACGTGCCGGTGCTCGCGGTCAAGGTGCAGGAGATCTTCGGCTGGGCCGAGCCCCCGCGCCTGGCCGACGGCCGGGTGCCGATCCTGCTGCACCTGCTCTCACCGGCGCAGCGCCCCATCGCCGTCACCGCGGACCTGTCCTCGTTCTGGCGCACCGGCTGGCCACAGGTCCGCGCGGAGTTGCGCGGCCGCTACCCCAAACACGCCTGGCCCGAGGATCCGTCGACGGTCTCCGCCCACCGCGGCACCGCCCGCCGCGCCAATTCCTGAGCCCGGCACCGTCGTTCGGCGCCCGGTGTGCCGATTCCGTGCCCGCGCCCCGACTCGGCGCGGAGTCGATTCCCCTTCACGGGAACGAGTCGAGCCCGCAACGGCGCGGGCCGCGGGCTCGGTGAGTTTCTCACGCCCCGCCGAGGGGTGTACGGGCTCGGCGGGGCGCGACTCGGGTCATTCGGCCCGAGGGATCAGGGTGTTCTGGCGTGCCACGGTCCACCAGCGGCCGTTCTCCTTGACCAGGACGTACAGCGCCACCATGGCGGGCTCGGGGTGCAGGAGTTCGCCGGCCGGGGTGGTCTCGTAGGCGAGTTTGTGCGCGAGCGCCAGATCCGTTCGTACGAAGGTGATGTCGGCGACGTCGTAGCGGGCGTACTCGTCCTTCAGGAAGCCTGCGAACCCGGCGCGGGACGCCTCGCGCACCGTGTCGACGCCGTGCATGACGCGGCCGACGGCATTGCCCACCGCGGCGTTCGCCGCGAAATCGGCCGTGAGCAGCTCGGCGTCGTTGCCGTTGAACGCGGTCTGGGCGTTGGCGATGATCTGCTCGATGGCGGCGATATCGGCCGTGTGGTCGACGCCGGTGTCTTC
The DNA here is from genome assembly GCF_053645575.1 of Nocardia sp. NPDC055321. Classification (NCBI taxonomy): domain Bacteria; kingdom Bacillati; phylum Actinomycetota; class Actinomycetes; order Mycobacteriales; family Nocardiaceae; genus Nocardia; species Nocardia sp. NPDC055321. The sequence continues at coordinate 55,432 of NZ_JBSHMS010000007.1, forward strand.
GATGACGGGTGCGGTGCTCATGAGTAGATCCTGTTAGCTCAACTTAGGTTGAGGTCAAGGATTCGGGCGTTGGGATGTGGGTGATCCGGGTCACCGCGACCGCGCTTGCATATACCCCCAGGGGGTATTACCTTTCTCTTCGTAGGAACACCGAGAACGTCGAGAGAGGCCGAGACAATGACCACCCACGAACACGCCGCCCACACTCAGGCCCCCGCCGCTCACGACGCCCATGCCGCTCACGACGCCCATGCAGCCCATGGCGCGCACGGCACACATGCCGCCCACGGCGTGCATACCGCCGGTAATCACGACGCCCATGCAGCGCACAATGTTCCGGCCGCCGGCGATCCGCACGCCGGGCACGCGGGTCACGCGACGCACGGCGACCACGCCGCGCACACCGCTCCGGGCCACGACGCCCACGCCGCCCACGGCGGCGGGCTGCCCGGCGGCCTGCAGATCACCCAGGACGGCTACACGCTCGAACTGGCCGAAACCATCACGCGGCCGGGCGAATTCGACCTCCGCTTCCGGATCCTCGGTCCCGACGGGCATCCCGTCACCGACTATGCCGCCATCCACGATCGCGAACTGCATCTCATCGTCGTCCGCCGCGAACTCACTCGCTTCTGGCACGTGCATCCCACGCTCGACATCGACGGCACCTGGGGCGTGCGGCTCACCCTCCCCGAGGCGGGCGCCTACCGCGCCTTCACCGACGTCCAACCCCGCGAGCTGGGCCGGACCATCACCCTGGGCGCCGATTTCGCCGTCGCCGGCGACTACGATCCGCAGCCGGTGCCCGAGCCCAATCGCCTTGCCGTCGTGGACGATTACACCGTCACCCTGGACGGCGACCTCGTTCCCGGTCAGGGGGAACTGCTCACCCTGACCGTACGCAAGGGCGGTGAGCCGGTGACCGATCTGCAGCCCTACCTCGCCGCGTTCGGGCACCTGGTGATTCTGCGAGCGGGCGACCTGGCCTACATCCACGTGCACCCGAACGGCGAGCCCGGCGACGGCGTGACCGCCCCCGGCCCGGACGTCACCTTCCACACCGTCGTCCCCGGTCCCGGAACCTACCGGCTCTTCCTGGATTTCAAGCACGGCGACACCGTTCGCACCGCCGCCTTCACCCTGCCGACCCGCCGGCCCTGACCCCGTCCGCCCGCCGTCGCACTCACAGCCAACTCGCAGCGGAGCCGCAGATTCGCCACATCCGGCGGATCTAGGCTCCGCGAGTCGAACTGGGCCGAATGCGAATCCGAGCGATCGGGGAAGGGCTGTGGGCATGACGGAGACCGGGGTGCGGGCGGACACGGCGGTGCGGCCGATCGGCGGTGAATTCCGCTGGGCGGCATGGGTGTCCACCCCCGAGGGCCGGCCCCGGTGGGAACGCCCCGCGCTGGCCGCCCTGCTGGCGGGCACCGCCGCGCTGTATCTGTGGGGCCTCGGCGGCGCGGGCTGGACCAACGAGTACTACGCGGCCGCGGTGCAGTCGGGCACCCGGAGTTGGAAGGCGTTGCTGTTCGCCGCGCTCGATCCGCAGAACGCGATCACCGTGGACAAACCGCCCGCCGCGCTGTGGGTGATGGGCCTGTCCGGACGGGTGTTCGGCTTCGGGTCCTGGTCCATGCTGGCGCCCCAGGCGCTCATGGGCGTCGGCGCGGTGGCGCTGCTGGTCTTCGCGGTACGCCGGTGGTCCGGTCCGGCCGCGGGGCTGCTGGCCGGCCTGGCCCTCGCGGTGACGCCGGTGGCGGCCATGATGTTTCGCTACGACAACCCCGACGCGCTGCTCACCCTGCTGCTCGTCGCCGCGGCGTACTGCACGGTGCGCGCGATCGATGCCGAAGGCGCGCACTGGTTCTCGGCGAGCACCGGGTGGCTGACCGGTGCGGGCGTACTCATGGGCCTGGGCTTCCTGACCAAGATGATGCAGGCGTTCCTGGTGCTGCCCGGCCTGGCGCTGGTGGTGCTGGTCGCCGGTGCGGGCGGCCTCGGTGCGCGGTTGCTCAAAGTGGTGACAGCCGCCGCGGCCGTCGCGGTGTCCGCCGGGTGGTACGTCGCGCTGGTGGCGTGGTGGCCCGCGGGGTCGCGCCCGTACATCGGCGGCTCCGATGACAACAGCCTGTGGGAACTGGCCGTGGACTACAACGGTCTCGGACGGATCCTCGGCAACGGTGGGGGCCATCCCGCCGTGTCCGCCCCGCCGTCGGGCGCCGAATTCGCCGGTGGCTTCCAGGGTTTCGGTAGCCGGGCCGGCATCGGCCGCCTGTTCACCGGTGAACTCGCCACCGAATTCTCCTGGCTGTTCCCCGCCGCGCTGCTCGCGCTCGTCGCGGGTCTGTGGCTGACCCGGCGCGCGCCCCGCACCGACCGGCAGCGCGCCGCGCTCGTGCTCTGGGGCGGCTGGCTGCTGGTCACCGCCGCCGTGCTCAGCTACATGAGCCGCAGCTTCCACTCCTACTACAGCGTCGAACTCGCACCGGCCATCGGCGCGCTGTGCGGCGCCGGCATCACCCTGCTGTGGTCGCGCCGTGCCCATGTCGCGGCCCGGCTCACCCTGGCCGTCATGGCGCTCGGCACCGGCCTGTGGACCTTCCACCTGCTGGACCGGACCCCGGACTGGCTGCCCCCGCTGCGCTGGACGCTGGTCGCGCTCGCCGTGTTCACCGCCGCCGCGCTGCTCGGGGCCGCCGCGTTCCGGCGCGCGGGCATCGTCATCGGCGTCGCCGCGGTGCTCACCGGGCTGCTCGGCCCGGCTGCCTACGCCGTCGAGACGGTCGCACAGCCGCATGCGGGCGGCAGTCCGCTCGCCGGTCCGCCCCGCGCCGCTCGCGGGCCGATGCGCGCGGCCCCCGCCACCGATCCGCTGCTGGACGATCTGCTCACCGCGGCCGGGACCCGCTGGGCGGCAGCGGCGGTCGGCGCGTCCGACGTCAGCGCCATCGAATTGCGCACGGGCGCTGCGCTACTGGCCGTAGGTGGATTCAGCGGACGCGACAACGCCCCGACCCTGGAGCAGTTCCAGCGGTACGTCGCGAACAATGAGATCGGCTACTACCTGGTTCGGCAGCGTCCCGCGGACTCCCGCGCGCACGGCGGGGAGGCGGACGAGGCGAGCGCATCGGGTGTGGGCGGTGCGGCGACCCGGCTGAACCGTATCGACAGGTCCGCGCCGAACCGTCCGGGCGCGTCCGCGGGGATGGTCCGAGCGCCTCAGGCCCCGAATCCGCCATGGGCGGTTCGCAATCCATGAGCCGGGAGCGGCTCGGTCCCGCGCGCCCGGCCGCCGCGGCGTCGAACTCCGCCGCCATCACCGCGTGGGTGCGGGCCAACTTCCCGGTGACCGTCCTGGGCGATCTGGAGGTATTCAAGCTCACCGCCTAGCCCGAACACTCCGGGAATCCGATCGGCCGATCGCCCGCCGCACAGGATTCGATGACAGAGCCCGGCGGCGCGCCGCGGAAAACGGCTACAGTGGCGATCGAGAGTCACGGGGGCTGTCGTGAGGAGTTCGGCGATGGCCGAAGTGCGCGCACAGGTGGGGGTGCTGGGTCCGGTACAGCTCACCATCGACGGGACGCCCCAGCAGCTGGGCGGTCCGAAGCAACGTGCTGTCCTGGCCTACCTGGCGATTCACGCCAACCGCCCGGTCTCGGTCGACGCCCTGGCCGCGGCGGTGTGGGAGGAGTCCCCGCCGCCGGACGTGCGGGTCAGCCTGCACGCGATCGTCTCGAACCTGCGCAAACCCCTGCGGGACGGGGGTATCGACGCCCGCACCATGCTCCAGCACATGGGCACCGGCTATCGCATCGTCGTCGACGACGCCGCCTGCGATGTCTTCCGGTTCCGCACCCGCCGCGAGAACGGGTTGCGCGCCCTGGCCGCGGGCCGGTTCGGCCCGGCGGCCGAGGCGCTGTCGGAGGCCCTGGCGCAGTGGCGCGGGCCGGTGCTCTCGGACCTGCGCGGGCTCGGCTTCGCCGACGCCTACGCGGTTGCCCTCGACGACGAGCGCATCGGTGTGATCGAGGCCCGCGCCGAGGCGGACATCGCCCGGGGCCGCGCCGAGGCCGTGATCGCGGAGCTGGCGCTGCTGGTGCGCGAGCATCCGCTGCGGGAATCGTTGTGGGAGCAGCTGATCACCGCGCTCTACATGGCCGGGCGGCAGTCCGACGCGCTGGAAGCCGCGCGCCGGGTGCGCTCCACGCTGGCGGAGGAGCTCGGTATCGACCCGGGTCACCGGCTGCGCGAACTGGAGGCGCGCATGCTCCGGCAGGATCCGCTGAGCGTGCGCTCGGTGGGCGCGGCGTCGGCCACTCGCGCGACCACCATCGTCGATCGCAGCTGGCACGAACCGCAGGCCGTCCTCAAGGACCGCGACGGCAACGCGTATCCGATCGCGGGGACGGTCACCCGGATCGGCCGGCTCTCCGACAACGACATCGCGCTGCCGGACGGGCGGGTCAGCCGCCATCACGCGCTGATCGTCGACAACGGCCTGACCTACGTGCTCAAGGACCTGGCCTCCTCCAACGGCGTGTACGTCGATGGCGCGCGGGTGGTGGACAGCATGATCCTGGCCGACGGGTCGCGGGTGCGGATCGGCGACACCGACATGGTGTTCACCCTGGTACGGGGCAGTAAGCGGGAGTGACAACCCGGGTGAACTGAAACGAGTTCTAGACATATTCGAGTATTTGTCTTACCGTCGGTTCATGAGTTCAGTGTCGTCTCATCCGGTCAGCTTCGTACCCCGCTCCGGGGACACCTGGCGCGACCCCTGGTCCATGTACTCCGCACTGCGCGAACACGATCCGGTGCACCGCGCGGTGCCCGAGGGTCGCGAATCGGACGACTACTACGTGCTCTCGCGGCACGCGGACACCTACGCCGCCGCGCGGGACCCCGAAACCTTCTCCTCCGCCTCCGGACTCACCGTCGACTACGTGGACCTGTCCACCACGCCCGTGGGCATGGTCCGCCCGTTCGTCTTCATGGACCCGCCGGACCACACCGACTTCCGCCGCCGGGTCTCTCCGGGATTCACACCGCGCCAAGTGAATTCGGTGGAGCCCGCGGTGCGCAGCTTCGTGATCGAGCGCGTCGAGCGGCTGCGCGAGGCCGGCGAGGGCGATATCGTCGCCGACCTGTTCAAGCCGCTGCCCACCATGGTGGTCGCGCACTACCTCGGGGTGCCCGAAGCCGACCGCGCCAAGTTCGACGAATGGACCTTCGCCATTGTGGGCGGGGCGATTTCGGCCGGGGACATCTCCGCCATGAGCGCGGGCGTGATGACCGCGGTCGGCGAGATGATGGCCTACTTCACCGAATTGATCGCGCGCCGCCGCGTGGAACCGGGCGACGACACCATCTCGCACATGCTCGCCTCGGGCCTCGGCGAGGAGGGCGACACCGCCGGGCTGCTGTCCATGCTCGGCTTCGCGTTCACCATGATCACCGGCGGAAACGACACCACCACCGGCAATCTCGGCGGCGCGGCGCAACTGCTCACCAGCTTCCCGGACCAGCGTCGCCTGCTCATCGAGGATCCCGCGCTCATTCCCGGTGCGGTGGAGGAGTTCCTGCGCATGACCTCGCCGGTGCAGGGGCTGGCCCGCACCGCGACCCGCGACGTGGAACTGCACGGCACCGTCATTCCCGAGGGCCGCCGGGTACTGCTGCTGTACGGGTCCGCCAATCGGGACGAGCGGGAATTCGGGCCCACCGCGGGCGAACTCGACGTGCGCCGGAACCCGAAGCGCATCATGACGTTCAGCCACGGCAATCACCACTGCCTGGGCGCGGCGGCCGCGCGTATGCAGGCGCGGATCGCCCTCGAGGAGTTGCTGGCCCGCTGCCCCGACTTCACCGTCGACCTGGACAAGGTCACCTGGTCGAACGGGAATTACGTGCGCTGGCCCATGAGCGTGCCCTTCCGCGCGGTCGCCTGATCCGGCCGCCCCGCGCCGGCGAGCACCGGCGCGCGGGCAGCGGCGCGGGTAGTCTCGGCGCGATCGACGAATACCTGGGGAGAGATCTGAAGTGAGCCGGGACTGGCTGTCCGACGACCGCGCCGACCTGGCGGCCGAACGCATACTCGACGCCGCCGCCGCGCTCTTCGCCGAGCGCGGCGTCACCTCGGTCGGGATGGGCGACATCGCCAAGGCGGCGGGCTGCTCGCGCGCCACGCTGTACCGCTATTTCGACAACCGGCACGCGGTGCGGCTCGCCTTCGTTCATCGTGAAACCCGCCGGATCGCGGCGCGGGTCGTGCACCAGGTGCGCGATATCGCCGACCCGACCGACCGGATCATCACCGCCATGCTCGGCGCGGTGACCGAGGTGCGCGCCGACCCCATGCTCATCGCGTGGTTCCGGGCCGGCGAGTCGGGCCCCGCCGGGCGCATCAGCCAGGACTCCGACGTCATCGAGTCGATCGCGGGCGGGCTGTTCACCCCGAACGGCCTCACCGACCCCGAGCGCGGCAGACTGGCCCGCTGGCTGACCCGGGTGATCGTCTCGCTGCTGTCCGCGCCCGGCCGCGACGCGGACGACGAGCGCGCCATGCTCGAGGAGTTCGTGGCGCCGGTCGTCGCCCGGGTGCTGACCTGAGCCCGGCCGCCCGGGCACTACAGTTTGGAGCGTGTCTGCTCCAGAATCGCTCGTCGAGGTCCGTACCCGTATCGATGCCCTCGACGGTGAATTGATTCGCCTGCTGGCCGATCGGCAGGAGCTCGTGCGCGCCGCCGCCACGTTCAAGAAGGACGAGCAGGCCGTGCGCGCGCCCGACCGGGTGGAGCAGGTCGTCCAGCTGGCCCGCGGCCGCGCGGTGGCCGCCGGCCTCGAACCCGCTGTGGCGGAATCGGTCTGGCGCGCGATGATCGGCGCGTTCATCCGGCTGGAGCTGGACGCGCACGCCGCCCAGCGGTAGCCCCGACCAGCCCGGCGGTAGCCCCGAGCTAGTTCACCGCTCGATATCCGCTGCGGCCGTATACCTGCTCGGCCAGCAGCGCGCCGAGTTCGCGCACCGCGGCCCGCGCCTGCGGCATGGGCAGCGCGTGGAACACGTGCCACAGTCCGCGATACTCGCTATGTCGCAGTGGCGCTCCGGCTTTCGCGGCCAGCTCGGCGAAGCGGCGGGCGTCCCCGCCCAGCGGATCGTCGGTGGCCGAATGCAGCACGATGGGCGGCAGACCGGTGATGTCGCGGTACAGCGGGGAGAGCTCGCGGCGGCGGGTCTGGGATACACCCGGGAGGTAGGCGTCGGTGAACTGCGCGATCACCCGCGGGGAGAGCAGCGGCTCGCGGGACGGATCGCAGTCGAAGGCCGCCGATCCGGCGCTGAAATCCAGGACCGGGCAGATCGAGCCCAGGACGGCGGGAGCGGGCAGCCCCGCGTCCCGCACGCGCAGGCCGAGCTCGATCGTGAGATCGCCGCCCGCCGAATCGCCCGCCACCGCAATGCGTTCGGCCGGAATACCGCGCGCCAGCAGATCCCGGTAGGCCGTGGTCGCGTCGTCGATCGCTGCCGGGTACAAGTGTTCGGGCGCGAGGCGATAGTCCAGGGCGTACACGACGGTGCCCATGGTCTCGGCCAGCAGTCCGGTGATGGGGCGCAGCATCCGCGGGCTACCCATGGTGAAGCCGCCGCCGTGCAGGTACAGCACCGCCGCGTCGGCCGGAGCCCCGGCGGGCGTGAGGATTTCGGCCGGTCGGCCACCCAGGGTGCCGGCGGTGATCCGTACCCCGCGCGGTGCGCGCGCGAATCGCGTGGCCGCGGCCTCGCGGCGGCGCACCCGGACCCAGTCCGGCGCGGCCCCGAAGATCCAGCGCCCGATCAGGCGGGAGGTCGAGCGCAGCAGCGCGGTCCGCACGGTCGAATTCGGCACGGCGCTCTCACTTCTCGTTCGGGATCGGCGGGCCGAGTACGTAATCGGCAGGATCCGGGGTACTGCGAATGAGCTTCTCATAGGCGCCCGGACTCCACGGCCACAGCTCGGGCAGCCCATCCTTGCCCAGATACCAGCTCCGGCAGCCGGTGGTCCACACCGTGCTCGGCGCCGCCGCGCGCATCCGGGCGTTGAAGCGGTCGGTGGCGGCGGCCGTCGGCGCGACGGTCGTGAACTCCCGTGCGCGCCAGCGCCGTAGCCAGCTCACGATGCGCGCGGACTGCGCCTCGGCCACCGCGGTGAGCGGATGGTTGGCGAAGGGGCTGTGCGGGCCGATGAGCATGAACAGATTCGGGAAGTCCGGCAGCATGACGCCCTCGAACCCGCGCGGACCGTCGGCCCAGGCCGCGTCCAGGGTGCGACCGGACGAACCGGTGATCGCCATCGGCCGCATGAAGGCGTGCGAGTCGAAACCCGTTGCCAGTACCAGGATATCGAGTTCGTGCAGGGCGCCGTCGGCGGTGACCACCCCCGCGCCCTCGACGTGGTCGATCCCGTCGGTCACCAGATCCACGTCCGGCCGCTGCACGATCTCGTAGAACCGGTCCGAGACCACGAGGCGCTTGCACATGGCCTGGTAGTCGGGGGTGAGCGCGGCGCGCAACGTCTCGTCGCGGACCGTGCGCAGATTGCGTTCCACCACCCACTGAATGAGCCGCCGCACCCGGCCGGGATGGGTCAGCCCCCGGGAAAACAGCCCGAAGACAGCGCGATTCATCTCGTACGCGGCCACGCCCAGCCGGGGTATGCGCCGGTAGACGCGTTTGGCCAGATCCGAGTAGGCGCGATTGACGGTCGGCAGAATCCACTGCGGCGTGCGCTGGAACATGACGACCCGGGGTACCCGGCCCGCCAGTTCGCTGACCAATTGCGTTCCGGTGGAGCCGGTTCCGATCACACCGACGCGTTTGCCGGCCAGCTCGACCCCGTGATCCCAGCGCGCGGAGTGCATGAGCACGCCCGCGAAATCGTCCAGCCCGGGAATGTCCGGCCGCCGGGGCCGGTGCAGGAAACCCGTCGCGCACACCACGAAATCGAAGCGCTCGACCGCACCGCCGGAGGTCGTGAGCGTCCACCCGCCGTCGGCGAACTCCGCACCGGTCACCTCGGCGCCGAAGACCGTGCGCTCGTGCAGGCCGTGTGCCCAGGCGGTCGCGACGAGGTAGTCCCTGATCTCCGGACCCGCAGAATACAGGCGTGACCAGTCCGGATTCATGGCGAAGGTGAACTGGTAGTACCGCGAGGGCACGTCGCAGGTGAGGCCGGGATAGGTGTTCGCGCGCCAGGTGCCGCCGAAGCCGTCGGCCTTCTCGTACAGGGTGAAGTTCTGGAAACCGTTGCGTCGCAGCGCGACTCCCATGCAGATACCGGAGATGCCCGCGCCGATGACGGCTATCCGCGGCTCGTGCGGCGCTTCGTTCATGGATGGGCAGCCTAGATTCGCGTCCCGGGTCGCGGGAGGGTTTTCCGGAATATCGGTAGACATTCCGTCATTCGTTAGACGCAGTGTAAAGCGAGTGCTACCGTGTGCGCTGGATCACAAGCTCGAACCGAGGAAGTCAGCATGCGAGCACTGCAGTGGACCGGACCGGAGAAGGTCGCGGTCAACGACATCCCGGTCCCGGATATCGGGCCCGGCGACCTGCTGCTGAAGGTCGGCGCGGCGGGCGTCTGCCATTCGGATCTGACCCTGGTCAACTTCCCGTATCAGATCCGCGAGGACCCGCTCACCCTCGGCCACGAGATCGCCGGCACCATCGAGGCCGTCGGATCCGACGTGCGCGGCCGGGACATCGGCGAACGCGGCCTGGTGTATCTGTTCTGGACCTGCGGCGTCTGCCGCGAATGCGTGAGCGGCAACGAGAACGTGTGCACCGCCGCCGGCCGGGTCGCCATGCCGCCCTGCCCGGGTCTGAGCATCGAGGGCGGGATGGCCGAGTACGTGCGGATCCCGGCCACCGCGTTCGTGCCCATCGGGGACCTGGACTTCCTGCAGGCGGCGCCCATCGCGGACGCCGCGCTGACCACGTATCACTCCATTCGCGGTGCGCGCGAGGCACTTCGGCCCGGCGGCACCGCCGTGGCCATCGGCATCGGCGGGCTCGGGCACGTGGCGCTGCAGATCCTGGACGCCATCGCCGGCGTTCGCGTCATCGCCGTGGACGTCGCGCCGGAGAAGCTGGAACTGGCCGAGGCTTGCGGCGCGGATCTGGGGCTGCTGGCCGGCGCGGACACCGCGCGGGAGATCCTGGATCTCACCGGCGGACGCGGCGCGGACGCGGTGTTCGACTTCGTCGGCGTGGACGCCACCGCCAAACTGGCCGTGGAAACCGTCGCCCCCAACGGGGCCTACCGCATGGTCGGCATCGGCGGGGGCGTACCGGAGATCAATGCCGGACCGGCGGGCGGGCCCGGCCTGCCCTGGGGCGCCTCGGTGCGAAAGTCATTGGGCGGCACCCGGTCCGACCTGTACGACTGTGTCGGCCTCGCACAAGCGGGCAAGCTGCGCATCGAGGTCGAGCGCTTCGACCTCGCCGACGGCCCGGAGGCGCTGCGGCGCCTGGATCAGGGGCACATTCGCGGGCGCGCGGTCCTCGTGCCCTGACCGCGGGCGGGTCAGCCGTCGACGCCGTCGAGGAATTCCGCCACGCGCGCCGCGATGCGGTCCGGGAACTCGCCGTTGATCGCGTGCGACGCCTCGGGCCACACCTCGATCTGCGCGTCGGGCAGCAGCTTTCGCGCCCGGTCCGCGATCCGGCGCGCGTTGTGCACGATGCTGCGCCCGGCGAAGATGCCGAGAAACGGCGTCCGCAACGCCGACAGCTGTTGCCGCTCCGGCTTTCTCGTCATCGGCAGGAAGGCCGCGAAATCGCGCATTCCCGACGCGATGAGCCTGCCCTCCGGGGAATCCCGGGGCGTGCGCGCGCCGCCGGAGATCCAGCCGAGCAGGGTGTCCCGCCAGGACTCCGGCATGCCCGGCAGCACCGAACCCAGGGACACCACGACCATCTTCCAGCTGACGCCCGCGAAGACGAAGGGCGAATCCAGAATCGTCAGCGATGCCACCCGATCCGGTTGGCGCACCGCGAGATTCACCGCGGACCAACCGCCGATCGACACCCCGAGCAGATGCACCGGACCCGATTCCAGGGCGAGCAGGGCCGCGCCCAGCCACTCGGCCTGCTCGCGGTCGTCGGCGATCGGAGCGGACTGCACGCTCGCGCCCGGTTCCCCGAGCAGATCGAGGGTGATGACGGGCCGCCCCGTGGCGAGCAGCCCCGGCAGATTCGACACCCACAGCGGCGTGGCCGACTGCCGCCCGGGCAGCAGGACCAGGGGCGTACCGGACCCGGAGCCGAAACGGTAGGCGCGCACCGTGCCCCAGGCGGTCGGCACGTCGATCGTCTCCTTCGGCGCGGGCAGCAGTTCGAAACCCGCGCGATAGGCGTCGCGATAGCGCGCGTACCCGGCCGCGTCGCGGAAGTAGCCGACGCGCTCGCCCTTCCATTGCGCGCCGACGTTGTGCTCGGGGAACTCGACGATGCTCACCAGTCCAGCATCCCCGGCGCCGCGGCGGCTATCAACGAGCCCCCGGGCGCGCGCCGCTCGAACGCGCGCTCTCACTCGAGGCGGGCGATCCGCCGCGCCAGCCAGCCGCGCGTCTCGCCGTCTCCGGAGTGCGCGAGCAACCGGCCGCGGGCGGCGGGGGACAGGGCCAGCAGCAGACCGTCCACCCGCCGGCGGGTGTTCCAGTCGAGGACGTAGCGGACCGCGCCCGCCAGCGCCCGCTGATCCGCCTGCTCCACCGCGCGGGCCACATCGCGGGGCGTCTCGCGATCGAGGAAACGGGCCGGGATGCCCTCGTGCACCGGATAACCCGAGTGCGCCCCGGTTCCGGCGGCGCACCAGGTGAGCAGTCGCAGGACCCGCTCGACGGCGTCCGGATGCACGGCGCACAGCAGGTCCCACATCTCGGTCAGCTGGGAGCCGGGTAGCCGGCCGCCGGTGCGGGAGATGTCCAGGAACAGCGGGGCGTACACCGCGAGGGGCTCGGGAATGGCCGCCGCCCAGCCTCGTTCGACCCGTTCGGCCGCCGCGGCCCGGTATTCGGCGGCGCGGAATTCGCGCAGCGGGCCGGACACGCCGCGAACGGCCAACCACTCCAGGGACAGCTCGCCCTCGGCCAGCACCGCGTCCTCGGACCAGCCCGCCCAGCGCACCGAATACCCGTGGTGCAGGGTCACACGGGCCAGGCCCGAACCCCGGCCGTCGACGAAATCCAGGGCGACGTCGCCCGGGCACATGCACACGAACCCCGGGAGATCGGCGATCCGCAGCGCCGCGCACAGCGCCCGCACGGCAACCGGATCGCGTTCGGTCAGCACCGGCGTGGAATCGCCGCGCATTTCCCGGACCCGTACTCCGCGCGCGTTTACGAGCACCCGGTCCAGGGCATCACGATCACCTCTGGCGGACTCGTCCCCGAACGACATACCCAACCCTAAGGGAGTCCGCCGGTCGCGGCTCCGGCCTCGTTCAGCACGCAATCGGGTGAATGTTGTCCGACTAGTTGCTGAACTGGTTCGTACCAGTTGGTGATACGGTGCGATGTGACGCCGACAACTCAGGTCTCGCCCCGAGGCCGAGAGCAAGGACCGGGGCAGGACCAGGGTTTCTGTCTGCCGGTTGCATGCGATCGAGAGAGAACAGGCACGGGTGTGCACCGCGTGGTGACCATCCGCTGCTGAACTGCATTGTTGCCGAGAAGCCAGACATAGGAGAAACAGTGGCGATATCGGACCCCAAGCGGGATGGGACCGGACCCGCCTCCGGACGCCGGAGCGCGCTGTGGCGCACCAAGTCCGTCGAGCAGTCCATCCGCGACACCGACGAACCCGACGCCAAACTCCGCAAGGACCTGACCTCCTGGGACCTCACGGTCTTCGGCGTCGCCGTCGTCGTCGGCGCCGGCATCTTCACCCTGACCGCGCGCACCGCGGGCAACTACGCCGGGCCCGCCGTCTCGCTGGCCTTCGTGTTCGCCGCCATCGCCTGCGGCCTGGCCGCGCTCTGCTACGCCGAATTCGCCTCGACCGTGCCGGTCGCGGGCAGTGCGTACACCTTCTCCTATGCCACCTTCGGCGAGCTCGTCGCCTGGACCATCGGCTGGGACCTCATCCTCGAATTCGCGCTCGGCACAGCCGTTGTCGCCAAGGGCTGGTCGCAGTACCTGGGCGTGGTCATGGGCGGGCACAGCCCGGTGCTGAACCTGGGCGCGGTCGACATCGGCGGCTGGCACTGGGACGTGAAATTCGACTGGGGCGCGGTGCTGCTCATCGCCATCCTGGCCGTGCTGCTGGCGCTGGGCACCAAGCTCTCCTCCCGGGTGTCGGCCGTGGCCGTCGCCATCAAGCTCGCGGTCATCGCCCTGGTCGTGGTGGTCGGCGCGACCTACTTCAAGGCCGACAACCTGAAGCCGTTCATCCCGGACTCGGTGCCGGTCGAGGGCGGCGCCGAGAGCGCGCTGCACCAGTCGCTGTTCTCACTCGTCACCGGCGCCGGGCACACCACCTACGGCTGGTACGGCCTGCTCGCCGCGGCCAGCATCGTGTTCTTCGCCTTCATCGGCTTCGACGTGGTCGCCACCGCCGCCGAGGAGACCCGGGACCCGCAGCGCAACGTGCCGCGCGGCATCCTGGGCTCGCTGGCCATCGTGACCGTGCTGTACGTGGCGGTGTCGCTGGTGCTCACCGGCATGGTGTCCTACAAGGATCTGCAGGGCGACGACGCGACCCTGGCCACCGCGTTCGAGATCAACGGCGTCATGTGGGCCAAGAACATCATCTCCATCGGCGCGCTCGCCGGCCTGACGACCGTGGTCATGGTGCTGTTCCTGGGGCAGACCCGCGTGCTGTTCGCCATGGCGCGCGACGGGCTGGTCCCGCGCAAGCTGGCGCAGACCGGGCCCAAGGGCACGCCGGTGCGCATCACCTACATCGTCGGCGCGATCTGCGCGCTGCTGGCCGGATTCGTCGACTTCGGCACGCTCGAGGAAATGGTGAACATCGGTACGCTCTTCGCCTTCGTGCTGGTGTCGATCGGCGTGATCGTGCTGCGCCGCACCCGCCCGGATCTGCAGCGCGGATTCAAGGTGCCGCTGGTGCCGTTCGTGCCGATCCTGTCGGTCATCGCGTGCGCGTGGCTCATGTTCAACCTCTCGGTCGAGACCTGGCTGCGCTTCATCGTCTGGATGGCGCTCGGGTTCTGCGTCTACTTCCTGTACGGCCGCAAGCACTCGCTGTTGCGCGCCACGCCGGAGTGACCGGGGCGGGGTAGCTGGTCGGCTGCTCGAGTTCGGATCAGGTGGTGTGTCGTCCCGGCGGCACCCTGTGGCTCGAGGTGTAATTGCTCATATTAGTGAGAGTTGCGCCACATGTTTCGCCATCAGCACCACCTCAGCATTCGAGAGGAACCGATCGTGAGCATGCTCCTCGCCGCCGTGCACGACACGTACACGACAGTCGTCGCGCAGATCGGCAATCCGACACCGGAGACCCCGCCGGTGGCGGACAAGCTGATGAAATTGGTCCGCTACTTCACCTGGTTCACCATGCTGTCCGGCGTCACCGCCATCACCTACGGCGGCGGCCGCTTCGCCTGGGAGAAGTGGAGCGGAGGCGGTCTGGAATCGCCGAAGATGGTGGCGGGAGCCATGATCGGCGGCGCCACCGCCACCAGTGCCGGAACAATTATGAATACGGTCATCGGGAGCTGACGCCGATACAGTGAACCGCTGGCAAGGGGTGCGCCCGAATTCCGGCCCACCCCTTGCCATTTCGGTAGCCTGCTAGTTGCTACTTCTGGCCGAGCATCCGGCGCATCTGATCGATCTCGGTCTGCTGGCCGACCACGATGGCCTTGGCCATCGCCTTGGCATCGGGATTCACGCCATCGGTGAGTTCGGCATTGGCCATGGTGACGGCGCCCTCGTGATGCTCGATCATCATGCGCATCCACAGCTGATCGAACTCGGTGCCGGACAGACCCTGCAATTCGGTCATCTGGGCCTCGGTCATCATGCCGCTCATACCGCCGTGACCGGCGTGCCCGTCCACCGTGGCGCTGGGCGCGCCCTTGCCGAACGCCTGGAGCAGCGCGGTGATCTGCTGCATCTCCGGCGTCTGGGCCTGCTCGATCGCCTTGGCGAGCGCGATCAGCTCCGGATTCTGTGAGCGGGACGGCACCATCGCCGCCATGTCCACCGCCTGCGCGTGATGCGGATACATCATCTGCAGGAAGCTGACATCGTCCTCGTTGAAATCGGTGCGGGTCGCGGCCTGCGCCGAGGTGGCGGCCACGGTGGTGGAACTCGACGCGGCGGTGGCCGAGTCGTCATCGCCGCCGCATCCGGCGGCGAACAGGGCGATGGCGGCGGTGCCGGCGATCGCGGCGAACGTGGAACGGGTAGCACTGAACATGGCTGCACTCCTCGGGAATCAGCTGAAAATCTGGAAATGGGCATGCGAAAAACCGCTTCCGCGTGCGTGATACGCGGCAGCGGGCGCCCATCAGATCCGCAGGATCGCCAAATCGGCCAGGGTGAGCACCGTCCACGGGGGTGGGCGGGCGTGGTGTGCGCGAGCCGGCCGGGCCTTCGTGTCATCGCCGCCGGGGCGGAGCGCGCCCACCCAGGCCAGCAGGGCCAGGCCGAGTCCGAACAGCAGTGCGGTCAGGACGAAGACGCAGCCGTGCAGTCCGGCGTGTCCGCCGTCGCAGTCACCGCAGCCGGGTGTGTTCGAGGCGTGATCGGTGGTGGCCGCCAGCGTCGATGCGGTGACGGCCGTGTGATCGGTGGTGGCGGTGTGATCGGTGTAGTCCGCGTGATTCGCGGTCGCGGCGTGGCCCGGGGGCATGTCGTGCGCGGGGCTCGCCGCGTGGCCGGTGCCGATCACGAGCGCGTGCATGATCGCGATTCCGGCCAGCAGGGTGAACAGGCCGAACGCCCGGGCGAGCCGGGTTGCGTGCGACTTGTGATCCACCACGGTGGCCATTCTATGTGGTCAGGGGTGCGGGCCGGTCGATACCCCCGGTTGGTATCGGTCGACATGGCGCGCCCGAATGCCGACGACCCGGGGTTCGGCGGCGCGGGCGGGTAGCCTGACGCCGTGTCACAGCGCGAACTGGTCATCCTCGGAACAGCCAGCCAAGTACCGACCAAGCAGCGCAACCACAATGGATATCTGCTGCGCTGGGATGGCGAGGGACTGCTGTTCGACCCCGGGGAGGGCACGCAGCGGCAGATGATCTACGCCGGGGTGTCGGCCACCGACATCACGCGCATCGGCATCACCCATTTCCACGGCGACCACAGCCTCGGGCTGGCGGGAGTCGTGCAGCGGATCAGTCTGGACCGCGTGCCGCACCCGGTGGACGTGTACTACCCGGGCTCGGGCGAGGAGTACTACCGGCGGCTGTGCCATTCCACCGCCTATCACCAGACCGCGGAACTGCGGCCGCATCCCATCACCGAGGACGGTGAACTGCCGTCGCAGGGCGCGCCTTTTACCCTGCGCACCGCCAGGCTCTCGCACCCGGTCGAGGCCTTCGGCTACCGGCTCACCGAGGCGGACGGGCGCCGCATCGTGCCGGATCGCCTGCGCGAACTGGGCATCTCCGGGCCGGTGGTCGGTCGATTGCAGCGCGACGGCGAGGTCACCCTGGACGGTCGGCGCATCACGCTCGACGAAGTGAGCGAACTGCGGCGCGGACAGAGCTTCGCGTTCATCATGGACACCCGGCTCTGCGACGGGGTGCACGATCTCGCGGCGGGGGTGGACATGCTGGTCATCGAGGCCACCTTCACCGACGCCGACACCCATCTCGCCACCGAATTCGGGCACCTCACCGCGGGACAGGCGGGCGAGGTCGCGGCGAAGGCGGGAGCGCGAACGCTGGTGCTCACGCACTTCTCGCAGCGCTACCGCACGCTGGACGATCACCGCAGCGAAGCCGGCGCGCAATTCGACGGGGAGATCGTGGTGGCGGCGGATCTGACGCGCATTCCGGTGCCGCCGCGACGCTGAATCATCGCGGGGTGCGAAGTTCGCGGCGGCACGGCCGTGGTGCACGGGGGCGGGCATGATGGGGGCCATGGATGCGCACGCGGAATTGATCGCACTTGCCGACCGGTACTGGGATGCCATGCTCGAATCCGCGCCCAGTTCGGCAACGCTGCTGGGGGACAGGCGATTCGACGATCGCATCGAGGATCTGTCCGAGGAGGCCGAACAGCGCCTGCTGGGTACCTGGCGCGCGCTGCTCACCGAGGTCGACGCCCTGGATCCCGAACGCCTCGACGAGCAGGATCGGGTGACCCGCGGTCTGCTGCGCAATGAATTGGTATCCGCCGCGGAGAATCTGGAGTGGCGCCCGATCGAACTCGCCTCCGATCAGATGAACGGCGTGCACGCGGGCCTGCTCACCATGGCGCCCCAGCTCAACGCGCCCGAACCCGAGAATGCCGCGAACCTGGTGCTGCGCTACCGGCAATTCGGCGGATTCATGGCGCAGGCGGTCGAGCGATTCCGCGCCGGGCTGGCCGCCGGGCGCACGCCCGCGCGCATCACCATCGAGCGTTCGCTCAATCAGCTCGACGGTTATCTGGCCTCGGATATCGCCGCCGACCCCTTCGCCACCTTCGCGGGCCCCGCCGAGTGGGCCGGTGAATCCGCCTGGCGCGCGGATATGGCCGAGGTGACGCGCGAGGTCATCCGGCCGGCCTTCAGCGCGTATCGCGACGCGCTCGCCGGCGAACTGCTGCCCGCCGCGCGCTCGGACGACCAGCCCGGCCTGTGCTGGCTCGGCGCGGACGGCGACGACATCTACCGGCGCCTGCTGCGTCAGCACACCACGCTGCCCGATCTGGGCGCCGAGGAAATCCACCAGCTCGGACTCGACGAACTCGACGCGCTGCGTGCGGAATACGCCGAGGTCGGCTCGCGGCTGTTCGGAATCTCCGGGCTCACCGAGGTTTTCACCCGCCTGCGCGAGGATTCGGCCCTGCGCTACGACGACGGCGAAGAAATCATGGTCGACGCCCGCGCCTGCCTGGCAGCGGCCCAGGCCGAAATGGGTAAGTGGTTCGGCCGCCTGCCCCGCCAATCCTGCGACATCCTGCCGGTACCGGATTTCCTGGCGGCCGACGCACCCCCGGCCTACTACTTCCCGCCCGCCGCCGACGGCTCCCGCCCCGGCGCCTACTACGTGAACCAGCACGACCCCAAGGGCCGCAACCGCTTCGAAACCGCGTCGGTGGCGTATCACGAGGCCATTCCCGGCCATCACCTGCAGCTCACCATCGCCAACGAACTCGACCAGCTGCCGAGCTTCCAGCGGATGTCCTTCTCCAACACCGCCTTCGTCGAGGGCTGGGCGCTGTACACCGAACGCCTGGCCGACGAAATGGGCCTGTACCCCGACGATCTCACCCGCATAGGCATGCTCGCCGCCGACTCCTGGCGCTCCTGCCGCCTGGTGGTCGACACCGGCCTGCACGCCAAAGGCTGGACCCGCCAGCAGGCCATCGACTTCATGGTCGCCAACGCGCCCGTGGGCGTGGAGGAAATCCGCACCGAGGTGGACCGCTACATAGCCATGCCGGCTCAGGCCGTCGCGTACAAGGTGGGCCAGCTCGAAATCCGCCGCCTCCGCGCCGCCACCGAACAACGCCTGGGTTCGGCGTTCGACATCAAGATCTTCCACGATCGGGTGCTTGGCTCCGGGTCGGTGAGTCTTCCGGTTCTCCGGGATCTGGTGGCGACGCTCTAGGTTGCTGCGGTTTCGTTTGGGTCGGCGCGAGTGGTTGGAGGAGGAGCGCCGGCGAAGGCACGTGTGGAGTCTCCGTCGCCGCTGCGGTTGGGTGACCTGCCGGATCACTGAGTCGGGATAGCGGAGTATCAACGTGGGACTTTCGGGCGCCGCGCCTGCGGTTCCAGCGTTCTCGAGAGAGGGCGCTGGATAGTGGAGGCCAGATGTGGCCGGGTTATGGGCTCGGCTGTGGTTCCGGCCTTGTCGGGGAGCGAAGCCTGGACGATGGAGTACCAGCGGAGGCACGTCGGGAGACTCGGCGGCGGTTGGGTGCCCTGCCGGGGGAAGGGCACCTGGATAACGGAGTTCCGGCGGGGTGCGTCGGGAGACTCGGTGGCGGTTGGGTGCCCTGCCGGGGGAAAGATGCCTGGATAGCGGAGTACCGGCGGGAAGGCTTGGGTGCCTCGGCGGCGGTTGGGAGTCCTACCGCCGGAAAGAAGCCAGGACAACGGAGTACCAGCGGGGGCACGTCGGGAGCCTCGATGGCGGTTGGGTGCCCTACCGGGGGAGAGACGCCCGGATAACGGAGTACCAGCCGGGGCAGGTTGGGTGCCTCGGCTGCGGTTCCAGCTCTCCCGGGCCGATCGACAGGATCGAAGCCCTCGGATGCGTGGCCGAGTTCCGAACCCTGGGCCGGGCGTGGCAATCACCGCCCTGGGCATAACTCCATTGTGTCGATGACGAGTCTTTGTATGTGAGTCTCGAGAAGGTTCCCACGGCCGGCCAGCCAGGCTGGGAGGGTGAACGGGCTCCTGGCTGGGGAGCCCTAGGTCGGGTACGGCAGGCGAGGTAACCAGCACTGCCGCATCTGTTTTGCCTGCTCTCCCGAACCCCACTGGAAGCCGCGGGGGTGGGTTCGGGTTCGGGCTACGTCGGCCACGGGCGTGAACACCGATGCGTGTGGTCGCACCAGCGGTGTGGGTGGGACGGCCGGGCCGGGGACAAGGTGGGTGGGCGCCCGTTCGGTGTAGAAGGCCATGAGGCCGCGAACGAAAGTGCGTAGAGCAGTATGGCGGATATCAGGCCGGGGGTGCGGTCGCTGGCAGAGCCGCCGTGCGGAGATGCGCGATGCTGGGCGCGGGGTGGCTCACCCCGGGTCGACGGATTGGGCGGTGCCGGGCGCACGAAAGCCTCTTCGGCGTCGAAAGCCGAAGAGGCAGAGTCGAAAGCGGCGGTGAGACTTGATGCCCAGGGCCGAGCGCTAGCAGCGCCATCGTGCTGGGATACCCGGAAACTGGGGATGATGACGGAAGTTCACACGTGGCCTACGACTTCGGTCGATGTGGGGTGGAGGGATCCATCCGGTCTTGCCCGGATTCTCCGAATCCTCGCCCATGACAACGGTTTCCCACCCGTTCGGGCCGTTGTTGATCTGGGCGTGGCAGGCATCGCACGCCAGGGTCAGGTTCTCGATGTCCGTTTCGCCGCCATCGGCCCATTCGCGGATGTGGTGGACGGCCGAGCGGCTTGCTGGCGCATCGCATCCGGGGCGCGTGCATCCGCGTTCGGTGGCGGTCAGCGCCAGGCGTTGCGCCGGGTTGGCCAGGCGCTGTCCGCGGGACAGGTGCAGTGGGCGGCCGTTGCGGTCGAGCACCGCCAAATACGGGGTCGAGTTCCTGGCGACCTGGAGTGCTTGGGTGATCGACATCGTGCCACCGGTCGCGGTCGTCGCCACGCCTGTGCGGCGCTCGAGGTCCTCGATGCTCATGGTGATGATGGTCGAGACCGGAAGTCCGCGATGCGATCCCAGCTTCGTGGGGCCCATGTCCGGGCGGAAGAACACCATCAAGGCATCGTGGTTGCGCTGCTCGGCGTTGCGGTGATCGCGCTTGGCGGCCGCGCGGAGCTTCGCGCGAAGGGCTGCGCGGGCACGTTCGGCCGGGCTCAGCGAAGGGTCGTCGGCCTTGGCGTCATCATCGCCGGTGTCGTCGCCGTCGTCGAGTTCGGTGTCGAGGCCGAGTTCGGCGGTGGTCCACGGGCTTTCGGGGTCATCGGGGTTGCAGATGCCGGGTCGGCCGAATTTCTCGAACATCGGGATCATCACCGCCCCCAATTGCGGGGTGAGGTATCCGGAGATCGGGTACATGCCGTCGATGCTCTGGTGCCCGATCTTGATGCACCGGACTCGCTGGCGGTCCCGGTCCTCGGTCAACCGCCCGTCGGGGTCGACGTGGGCCAGGATGTGGACCCCGAGCTTGGTCACACCCTTCGGATCACCCTCGCGGGCGTAGGAGGTGAGGTGTTGTTCGGCGTGGTCTTTGACTTCCGGACCGGCAGCGTCGGGGATCCGCTCGAGAGCGTCGTGGATGGCTTTCACATGGTCGGCGGAGATCTCTCCGGCGCGTTGCGCTTTAGCTACGAGCGGCAATTTCGGCGGTCGGGTGCTCGAACCCGCCGACACAGTCGACAGCAGATCAGCGTTACGTACGCGGGCGGCGGCCTCGGCGTACGACAGGCGCAGTGTCTGCTGCAGGAACAGGATCAAGCTCTTCACACCCGCCCGAGGGCCCAAGTCCCGTGCCCCGCACTCGAGTGCGAACCGCTGCTTCACCGCCTCCAACTTGCGGAAGCTGGTTTCGAGCTCCTGCATGACCTCGATGACCTCGTCCTTGGCCAACGAGTACATCGGCAATTCGAGCAGGTTCTCCACTGCGGCGCCAAGTGCTTTGGCACTCGTCGCGATTGTGGGTACCTCTCCCGAATCCATGCCTCCATTCTACTCCTTCATAGCAAGCATGAATAGACCAATTCTGTTGTGACACAACAAGATTCAGACAAATCGGCAGCCCAATTTCTCCCACAAGAGGCGCGAATCGCTTCACGCCCCACCCGGCCGGCACACCCTTGTCCGGCCACCCCACGACCGCGCCGCAACGACGCCTTCGCACACCCGAAATCCCCCGCACCCGCCTCACGCCCCCGCATTCCACAGGGTGGAAAACAGGTGGTCTCCCGACGACTCGCCTGTGCAGGATGCACGGGCGAAGGAGAGTCGGGCCGCACCGCGCGACCGCGAGCACCCGGGTGTGGGTGCCCGCCCGCGCGACTCACCCGCTCGCCGGGCAGTTCCGGCAATCCGGAATAGCCCCTGCGGCGAGGTGTTCGACTCAGGTGGTGAGTTGGGCTAACGGAAAGGGGTTGTCGGTGACGGCTACCGGGTTGAAGTCGTCGATCGGGCTGCGGTCGGAGCGCGGGCCGATCCTCGCGGCCATCATGCTGGCCACCTCGCTCGTCGCGCTGGACTCGACGATCATCGCCACCGCTGTCCTCACCATCACCGACCAGCTCGGCGGCTTCTCGCAGTTCCCGTGGCTGTTCTCGATCTATCTGCTCGCGCAGGCCGTGACGGTGCCGATCTACGGCAAACTCGCCGACATGCTCGGGCGCAAGCCCGTCATGCTCTTCGGTATCGCGGTCTTCGCGCTCGGCTCGCTGCTGTGCGGGCTGGCGACCTCGATGCTCGGGCTCATCATCTTCCGTGCGGTGCAGGGGATCGGCGCGGGCGCGGTCGGGCCCATGTCCATCACCATCGCGGGCGACCTGTACACCCTGGCCGAGCGCGCCAAGGTGCAGGCGTACCTGGCCGGCGTGTGGGCCGCGTCCTCGGTGCTCGGCCCGCTGCTGGGCGGCGTGTTCTCCGAATACGTCAGCTGGCGCTGGATCTTCCTGGTCAACCTGCCGCTCGCCGCGGTCGCAGGCTGGATGATCCTGCGGAATTTCACCGAGGTCGCGCCCCGGCGCAGCCATCGCATCGACTACCTCGGCGCGGCCCTGCTCACCCTGGGCGCGGGCGGGCTGATGCTCGCCCTGCTCGAGGGCGGGCAGGCGTGGGCGTGGGACTCGCCGGTGAGCCTGGCGCTGTTCGGCGGCGGCATTCTGGTGCTGGTGCTGTTCGGGCTGGTGGAGCGGCGGGCCGCGAATCCCATTCTGCCGCTGTGGGTGCTGACCCGGCGGGTGCTCGTCGCCAGCAGCCTGGTCTCGCTGCTGGTCGGGGCGATCCTGCTCGGACTCACCTCGTACGTGCCGACCTTCGCCCAGGGCGTGCTCGGTTCGGGGGCGATGGTCGCGGGCCTGACCGTCGGCGCGCTCACACTGGGCTGGCCGCTGTCGGCCTCGCAGTCGGGAAAGGTGTACCTGCGCATCGGATTCCGTGCCACCGCTGTCATCGGCAGCACTCTCGCGGCCGTCGGCGCCGCCACACTCCTGCTGGTCGACGCGGGCTCGGGGCTGCTGCAGGTGGCGCTGGGCTGCTTCATCGTCGGCATGGGGATGGGCCTGGTCGCGAGCCCGACGCTCATCGCCGCGCAGGCCAGCGCCGAATGGTCCGAACGCGGCGTCGTCACCTCGACCAACATGTTCGCGCGCTCGCTCGGCAGCGCCCTCGGCGTCGCGCTGTTCGGCGCCCTGGTGAACGCGCGCATCGGCGACACCGATCACCCCGCGCCGGAGGTGCTTTCACCCGCCATCCACGTGGTCTTCGTCGGCGTGGCCATCGCGGCCGTGGTCATGGTCGCCGCGGCCGCCATGATGCCGCGCGCCACCGTCGAGGCCGCGCCCGAAACGCCCGTGCGCTGACGGCGGTGGCGGGCGCCCGACACGCCATGCGCGCGAACTGCGCCACACCGTGGCACGGCCGACGAGGCGGTACCGCGCGAAACGCGGGCAACCGGGCGAATCGCTCGGCCCGATGACGAGATTCGGGCCAATTGGGACGTGTCGGCAATGATCTAGCACACTGTAGGCGTGGTTGAGGTCGAGGATGTATTGAGCCGTTTGCGGCGGTACCCCGATGTGGAGGCGGTGAACCTCTACGCGGTGGACGCCGCTGATCGATTGCTGCTCGACGAGGCGGCCGAATTCCTCGCCGCCGCAGGCGATGATCGCGTCGCGGTGCTCGACGACGGCTACGGGGCGCTGACCCTGGGCGCCATCGCCGCGCACGACCTGCACGGCGTCCGGGTCCATCAGGATCTGCTCACCGGCGAGCTGGCCCTGGCCGGCAACGCCCGGCTCGTCGGGCTCGCCGACCGCTACAGATCGCACGAGCTAGGCGAGCGGTTGCTCGCCGATGTCCGGGTGGTGCTGTGGCGGCTGCCGCGCGCGCTGTCCGGCCTGGCCGAAACCGCCGATGCCATCGCCCGTTTCGCGGCGCCCGACGTCCGGGTCTACGCCGGCGGCCGGGACAAGTACCTCACCCCGGCGATGAACGACGTCCTCGCCGAGTCCTTCGGTTCCGTACAGGCCAGCCGGGGCAGGCAGAAGTCCCGGGTGCTGCTGGCCACCGAGCCGAAAGCCCTTGGCGAACCCCGCTTTCCGGTGCGCAATCGGCTCGACGAACACGATCTCGAAGTCGTCGCGCACGGCGCCGCCTTCTCCGGCCCGCGCCTCGACATCGGCACCCGCTTCCTGCTCGACCACCTGCGCCGGATGAAGCCGGACGCCCGCGAGGCCGTCGACCTCGGTTGCGGCACCGGCATTCTCGCGGTCGCCCTGGCCAAGGCCCGGCCCGGCATCCGGGTCACCGCCACCGATCAATCGGCCGCGGCCATCGCCTCCACCCGCGCCACCGCGGCGGCGAACGACGTGGCGGACCGCGTCCGGGTGCTGCGCGACGACGCCATGTCGGGGCTGCCGGACAACAGCGCCGATCTGGTGCTGTGCAATCCGCCGTTCCACGTGGGCGCGGCCGTGCACACCGGGTCCGCGATCAAGATGTTCCAGCAGGCGGGGCGGGTGCTGCGGCCGGGCGGGGAGCTCTGGACCGTGTACAACACCCATCTCAACTACCGCGGCGTCATGGAGCGCATGGTCGGCAAGACCGACGTCATCGGCCGCAATCGCAAATTCACCGTGACGCGTTCGGTGCGCGGCCTGCACGGCAGCGCCGCCGACGCGGACCGCTGAGCGACGTGCCGGGCGCACCGCCCGGCACGCTGAACCAACCGACCAGCACAATGTGGTTATGGGCCGAATCGATCTCCGCATCTTCACCGAACCGCAGCAGGGCGCGAGCTACGACACCCTCCTGAGCGTGGCCAAGGCCACCGAGGACCTCGGCTACGACGCCTTCTTCCGCTCCGACCACTACCTCGCCATGGGCGACGCCGACGGTCTGCCCGGACCCACCGACGCCTGGATCACCCTCGCGGGCCTGGCCCGGGAGACCCGGCGCATCCGGCTGGGCACCCTGGTCACCGCCGCCACCTTCCGGCATCCGGGCGTGCTGGCCATCCAGGTCGCCCAGGTCGACGCCATGTCCGGCGGCCGTGTCGAATTCGGCCTGGGCGCGGGCTGGTACGAGGCCGAGCACACCGCCTACGGCATCCCCTTCCCCGCCGACAAGTTCCCGCGCTACGAGGAGCAGCTCGCGGTGATCACCGGCCTGTGGAACACCCCCGCCGGGGAGACGTTCTCCTTCGCCGGTGAGCACTACACCCTCGCCGATTCCCCGGCGCTGCCCAAGCCCGCGCAGGACCGGATCCCCGTCGTCATCGGCGGCATGGGCGCCAAGCGCACCCCGCGCATCGCCGCGCGCTACGCCGCCGAGTTCAACGCGCCCTTCCAGTCCGCGGCGGCCAGCGCCGAACAGTTCGAGCGAGTCCGCCGCGCCGCCAAGGACATCGGCCGCGACCCCGCCGAGCTCACGTTCTCCAACGCCCTGGTCGCCTGCGTCGGCACCTCGGACGCCGAGATCGCCCGCCGCGCCGCCGCGATCGGCCGCGAGGTGGACGAGCTGAAGGAGAACGGCCTGGCCGGCACCCCCGACGAGGTGGTCGAGAAGATCGCCGCCTACACCGAGACCGCCGGCACCACCCGCTTCTACCTCCAGATCCTGGATCTGGCCGATCTGGACCACCTCGAGCTCATCGCCTCCCGGGTGATGAGTCAGCTGGGTTAGCCGGGACTCAAGAGGCGCGCGGGACGGTAAAGCTCGGGTAAAGTCCGAGTGGTCTGATTCGGGGTTGTTGGGAACTCATCCCGTCCCCGGATCGTTGGACTCGGTAGTTACGAGGCCACGGGCACCGTGAGCCACGACTCCAGAAAGGGAAGCGCCTTGCGCACCACCTCGAACCCGGTTTTCAAGAACCTGTCGCCGCAGCAGCAGCAAGGCGGCGGTTACGCGGGCTTCGGCTCGGCTGCCGCTGGAGCCGGACAGTTCGCCAACCAGTACGGTCAGCAGCCGCCGCAGTACCCGGGCGGATACGGCTACCAGCAGCCGCCGGTGCCGACCACGCGCCCGATGACCATCGACGACGTCGTCACCAAGACGGGCATCACGCTCGGTGTCGTCAGCGTCTCGGCGATCATCGCCTACGCGCTCGTACACGCCAACAACGCGCTCGCGGCCCCGCTCGCGATCGTCGGCGCTCTGGTGGGCCTCGTCCTCGTGCTGGTCGCCTCCTTCGGCCGTAAGCAGGACAACCCGGCGATCGTGCTGTCCTACGCGGCCTTCGAGGGTCTGTTCCTCGGCTCGCTGTCGTTCATGTTCACGAACGTCTCCTTCGGCGGCGCGGGCGGTTCGGCGCTGATCGCGCAGGCCGTCCTCGGCACCTTCGGCGTGTTCTTCGGCATGCTCGTGGTCTACAAGACCGGTGCGATCCGGGTGACCCCGCGCTTCACCCGCATGATCGTCGGCGCCCTCATCGGCGTCGTCGTCCTCATGCTCGGCAACCTGATCGCCTCGTTCTTCATGGACGGCGGCCTCGGCCTGCGTGACGGCGGCCCGATCGCGATCGTGTTCAGCCTCGTCTGCATCGCCATCGCGGCCTTCAGCTTCCTGCTGGACTTCGACGCCGCCGATCAGCTGATCCGCGCCAACGCGCCGGAGAAGGCGGCCTGGGGCGTGGCCCTGGGTCTGACCGTCACCCTAGTCTGGCTGTACATCGAGATCCTGCGCCTGCTGTCGTACTTCAACAACGACTAGCGGTAGGACACACGAAGGGCGGGCACCGGAATCCGGTGCCCGCCCTTTCGTTTTCACCGCGTCGCGCCGGGCCCGAGGATGTCGGTCGCGACGTGGTCGTCGCCGCAGCCGTCGGCGATCACCGCCACGCCCACCGAGTTCTCGGTACGCAGCGGCAGGATGGCCCGATAGGCGGGGGAGTCGTACCACGCCTGCGCCGCTTGACAATCGGGGAACTCCACGACCACGACGTGGCTGTCGGCCGGTCCCTCCACCGCCCGCTGCGCCCCGCCGTGGACGAGGAACTTCCCACCGAACTCGGTGAAGGTGGCGTCGATTCGCTTCAGGTACTCGACGATGCCTGCGTTCACATCGACGGCGTGCAGATGGGCGACAGCGTAAGCGGGCATGATGCCTCCTTCGGGGATACGTGCTCTCCCCAGCCTTCTCGCCCCGTGACCGCATGTCGATTCCCGGATAGGGAATGAGAAACAAAACAGCCGCGCGACCTGACGGTCACGCGGCTGTGCTGTGAGGAAGTGATCGGGGGCCATACCCCCTGACCCTCGTACCCTTCCCAGGTTCGGCGGAGGCTTCGGCCGCGAGTTCGGCCGGAATCTCCGCGCCCCGTGGGGGGTTTGGGGGCAGGGCCCCCAAACCCACCCTCTCTAGGCCGAAGGCCGAGGCACCGCAGCTATCAGCTGAGGCGCTCGATGATCATCGCCATGCCCTGGCCGCCGCCGACGCACATGGTCTCCAGGCCGAACTGCTTGTCCTGGGTCTGGAGGTTGTTGATCAGGGTCGCGGTGATGCGGGCGCCGGTCATGCCGAACGGGTGGCCGAGGGCGATCGCGCCGCCGGAGATGTTCAGCTTGTCCTCGTCCAGCTTCAGGGCGCGGGCCGAACCCAGGACCTGAACGGCGAAGGCCTCGTTGATCTCGTACAGGTCGAGATCGCCGACGGTGAGGTTGGCGTTGTTCAGCGCCTTCTTGACCGCCTCGATCGGGCCCAGGCCCATGATCTCGGGGGACAGACCGGACACGCCGGTGGACACGACGCGGGCGAGGGGGGTCAGGCCCAGCGCCTTGGCCTTGGTGTCGCTCATGACGACGAGCGCGGCGGCACCGTCGTTCAGCGGGCAGGCGTTACCGGCGGTGACGGTGCCGTCGGCACGGAAGACCGGCTTGAGCTGCGAGATCTTCTCGTAGGTGGTGCCGGCGCGCGGGCCGTCGTCGGTGGAGACGACGGTGCCGTCGGGCAGGGTCACCGGGGTGATCTCACGCTCGAAGAAGCCGGCCTTGATGGCCTCCTCGGCACGCTGCTGCGAGCGCACGCCCCAGTGGTCCTGGTCCTCGCGGGAGATGCCGGTGAAGGTCGCGACGTTCTCGGCGGTCTCGCCCATGCCGATGTAGACGTCCGGCAGCAGGTCGTTCTCGCGCGGGTCGACCCACGAGGTGTTGGCCGCGGAGGTCTCCTTGGTGCGGGCCTCGGCATCGGCGAACAGCAGGTTGTGGGTGTCGGGCCAGCCGTCGGCGGTGCCCTTCGGGAAGCGCGACACGGTCTCGACGCCGGCGGAGATGAACACGTCGCCCTCGCCCGCCTTGATGGCGTGGAAGGCCATGCGGGTGGTCTGCAGCGAGGAGGAGCAGTAGCGGTTGACGGTGACGCCGGGCAGGTAGTCGTAGCCCAGCTGCACGGCCACGGCGCGGGCCATGTTGAACCCGGCCTCACCGGCGGGCTGGCCGCTGCCGAGCATGAGGTCGTCGATATCGCTGGCGGCCAGGGCGGGGACCTTGTCCAGGGCCGCGCGGACCATCTGAGCCGCGAGGTCGTCCGGGCGCATGCCGACCAGCGAACCCTTGTGCGCACGACCGATGGGGGAGCGGGCGTACGAAACGATAACGGCCTCAGCCATGAGGACTCCTTACTAGCGTGAGTGAACCTCTTCGAATGTACGACGGGTGTGTTCAGCGTCCTACGCCCGGTATGCCGGTATCCCAATCACTGAACTGTGGGATAGCCCTCACTCTCGGGAGCTCTCGGGCGGGGCGGGGGGGGGGGGGGGGGCGGCCCGCGCCGGTGTGGGGGGGGGGGGGGGGGTGACATAATTCAAAACCCAAGG
>NZ_JBSHMS010000007.1:84287-143166 GCF_053645575.1 Nocardia sp. NPDC055321
TTTTCCCGGCCCGCGGCCTTGTGTGCGTTAACACAACATTATCTGGGGTTCTATCCCCCAACCGGGGGGGCGCGGGGGGGGCCGCGTGCCGGGGGGCGCCGCCCCCCGACGGAGAAAGGGGAGGTCGGGAGCTCTTCGAAATGTCAACGCCGACTTGGCCGGTCGTGATGCCGGACCTCAGGGTGATGCTGAGGCTCAGTCGTCCTGTGGCGCCGGGGCGGCCGGGGCGGGGACGTCGAAGGCGCCGACCTGGGGCACGTGCAGGCCGTCGGTGAAGACCGTCGTCACGATGTGGCCCGGACCGGTGTCCTGGAACTGGGCGTACTGGATGCTGCCGTAGATGCCCGCGACGACGTTGACCCGATATTCGCCGGCCGCGCCGGTGGTCGTGTTGCGCCAGGCGATGGTGGTCAGGTTCTCGCAGAGCGGCGCGAAGATCCAGGGGCCTGGACCGATGCCCGCGATCGGGTTCGCCCGGATGTTCAGAATGGCGCGGCCCGCGTAGGTGGGGCTGGTCTCGGCCCAGGTGCGGATGGATCCGCCGCAGGGGCCGGGCTGGAACGTGGTTGGTAGCTGGGGGAATTCGTAGGTCCGCGCCTGGGCCGGCGCGGTCGCGGCGATCGTTGTCGCGGTCGCGAGACACCCGAGGAGCACGGTGGCACGCAGGTGGTTCGGCGTCCTCATGCGGCGATGGTAATTTCCCGCCGACGTGAGATCGCCTACGTGCGCGTAGGCGCCGATATCCTTTCTGCAACGATGAGGGGTATGCGCATCGCTAACTCCGTGGTCGATCTGATCGGAAACACTCCACTCGTTCGACTGAACTCCGTGGTGGGTCCGAACTCGGGCCTGGTGGCGGCGAAGGTGGAATACCTGAACCCGGGCGGCAGCTCGAAGGACCGCATCGCCGTCAAGATGATCGACGCCGCCGAAGAGGCCGGGCTGCTCAAGCCCGGCGGCACGATCGTCGAACCGACCTCCGGCAACACCGGCGTCGGCCTGGCGCTGGTCGCGCAGCAGCGCGGCTACAAGTGCGTGTTCGTCTGCCCGGACAAGGTTTCCGAGGACAAGCGCAACGTGCTGCGCGCCTACGGCGCCGAGGTCGTGGTCTGCCCGACCGCGGTCGCGCCCGAGGATCCGGACAGCTACTACAACGTCTCCGATCGCCTGGTCCGGGAGATCGAGGGCGCCTGGAAGCCGAACCAGTACTCCAATCCGGGCGGCCCGGA
This sequence comes from Nocardia sp. NPDC055321, assembly GCF_053645575.1. Taxonomy (NCBI): domain Bacteria; kingdom Bacillati; phylum Actinomycetota; class Actinomycetes; order Mycobacteriales; family Nocardiaceae; genus Nocardia; species Nocardia sp. NPDC055321. The sequence continues at coordinate 85,517 of NZ_JBSHMS010000007.1, forward strand.
GTCGCACTACGAGACCACCGGCCCGGAGATCTGGGCCGACACCGACGGCAAGGTCACGCACTTCGTGGCGGGCGTCGGCACCGGCGGCACCATCTCCGGCACCGGCCGCTACCTGAAGGAAGTCTCGGGCGGCAAGGTCAAGATCATCGGCGCGGATCCCGAGGGCTCGGTGTACTCCGGCGGCACCGGCCGCCCGTACCTGGTCGAGGGCGTCGGCGAGGACTTCTGGCCCACCGCCTACGACCCGTCCATCCCGGACGAGATCATCGCGGTCTCGGACGCCGATTCCTTCGAGATGACCCGTCGCCTGGCCCGCGAGGAGGGCCTGCTGGTCGGCGGCTCCTGCGGTATGGCCGTCGTGGCCGCCCTCAAGGTCGCCGAGCGCGATCCGGATGCGGTCGTGGTCGTGCTGCTGCCGGACGGTGGCCGCGGCTACCTGTCCAAGATCTTCAACGATCAGTGGATGAGCTCCTACGGCTTCCTGCGCACCCGCCTCGACGGCCGGACCGACGAGACCCACGTCGGTGACGTTTTGCGCGGCAAGTCGGGCGAGCTGCCCGATCTGGTGCACACCCACCCGCAGGAGACGCTGCGCGACGCGATCGAGATCCTGCGCGAGTACGGCGTCTCGCAGATGCCGGTCGTCGGCGCCGAGCCGCCGATCATGGCGGGCGAGGTCGCGGGCAGCGTGACCGAGCGCGACCTGCTCTCGGCGGTGTTCGAGGGCCGGGCCAAGCTGACCGATTCGGTCGCCTCGCACATGAGCCCGGGCTTCCCGCTCATCGGCGCGGGCGAGCCGGTGTCGGCGGCGACCAAGTTGCTCGAGTCCACCGACGCGCTCATGGTGGTCGACGACGGCAAGCCGGTCGGCGTCATCACCCGGCACGATCTGCTCGGGTTCCTGAGCGAGGGGTCGCTCGTCTAGCGCGACAACGATTTCGCCCGGCGCCCGTCCGCACCCCCGAGGTGCGGGCGGGCGCCGTTTTTCGTGGCGGCCCCGGTGTCCCGCTCGTCGGTAGCGGTGGTCGTTTCGACTCCGGCGGTCGGTCGCTTTCCGGGCTCGGATCGCGAATTACCGTCGTGTGATTTGTGGTCTGCCCCTTGGTTTTTCGATTGTGCATCGGAAATCACAAGGCCCGGGAATCGCGATAACTGCGCTGTTACTCTGCGTTCATGGTTGACGAGCAGGATCGGCTCGTATGAACCGAAGGCAAGCGCTGAGCTGGGTGGCGTTGTCGGCCGGGGTCCTCGGCGGCGCGGCACTGCTCGACCGCGTGGGATTCCCGGCCCCGCAGATGATTCTGGCGATCGTGGTCGGCGCGGCGCTCGCCATGACGGGCCGGCTGCCGCAGCCGCTGCCCAAGCAGGTCGGCGTCGGCGTGCAGGCCATGCTCGGCGTCGTGATGGGCAGCTACCTGCAGGTGGAACTGCTCACCTCGATCGGGCTGGATCTGCTGCCGGTGCTGGCCGTCACCGCCGCCACCATTCTGGTGAGCGTGGGGGTGGCCCTGGTGTTCGCGCGCGCGGCCAAGGTCGACGTGCCCACCGCCACGCTGGGTTTGCTGGCGGGTGGTTCGGCGGCGGTGGTCTCGGCCGCGGACGAGTTGGACGCGGACCCGCGCCGGGTGGCGTTCATGCAGTATCTGCGCGTCGCGCTGGTGGCGCTGAGCGCACCCGCGATCGCCGCGATCCTCGACGAGGAAGCCGGAATCTCTTACCGCACAACCACACTCGGTGGCGGCGTGACCAATCCCGATCTGCCGTACTGGATGATCGTCGGCCGCGGCGATCAGGTCGCGGGCATCTCCATCGCGATCATGCTGTGCGTGCTGGGAATCTGGTTGGGGCGCAAGGTCGGTCTGCCCAACGCCGCGCTCCTGGGTCCCATGCTCATCACCGCGCTGCTCACCGCGGCCGGCATCTCGCACGGCTACGCCCCGACCCATCTGTTCAAGGATCTGCTGTTCGTGCTGATCGGTTTCGAGGTCGGCACCCGCTTCACCCGCGAGGTGGTGCGTCAGATGGCCCGCATGATCCCGGGGATGACCGCGGCCGTGCTGGCCCTGAGCGGCATCGTGGCGGCGCTGGCGCTCGGGCTGGGCAATGTCGTGGACCTGCACATGTCGGATCTCTATCTGGCCACCACGCCGGGCGGCATCAACGCCGTGCTCGCCACCGCCGACAAGATGAACGCGAATCTGCCCCTGATAACCAGCGTGCAGACCCTGCGCCTGCTGCTGGTGATGCTGACGCTCCCGCTGCTCATGCGGGTTCTGCGTCGATTCGCGGTGCCGCGAGCGCTGCCGGCGCAGTCTCCGGCCTGAGCTCGCGAGCCCTCGGAAGCTCGAGGTCACGACCCCTCACGAAGCCTGGTTCGCGCCCCCGCGGATCAGCCCTGCGGCGTACCCCGGCACGCGAAAAATGGTCGATTTGGGGTATATCGCGTCATTCGACCGAAATACTTCTGTGATCCGAACCACTTTGCGTTTCGAAATGAATCAGCAGGTCAGTGCATGTATTAATGCAGGTAAACGGCGTGCACTTCGGGCCGGTTCACTTTCCGTTCACTTTCGGTTCAGGCTGTGTTCACTCGACGCAATCAAGCTGTGACCTTGTTGGAAACAGACCCCAGGTCTGGTTGACGCAAGGAGATGTGAACTCACATGAGGAACGTGATCATCACACCGGTGCGCTGAGGCACCGCGGCCCGATTGGCCGCAGACCCTCTTCGCGGAATTCCTGCAGCGTCAGAATTCCTTGGCCCGTAACGGGTTTCACAACAGCAACGCGAAACAGCCCGAGCGCTGGAGTGGAGTACCGATGGTACCCGCCTGATCAGCGCTGCCTTCTCTCGGCCTGCGAGCCCAGAAACCGAACAGGAATCAAATTCGCCATGCCTACGAATGCCATGACTGCTCTGCGTGACCCTGCCAAACGCAGCAGGGTGGTCGCCGCCGCCCGCACGGCCGGCACCGCCGCCCTCGCCCTCACCGTCTTCGGCTCCATCGTGACCGCCGCCGGTGCGGCCTCGGACGACGTGCAGCCCGCGGCCCTCAAGGACTCCCTCACCGCCGCCGTCGCCGCGCCGACCGCGATCAAGCACGTCGAGACCCCGGCCGAGGCCGCCCTGGCCGCTGCCGCCGCCGTCGTGCCCGCGCCCGCCCCCATGCCGGAGCCCGAGCCCATCGCGCCGCCGCCGGCCCCGGTGTACGAGAACAACCTCGACGGCTGGATCCGTCAGGCGCTGGACATCATGGCCGCCAAGGGCATCCCCGGCAGCTACGACGGCATCTTCCGCAACATCATCCGCGAGTCCAGCGGTAACCCGCAGGCCATCAACCTGTACGACATCAATGCCATCAACGGCATCCCGTCGAAGGGTCTGCTCCAGGTCATCGATCCGACCTTCGCCGCCTACCACGTCGAGGGCACCCCCTTCGATGTCTGGAACCCGGTCTCCAACATCGTCGCCGCGTGCAACTACGCCGCGGACCGCTACGGCTCGATGGACAACGTCAACAGCGCGTACTGATTCACCCCGGCCTGTTCGGCCCAAGGTGCGTACCGAGTGTCACTCGGTACGCACCTTCTGCGTCCGGCCCATGTCCCGATGATTGCCGGCGCGGCCGACTCGCCGCCCGGCAATGCCCGAGCACCCGATTTGGCAACTATTTCGCAAACTGACGAATGAGCCGATCGCCTGCGGGTATAAATCGCCCTTGGAGCAGGTTCCGGCAGTAGGCCGGGACCGGAACAGGTAGCGAAGGGACGGGGTTCTATGCACACCTCGAGTTTGGCTATCGATATCCAGCAGGGGCTGTCCGACGCGTGGAGTTCGTTCGCCACCTTCGTGCCCAAGTTCGCCGGATTCCTGGCCATCCTGGTCATCGGCTGGATCGTGGCCAAGATCGTGGCCAGGCTGGTGACGCGGATTCTGCATCAGGTCGGCTTCGATCGGCTCGTGGAGCGCGGCGGCATCAAGGACATGCTGGCCGACAGCCGGTACGACGCGGTCGGAATCATCGCGAAGCTGGCGTACTACGCGGTTCTCTTGCTCACGCTGCAACTGGGCTTCGGCGTCTTCGGGCCGAACCCCATCAGCGACATGCTCAACGGCATCGTGGCCTGGCTGCCGCGACTGGCCGTCGCCATCGTCATCGTCTGCATCGCGGGCGCCATCGCCCGCGTGGTCATGGACCTGATCGCGAACGTGCTCAGCGGTCTGTCCTACGGCCGGATGATGGGACGTGTTGCGGCGGTGTTCATCTGGGGTGTCGGCCTCATCGCCGCGCTCAATCAGATCGGGGTGGCGACCTCGGTCACCATGCCCATCCTGATCACCGTGCTCGCCGTGATCGGCGGCGTGCTGATCGTCGGTGTCGGCGGTGGTCTGGTGCGGCCGATGCAGCAGCGCTGGGAGGGCTGGCTCGAGACCATCGAGGGTGAGATGCCCGAGATGAAGGGTCATGCCGAGGCGTACCAGCGCGGCCGGGAGGATGCCGCCCGTCAGCGTGCGGCCGCCTCGCAACAGCAGGCCATGATGGGTCAGCAGCAGGGGATGGGCGGGCAGCAGATGCCGCCCGGAAAGTGGGCCGAGCAGCCGGTCGGCTCGCCCGGATACCGGCCGCAGAGTTTCGAGGGTCAGGGCGGCTACCAGCAGCCGGGCCGGCAGGGCCAGGGATATCCCGGGCAGGCGCCGGGGCATGGCGGGCAGATGCCCGGGCAGAGCGGGTACGGGCAGGGTGGCCAGGGCAACCAGGGTCACGGCGGTCAGGGGTACGGCGGTCAGATGCCGGACGACGGCAACCAGTCCGGGATGGTCTAGCAAACCCCGGGGCCGAACCGGCCCGTCGGAACCGAATACACGTCGAGCGGCCCGGATGCAGGCATCCGGGCCGCTCGGTGTTCGGTGTGAGCGTGTCGAGTGGAGGTTTGCCGCGACGGCCGCATTCGGGTCCGGCAACCTCCGGAGACGCGGAGCGTTCAGTCGGCGTGCGCGAGCGCGCAGACCGCGGCCAGGCGCAGATGCACCCAGTCCGCGCGCTGCCACTGTCCTGCGCTGTCGGGCAGTGGCTCGCCCGATTCGCGCAGATCCTCCAGCAGGCCGCGCGCGTAGCCGGCCAGCAGCACGCTCGTCGGGACCACGCTGGAATTCTCCACGCCCATATCGAGAATGTCGCGGACGGCGGCGGCATGCTGATCGAGCACCGCGTGCAGGCCCGGGAAATCCCGAGCGGCCGAGCGGACCGGACTTCCGTGCGTGCGTTGCAGGCGGTTCAAAGTCTTACGCGCCGAAACGACGAGCAGCGCGGAGCCGGGCAATAACACCTGGTCATGCTAGCAATCGGGGTGCTCTCCCGGCAGTGGGCTGTGAGATATAGCGCATCTGCGCCAGTGTCACTTCGCGGCAGTTCGCGGCCGTCCTCAGCGGAAGGCCTTGGACCCGGTCAGCGCCTCGCCGAGGACAAGCTGGTGCACCTCGGCCGTGCCCTCGTAGGTGAGCACCGACTCCAGGTTGTTGGCGTGCCGCAGCACCGGGTAGTCCAAGGTTATGCCGTTGGCGCCCAGGATGGTTCGGCATTCGCGGGCGATCGCGATGGCCTCGCGCGTGCTGTTGAGCTTGCCCGCGCTGATCTGCTCGGCGCGAATCTCGTGGCGGTCCTTGAGCCTGCCCAGGTGCAGCGCCAGCAGCTGGCCCTTGCCGAGTTCGACCGCCATGTCGGCGAGCTTGGCCTGGGTCAGCTGGTACGCGGCCAGGGGTTTGTCGAAAACCTCACGCGTGCGGGCGTATTCGATGGTGGCGGACAGGCAGTCGCGGGCCGCGCCGAGCGCGCCGAAGATGATGCCGAAGCGCGCCTCGGACAGACAGCCCAGCGGCGCGGCCAGCCCGCGCGCCTCCGGCAGCAGGGCGTCGGCGGGCAGGCGCACGCCGTCGAGCGAGAGTTCGGCGGTGATCGAGGCGCGCAGCGACAGTTTGCGATGCATCTCGCGAGCGGTGAAACCCGGTGTGTCCGTGGGCACCACGAAGCCGCGGATGGTGTCGCGCTCGCCTTCGCGGGACTGCGCCCAGATGATGGCGACATCGGCCACCGAGCCGTTGGTGATCCACATCTTGGCGCCGTCCAGGATCCAGTCGTCGCCGTCGCGGCGGGCCCGGGTGCGCATGCCGCCGGGGTTGGAGCCGAAGTCGGGTTCGGTGAGCCCGAAGCAGCCGATCAGCCGGCCGGCCGCCATTTCCGGCAGCCAGCGCTGCTTCTGCTCCTCGGAGCCGTACTTGTGAATCGCGGTCATCGCCAGGGAGCCCTGGACCGAAACCAGGCTGCGCACACCGGAATCCACGGCTTCGACCTCCATGCAGGCCAGCCCGTAGGCGGTCGCCGAGGTCCCCGCGCAGCCGTAGCCCTCGAGGTGCATGCCGAGCAGCCCGAGCTTGCCGAGTTCGGGCGCCACCTCGCGCACCGGGAAGGTTCCGGCCTCGAACCATTCCGCCACGTGCGGGCGCAGGCGCTCGTTCGCGAACGCGCGCACGGTGTCGCGGATTTCGCGCTCCTCGGCGCTCAGCAGGGAGTCGATGGCGAACAGTTCGTCTACGGAGACCATGCGCTCAGCCTAGGACCAGCGCCCGGCCCGCACGAGGACCCGGCTCGCCGTTCGCGCTTCCGGGCGCGGCCGCGGATGTGCGGCCCGAGCATCCCGGTTCCTCGCGCGTGCTCGGAACTCCGGCCATGGGATCCGGGCGCAGGTGGACCGCGGGATTCGAGCGGCGATGCTGTCCCATTGCGCGCCCGGCAAGTCGGCTGGTCGGGGCCATGTGCCCGATTTGCGGGTGAGTTCGGACACGCGACGCGTGCCCGGGGTAGGGGGCGAACGCGGAGCGACCTAGGCTGGCGGTATGAGTGAGCAGCTTGGTTTCTCCACGCGGGCGGTGCACGCCGGGTACGAGCCGGATCCCCAGACCGGCGCGGTGAATGTACCGATCTACGCGAGCTCCACCTTCGCCCAGGACGGCGTCGGCGGCATGCGTGGTGGTTACGAGTACGCGCGGACGGGCAACCCGACCCGTACCGCCCTGGAGGCCAATCTGGCCGCGCTCGAATCCGGTACCTACGGGCGGGCGTTCTCCTCGGGCATGGCCGCGACCGACTGTGCGCTGCGCGCGATCCTGCGCCCGGGTGACCACCTGGTCATTCCGGATGACGCCTACGGCGGCACCTTCCGGCTCATCGACAAGGTCTTCACCCAGTGGGGCATCGAGTACTCGGTGGCGCACGTGAACGATCCGGCCGCGGTGGCCGCGGCCATGCGCCCGAACACCCGGCTGGTGTGGGTCGAGACCCCGACCAACCCGCTGCTGAACATCGGCGACATCTCGGCGCTGGCCGACGTCGCGCACGCCGGCGGTGCGAAGCTGGTGGTGGACAACACCTTCGCTTCCCCCTACCTGCAGCAGCCGCTGCTGCTGGGCGCGGACATCGTGCTGCACTCGACCACCAAGTACATCGGCGGGCACTCCGACGTGGTCGGCGGCGCGCTGATCACCAACGACCAGGAGCTGGACGTCAAGTTCGCGTTCCTGCAGAACGGCTCGGGCGGCGTCCCGGGCCCGTTCGACGCGTTCCTGACCATGCGCGGCATCAAGACCCTGGCCCTGCGCATGGACAAGCACTGCGACAACGCCGAGGCCATCGCCGAGTTCCTGGCGAACCACCCCAAGATCGCGCAGGTCATCTACCCCGGCCTGGCCGAGCACCCGAGCCACGAGGTCGCTCAGAAGCAGATGCGCCGGTTCGGCGGCATGATCTCGGTGCGCGTGCACGGCGGTCAGGCGGCGGCGCTGGACTTCTGCGCCCGCACCAAGATCTTCACCCTGGCCGAGTCGCTCGGCGGCGTGGAGTCGCTCATCGAGCACCCGGGCGCCATGACCCACGCCAGCACCGCGGGCTCGGCCCTGGAGGTCCCGGCGGACCTGGTCCGGCTGTCGGTCGGCATCGAGGACATCGCCGACCTGCTTGCCGACCTCAAGCAGGCGCTCGCGTAGGAAGCGCCCGCACATGGCAACGACGAAGCCCCGCACCGGAATCGGTGCGGGGCTTCGTCATTTGTCTACGACGCCGTGTCGTTCGGTGCGGTCTGTGCGCCGACCGCTCAGGACCGTGCGCCCCCTGCTCCGGCCTGTGCGTCGTGCGCCCGAACACACGACGGCCCCCGGTCCAGGGGGACCGGGGGCCGCGATGTTCGTGTCGCCTACCTCAGCTGTGGTACGGCTCCGCCGACACCAGGGTCACCTTCATGACCTTGCCGTTGGGCAGCTGGTACTCGCGGGTCTCGCCGACCTTCGCGTCGATGAGCGCGCCGCCGAGCGGGGAGTTGGGGGAGTAGGTCTCCAGTTCGGAGTTGCCCAGACCTTCTTCGCGGGTGGCGATGAGGAAGGTCTCGCTGTCGCTCTCGTCGCCGTCGTAGTAGACCTTGACGACCGAGCCGGGCAGCGCGACGCCGGACTTGGTCGGGGCGATGCCGACCTTGGCGTTGTTGAGGAGTTCCTGCAGCTGGCGGATCCGCGCCTCCTGCTGGCCCTGCTCCTCGCGCGCAGCGTGGTAGCCGCCGTTCTCCTTGAGGTCGCCCTCTTCGCGACGCTCGTTGATTTCGGCCGCAATGACCGGACGGTTGGCAATGAGCGCGCCGAGTTCGCTCGTGAGCCTCTCGTGCGACTCCGGGGTCAGCCAGGTCACTGTCTCAGTCATCTCGATCACTCCCTAGTAGTTGTCCCCGGCAAGCCGGGATTCCCTCTGAAATCCGTTGCCGCACCCACCGGAGCCGGGCATGGCAACAGCGGACGGCAAGAGCGATCCTGGGGGAGGTACCCGACAGCGCCGGCCGCCAATGCAGCAAACACGGCTCCGAACCCCGGAACCGTGTGTTGCGTTATTTTAGCACGAATCGCATAGATGCAGGTAGAAGCATCAAAGCGGGTCAGGGACCGGACTTTTCACCCGGCGCGCAGGTAGGCGGGCACTTCGTCGCTGCAGCCGTAGATATTGCCCGCGCCCGCCCGGGCGGAGGTCTTCAGCGTGGTGGTCAGGCGCACCGTGCCGGCGTCGGAACCCGGTATGAGCACCTCGCGCCGGCCGACTTCGGCGCCGTCGGCATCCAGTGCGCGAACGTAGCAGACGACCGGTTTCTCCGGGTCGTCGCGGGTCACCTTGAAATCCACCGAGACGGTCGAATCGTCGACGACCGTGTAGCCGAGGCGTTCGGGCTCGATGTCCTTGGGTCCGTACTGCTTGAAACCCAGATAGGCCACGCCGCAGCCGACCACGACCACCGCGAGGGTCAGCGCCAGCGGCAGCCAGCGCGGGGCCCTACGTCGCCCGACCCCGTAGCGATCGGCCGGTCTCTCGCTCATGACAGGACGCTCCCGGGGGGTAGGTCGGAACAAAGGACGGTCGGATGGAACTATAGGTAATGGAGATCGGACACCCCCTGCCTGGACTCGGCGGAGAGCGATGAGGTGAAAAAGTGATCGGTGAGGTGAACGCGAAGTGAGTGGTCTTCGCCTCATGGCGGTACACGCCCACCCCGACGACGAATCCAGCAAGGGCGCGGCAACCACCGCGCGCTATGCGGCCGAAGGTAACGAGGTGCTCGTCGTCACCCTGACCGGTGGCGAACGTGGCGACATTCTCAATCCGGCCATGGATACCCCGGGTATCAAGGACCGCATCAGCGAGGTGCGGCGCGAGGAGATGGCGGCCGCGGCCGCCGCGCTCGGCGTCGACCAGATGTGGCTGGGGTACGTGGATTCCGGTCTGCCCGAAGGTGATCCGCTGCCGCCGCTGCCCGAGGGCAGTTTCGCGCTGGTGCCGCTGGACGAGGCCACCGAGGCGCTGGTGCGCGTCGTGCGCGAGTTCAAGCCGCACGTCATCACCACGTACGACGAAATGGGCGGCTACCCGCATCCCGACCACATCATGTGCCACAAGGTGTCGGTCGCGGCGTTCGAGACCGCCGGTGACGTCGAGAAGTTCCCGGACGCGGGTGCGCCGTGGACGCCGCTGAAGCTGTACTACAACCACGGTTTCAGCCTGGCCCGGCTGGAGGCCTTCGCCGACGAATACGCCTCGCGCGGTGAGCCTTTCCCCATGCAGGAGTGGATGGACCGCATGCGGGGCTACGCGGCCGAGCGCGGGGACATCATGTCGCGGGTGACCACCCAGGTCGAATGCGCCAAGTACTTCCCGGCCCGGGACGAGGCGCTGCGCGCGCACGCCACCCAGATCGATCCCAACGGCCCGTTCTTCGCCATTCCCACGGAATTGCAGCAGAAGATGTGGCCGACCGAGGAATTCGAATTGGCGCAGACCCGGGTGCGCACCGCCATCCCCGAGACCGACCTGTTCGCGGGTATCGATGACGCCGACACCGAGGACGCCCCCCGATGATTCTCGACCTGCTCGCCCAGACCAACAATTCGCCGACCGGCCCGGAGTTCGGCAAGGCGTCACCGCTGGGTCTGGTGATCGTGCTGCTGTTGCTGGCGGGCACGGTGCTGCTGGTGCGCAACATGAACAAGCACCTGAAGAACCTGCCTGCGACCTTCTCCCCGGAGCATCCGGAACCGGATCAGGAGGCGGACGAGGGCACCGAGCACGGCATCGCCACGCTCGACAAGCCCGCGGCTAAGCCCGAATCCGCGGATTCCGCCTGACCCGAGGGCTCGCGCCACGCTGTTTCGGACAACCCCGGTCCCGTCGATGGACCGGGGTTGTCGGCGTTCACCGGGCCGTCAGAGGACGGGGGTGTCGTACAGGGTGAAGCTGCCCTCGGCATCGGAGTCCACGCCGACGAAGCGATCGGGGTGCAGCGGGTTGTTCGCCAGCAGGCGCACGACGGTGCCGTCGGGATCGATGAGGTCCAGGACGGCGCCGTAGACGCCGCGGTCGGTGACGCCGGTGTGCTCGGCGCCGAGTTCGCGGGCCCGGGCGGCCAGCTCGTGCAGGTCCGCGACGGCGCCGACTTCGAGGGCGACGACGTCGAAGCCCGCGAGATCGGGCTTGCTCGCGCAGAATTCGCGTTCGCGCAGCGCGATGCCGAAGCCGCTCGCGTCCATGAGCTGGGCTCCGCGCAGCTGTCCCCGATCGCGGAATTCGGCGGCCAGGGTCAGGCGCAGCAGGTCCCGGTACCAGGCGACGCTGCGGGCGAGGTCGGTGACCGGAACCTTGACGTGCCGGATGCGGATGAGGGCGGCCATGGTCTCTCCCCTGTGCGGCTCCGGTGCGGAGCGATGGCTGTCCGCAGAATGCCATCTCGCGCCTGCGGTGTCAGCGCGCCGGTGATCGCCGGTGCCGGGCCGGAGGACGGGTGGTTCCGGGCCGGGTTCGAGGCCCCGGGCCCGGGCGCGGGCGTTGTGCAGGGCGGTGCGCAGTTGCCGGCCGCGGGCAGTACCTCTTCGTGCATGCGCAGGCCGAGCGGGGTGAGGGCGACGCCCCGGCTGTTGCGTTCGAACAGTGGTGCGCCGACCCGGCGTTCGAGTTTGCGAATGATCTGGCTGACCCGGCCGGTGCTCACGTGCATGCGGTCGGCGGTGCGGCCGAAGTGCAGTTCCTCGGTGAGGGTCAGAAACGCCTCCAGCTCGGGTCTTTCCAGCATGGCCGGTCCTCCGGGTCGGTGTGCGGGTCGTACAGGGGACAGCCCGGGGGTCTCCGATGTGACACGCGCGTGCGTGACACGGGACACAGCCGGTGTTCCGGAAGATTGCTGTGGATGCGCCAGGGTTCGGGCGCGGAGTGATTCCGTTCGGGTTCAGGGGCGATGCGGGGTTGTGCTTCGGCGCGGCGGCGCGACGACGGCCGTCGCGATCCCGGGCAAACGCCAGATATGAAACAGGCCAGGCGGTTTGGTAGAGAATGTGGTCGCGCGCGTCGTTCGTGTCCCGCGAGATTCACGGGTTTCGGTATGTCACGCTGGGGCTATGGACCAGACCCGGGTGGCTCGGGCGGAATCCGACGCTCCGGCCGGCGCCGGACTGGCGGGGTACGTGGGCGGCTGGATGCTGCTCGCCGCGGTCGCGCTGACCGCGATCTTCGCGCGGGAACTCGTGCTCGACAGATTCCTGAACGGGTGCCTGCTGCTGTCCGGCGTGGTCGCCGCGCTGGGCATCGCCATGCTGTTGCTGGGAAGACGCACGCCGGGCCCGCTGCTGAATGCCGCGCCGCTGCTCATCATCGTGCTGGGCACGATCCCGGATTCGGGGGAGACCCTGCTGGTGTGGGCCGTGCTGTACGCGGGCTGCCTGCTGACCGAGGCCGCGACGCTGCTCACCACGGCGGCGGCGGTGGTGATCTTCGGGGCGGGCACGGTGCTGCTGGGCGACGCGCGCGACGTCGCGCTGTGGTGCCAGGTCAGCGCCTCGCTCATCCTGGTCTGCTGCGTCATCGTGCAATTACGCAGGCGGATCACCGGTCTCGTGTCCGCGCTGGACGAACAGGCGCGATGCGACGGCCTCACCGGGCTGGCGAACCGGCGCCGTTTCACCGAACGCCTGGAGAACGAGATCACCGCGCACGCCCGGCACGGGCGGCCGCTGGCGGTGTGGTTCCTCGATGTCGACGAGTTCAAGCACATCAACGACGCGCACGGGCACACCGCGGGGGACGCCGCCCTGCGCAATCTCGCACCGCTGCTGCTCGCTCGCATGCGCCCCAACGATCTGGTTGCCCGGACCGGCGGGGAGGAATTCGCGGTGATCCTGCCGGACGCGACGGCGGTGGAGGCCGCGGCGTGGGCCGAGGAGTTGCGGGTCGCGATCGAGACGGCCGCGCGCACCTGGCCGGTCGCGCTGACCGTCAGCATCGGGGTCGCGGCGACCCCGGATTTCGCCGCGCACGATCTGTTCCGCGCGGCCGACATCGCCCTGCACGCGGCGAAACGTCAGGGCCGCAACACGGTTCGCACGGCGGTCGCGGCGAGCGGCGCGGACGGCGCGCCTGCGCGGTAGCCGAACGGCGTGAGTTGTGTTGTGGCGGAGCGCTTTACCGTGCTCGTTGAACTCAGGGCGCGCGCAGGCACGAGGTGCCGGTGTTGATTCCGGCGCCCGCGACGTCGACCGTGATCGTCTGCCGGGTGTTGAACCCGCCCTCGACGGTCTGCACGGCCGTGATCGACTGCGAGCCCAGCCGGGTGGGGGTCCAGGTGGTGGTGACGGTGCCGCTGTCGGCGTGGTAGTCGCCGAGGCCGGGGATCTGGTCGCCGAAGTTCCAGAAGGTGACCGCGCCGGGCTGGTAGGGGGCGCTGTCGACCTTCGCGGTGACGGTGTACGCGCAGCCGGTCAGCAGGCCGTCGGCCCCCGAGGCCACGCTCACGCTCAGGACGTCCGCGCCGGCGTGCGGTGCGGTGAGGGCCGCTCCGCAGGCCAGGGCGGCGAAGGCGGACGCGACGGCGCCGTGACAAGTGGATCTCCGGGTCATGGTGGGTGCTCCTCGATGCGTCGATGGCATGGATCCTCCTGACCGTTCGCACCCTACTCGCGCCCGTTCGGCGCCGCCGGTGCTGTGCCGGGCTTGGCAGGCCTCCGGTCGGCGCGCCCGGCCCGCTGTCGGGTCAGGCGCCGTCGTGGGTCAGGTGCAGGTAGGCGGTGTCGAGCGGAATGTCGACGGCGAACCAGGCGGCGGGGCGGTCGTCGTCGCGCGGGCACCAGGCGGTCGCGATGCACAGGCGCGCCACCTCGGTGCGCGCCAAACCCGGGAGATGCCAGGTGATTCGGGACGGCGGGTCGTAGCTCGCGCCGTACTCGGTGGCGGAGTCGGTGGGGTAGGCCGGCATGACGTCGGCCCAGTCGCCGGGCATGAGGCGGCCGTCGGCGGCCTGCATGGCGAGCAGTTCGGTGTCGGGGCCGCCGATGGAGACCATGAAGTGCTCGTTCTCGACGGTGACCGCGGCCAGGCACTCGCCCGGATCGGGGCCGCCGGCCGCCTCGGCGGGAATGTCGGTGATGGCGACCGAGAAGTCCAGTTCGGTGACCGGACCGTGCGCCTGTACCTGCCAGATGGCGGCCCACAGGGGTACCGCCGCGCCGCCGTCCCAGGCCGGGACGTCGATGCTGCCGATGAGCAGGTCCACCGTCGCGGACGGATGGCCCCACCGGTGCAGTTGTGAGCCGTTCGGCAAGCGCCACACCGTATCCGGGCCGGGCGGCAGCACCTCCGATCCGAGGGCGACGGAGAAGCCGACGATGCCGAGGGGCGTATCGATCACGGCGGGGCGACGATCCGCCTGTGTCAGATGGTCGGTGGGGAGCATGTGTCAATGATGCAGGCAGGTGGCCCGTGTCCTGCCCGCGAGTCCGGGAATTGGATGCGAGGATTGTGCGACCGCCGCACCCCGCGCGTACCGGGCGAATCGGGTTTCGACGTGCGGGAACACCCGATGATCTGCGGTTCGGGGCTGGGTCGTCGATCGTGGTTCGCGTAACGCGGCGGCCCGCGGCCCCGACAGATCCGGTGAAGGCCGACCGGTCGGCCGCACCCGCCGGTGCCCATCCGCGGCGCCGCGAATGTACGGCGCACCTCGTAATCGACCGCCCGAGTGGAGTGGAGTACGACGATGAAACGCACGATCCGGTTCCTGACCGCCGCCGCATTTCTCGGCGCGGGCGCGATCGTCACCGCCGCACCGGCCACCGCCGATCACCCCGGCGGTCCCTGCCAGCTCGGTTGGTCCAACGTCGAGCCGCGCTCGTGCGTACAGAACAGTTTCAACCTGTCCCCGACCTTCTCGGTCGGAAACGGTATCTGCGCGGGCCTTTTCATGACCGGCGGCACCGCGTTCGACGGCCCGCTCTACCAGTACTCCGAAGCTCCCGGCGCGGAACACGCGGTGGTGCTTCGCATTACGCAGGGCTATTCGCCGGTCGGCTACTGGGGCCCGCAGTTCCTCGCGTGCGATGTCACCGCGGTGGTCGACTGGTTCAACCACGACACCGGCCAGGGCGGCAGCGTCAGCCAGTTCATTCCCGCCGGCCAGCGTTCGACCCCCGCGATCCTGGTCGCCTACACCGGCCCCGGCCGCGTGCAACTGACCGTACGCACCGACCGCCCCAACGTCCCGGCCTCGGCAGAGGTGTTCGTGCCGTAGCACTCTCGACTTCCCGGGCAGGGTTTTCGAGTAGCCGGGGTGCTGTCGTCCGACCGAGGGGTACGACAGCACCCCGGCAATCCCGCTCCCGCTCAACCATTTTCGCCGCGCACCACGCCGTGCAGCACGGTGTCGACCGTGGCTTCTACGTAGGCGGCGGTGAGGGGTTCGTCGCGGAAGATCAGCCGGAACCACAGCGCCCCCGCGAGCATGTCCATCAGGGCCGCCGGGTCCGTGCCGTCGGTGAGTTCGCCGCGTTCGATCGCCCGGGCGAAGATGGGCTGTTCGCGACCGAGGCGGTCGGCGAAGAAGGCGTGGCCGGCGGCCGCCAGGCGGGGCCGGGAGGGCGCGGCGGCCAGGACGGCGGTGGCGATGGGCGCGGTCGCCGGACCGGTGAGCAGCCGAGCGATGTCGCCGGCCACCGCGAGCAGGTCGCCGCGCAGACTCCCGGTGTCGGGGATGTCGATCGCGAGCACGTCGCCGGCGGTGAGGGCCGCGGCGAGTAGGTCGTCCTTGGCGGGCCACCAGCGGTAGAGCGTGGTCTTGTTGACCCCGGACCGCTGGGCGACCGCCTCCATGGTCAGGCCGTCGTAGCCTTGCGCGGCCAAGAGTTCCAGGGCGGCCGCGTAGATCGCGTCGGCCCGCCGGGGTCCTGCGCCGGTGGCGCGAGCGGGGGAAGTCACGACCCGAGAATACAACGCAACGTTGCGTTGCCCTCCTGTGCGGTCTATCGTTTGCAACGCAACGTTGCGTTGCATTTTCAGGAGGTGGGGTTATGACGAATTCACTGCCCGTCGTGCTCGTGCACGGCATCCGGCTCAGCGGGGCGGCGTGGACGGCGGTCGCCGAACAGTTGGGGGGCGAACGGCCCGTTCGTGCGGTCGACCTGCCCGGGCACGGCGCGCGACGCGGGGAGCGGTTCACCCTGCCGGGTGCCGCGGCCGCGGTGCTCGAGGCCGTCGACGAGTTGGGCGGCCGCGCACTGGTCGTCGGGCATTCGCTCGGCGGCTACGTCGGCATCGCCGCCGCCGCGGCCGATCCCCGCCGGGTCGCCGGTCTTATGGTGGCCGGGTCGACCATCGTGCCGGGGCCGCTCGCGACGGCGCCGTTCTCGATCCTGCATCGTGCGCTCACCGCGCGTTCCGATGGTGGAAAGCGGTTCAGTGAAAGCGTTTTCGACGCCGTGCTGCCCGCGCGGGTGGCGGCGGACGTCAAGGCCGGGGGCATCGCCACGGAGGTGATTCCCGATGTGGTCGGGGCGCTCCGGGACTATGACGTGCTCGGCGACCTCGCCGCCTACCCGGGGCCGGCGTGGCTGATCAACGGGGGTCACGATCACTTTCGCTGGCACGAGGGCCGTTTCGCGGCGGCGGCCGCGGACGCGCGATCGATCGTGGTGCCCGGCGGCGGCCACTATCTGCCGTTGGCGCGGCCGGAGGCGTTCGCGCGCCTGGTGCTCGACGCCGCGGCGGCGGTTCCCCTCGCACGGGTCTAGCTGCGCTGCACCGAGAGTGGCTACTTCGGGACCAGTGCGCCGGTCAGGTGGTCCCAGGCCACGTGGGTGTGGAGGCGGACGCCGGTCACGAGGGTGTCGTCGTCGGCGTAGAAGTGGGGATTGTGGTTCATGTAGAGGCCGCGGCCGCCGGGGGTGGGGGTCGGTTGGCCGGTGGGGGTCAGGTCGGCATCCTGGACGCCGAGGGTTACGTAGAGGCCGCCGTACTTGTTGACGAACTCCGAGACGTCGTCGTAGCCGAGGGTGGCCGACGTCGGGACCACGTGGTCCGCGCCCGCCACGCGTTCGAAGGTGGGCAGGGCGGCGTCCATCCAGGACTCGTCGTTGTGGACGGCGGGCACGTCCTGGAGGAAATCGACGGCGGCGGTGCAGTTGTAGGCGCGGGCGGAGTGCTCGGCGAGGGTTCGTACGCGCTGCTGGACGTCGGCCATGTCGGACTCGACCGCGCAGCGGATCGTGCCCCAGAGCGTCACGGTGCGGCCGATGATGTTGAAACGGCCCACGTCCTCGACGTGGCCGATGGAGACGGTGACGGGATCGAAGGCGTTGACCTGACGGTAGAGCTGGCCGATGCCGGTCAGGATCGCGCCCGCGGCGGGCATGGGGTCGATGCCCATCCACGGCGTGGACCCGTGCACCTGCTCGCCGGTGATGGCGATCTTTACCAGGGTCGAGGCCCCGAACTGGTTGCCGACCCGATATCCGATGTAGCCCTTGGGATACGGCGTCACGTGGAAACCGAAGGCCATGGTCGGCTCGGGGTCGTCGAGCGCGCCCTGCGCGAGCATCGCACGGGCCCCGCCGGTTTCGGCGACCGGCGGGCCCTCCTCGGCGGGCTGGAACACGAAAAGCGCGGTGCCGGGCAAGCTTTCGCGAACCCCGGCCAGCACGGTGGCGGCGCCGAGCAGCATCGCGGTGTGGCAGTCGTGCCCGCAGGCGTGCGAGACCGGGAACGGTCCGCCCGGGTAGTCCTGATCCACGACGTGCGAGGCGAAGTCGACGCCGCACTCGTCGGGCACCGGCAGCGCGTCGATGTCCGCGCGCAACGCGATGACCCGCTCGCCCGCCTGCCCGCCGCGCAGCACCCCGACCACCCCGTGCCCGGCGATCCCGGTGCGCACCTCGTCCAGGGACAGCCCGCGGAGGTGATCGGCGATCAGCGCGGCGGTCTCGCGCTCGCGGTTGGACAGCTCGGGATGGCGGTGCAGATGCCGTCGCCAGGTCACCACCTGATCCGCGACGGCCGTTGCGCGGCGGTCGAGTTCGTCGTGCATCGATGCGGTCAACAGGTACTCCTCACCGGGTGGGTTCAGGGGCGGATCAGGGCAGGCGGTGCAGGGTCAGTTCCCGATCCTCGCCGGTGCGCAGGACCAGTTCGGAGGTGTCGGCGCTGACCTTGATGTTGCGGAAGCGGCCGGTGCCGGTCAGCTCCTCGACGATCGGGCGCAGCCGGGACGAGCGGCGGTCCAGGGACATCGACTCCTGGGGGGTGATGCACAGGACGCCGTGGTAGGTGCGGGCCGTCTCGCTCAGCCCCTCGGGCTGCCAGCCCAGGCGGGTGTCACCGGCCAGCATGGCGGTGAGGTCGGCGCACCGGCCGTCGCCCGCGCACAGGTGCAGCGGGACCGCGTCGTCGGCGTGGTCGAAGTCCAGGGTGGTCAGGGTCCAGCCGTCGGGGTCCCGGTACTCGTAGTGCACCCCCGAGGGCGGGGCCGGGTCCGCGGCGGAGTGATCGCCGGGGCGATTGTCCACCGGATCACCGGTCGGCGGTTGATCGGTGACGGTGAACTCCCAGCCGGCGTTCGGATCGATCGGCTTGTGCCAGTAGCCGGTTCGGTCCCCGTCGCTGCCCTCCACGCGCAGTTCGCGCTGGAAGCCGCGCCCGCCGGTCTGGTGGATGCTGATGGTGGAGGTGATCTCGCCCGGGATCTTCGGCTGCTGTTCCCAGGCCGGCGCGGGCAGTTGGATGTCGGCGTACCGGTTGAACGGCGGGCGCAGCTCCGGGGAGCGGGAGAACTCGTACTCGACGTTGTCGGGCGCGGAATCGTAGGTGGTCTGATCTTCGTAGGAGTACGAGAAGAACAGTGTGTCCGCGCCGGAAATGTCGAAATCCCAGAGCCTGGTGAACATGTCGCCGTACTTGTTGATCACGAAGGTGGTCGATCCGGCCGTGCTGAGATTGATCGCGCGGAAGCGGCCGTCCAGCGGGCCGGGCACCTCGTAGCTGTACTCGTCGGTGAACTTCGCATCGTCCGGCCGCAGCGGATCGCTGCCGGGCAGCCACGGATCGAGGATGACGATCCGATTGCCTTCGGGGGAGAGCACATACACGCTGGTGACCCCGGCGCCGCCGACCGGCGCGTCCTTTCCGGCGGTGTCGGTCCGGAATCCATCCTGGTGGAACGGGATCGGATTCACGGGGGCGGGATCCAGCCAGGACAGACTCCACGCCCGCGACTCGGGGCGCACCGGTTGCCCGGACGGGTTCAGCCACACCGGAGCGCCGAAACGCATGGTCCACCACCAGATCTCCGGGGTCTGGTCGGCCGACTCGAGGGTGAAGACCCGCCCTTCCGGGCCGGTGGCCACCAGCCGCCCGCCGTCGACGGAGATGCCGGTGATCTGTCCGCGCAGGCAGTTCGGCATGGGCGGGATCCGCCACCCCGATTCGCCCTGCCTGGCTTTGATGTACAGGTTGCGATCGAGCAGCGCGTACTGCCAGGCGTCGTTGAATCCGCCGGTCGAGGTCCGCAGCTCGATGCGCGCGGGCAGCCGCGCGGCGACCTCCGCGGGCACGAGCGGCATTGTCCACAAACCGATTCCGACGTTGGGGAAGTGCAGCGGCACCGGCCACGCACCGGTGCGCCCGGGCTGCGACAGCGCCGCGCAACCGATCGGTTCGGGCAGCACCCCGAAGGGCAGCCATTCGTCGGCCGCCGCGGGACCGGCGCACAGCAGGGACAGCGCGGTGACGCACGCGGTGAGCGCGGCACGCCGGCCTTTTCGCATCGGTGAGAGCCTTTCCGCTGTCGTCGGGCGCTTCACGCCCGGGTCAGGACCGTGGTCGCGCCCTCGTCGGTGTGCAGGCGCAGCGTGGCGGTGGTGGCGCTGACGAGGGCGTTGCGGAAGCGGCCGGTTCCGGTGAATTGCTGGACCAGGGGCCGCAGGTGCGGGGAGCGGCCGTCGAGGGCGTCCCACTCGTCTTGATCGACGACCAGGAATCCGTGGTATTCCCGTGCCGTCTCGCTCAATCCCTCGGGCTGCCAGCCCAGTCTCGGGGTGCTCGCGAGGTGGGCCGTCAGCTCGACGCAGGCGCCGTCGGCGGCGCACAGGCGCACCGGCACCTGATCGCTCGCGTAGTCGAAATCGCGCACGGCCAGCGTCCATCCGGCCGGATCGCGATAGTCGTAGTGCACCCCGCTCGGGGGTGCGAGCATCGCCGCGGACATGTCCCCGGGGCGGTTGTCCAGGATGTCGGCGACGAGTTCGCGGTCGGTGGGCGTGAACTCCCAGCCCGCGGCGGGGTCGATCGGTTTGTGCCAGTAGCCGGTTCGATCGCCGTCCCGGCCCTCCACCCGCAGCTCCCGCTGGAAGGATCTGCCGCCGGTCTGATGGACGCTGATGGTGGAGGTGATGTCGCCGGGGATCTTGGGCTGGCGGACCCAGCCGGGCGGCGGCAGCTGGATATTGGCGTATTGGGCGAAGAACGGGCGCAACTGCGAGAAGCGCGCGAACTCGCCGTCGAAATTGTTCGGCGCCGAATCACGGGCCGATTGGTCCTCGTACGAGTAGGAGAAGAACACCGTATCGGCCCCGGAGATGTCGAAATCCCAGAGTCTGGTGTACATGTCGCCGTATTCGTTGACGAGGAAGGTGGTCGATCCCGCCGCACTGAGATTCACGGCCCGGAATCGCCCGTTCAGCGGGCCGGGCATTTCGAAGCTGTAATCATCCGAGTACGTAGGATTGTCGGGATGCAGTGGATGCGCGCCCGGTAACCACGGGTCCAGGATGGTGATCCGATCGCCCCCGGGAGACAGTACGAAGACCGTGTCGACTCCCGCGCCGCCGACCGGCTGTTCCTGTCCGGCGGTGTCGGTCCAGAATCCCTCCTGCCGGAAGGGAATCAGTTCCACGTAGCGCGGATCCAGCCAGGACAGACTCCACGCGCGGGATGCGGGGCGTACCCGCTGACCGGCCGGGTTCAGCCAGGTCGGTGCGCCGAACCGGGCTGTCCACCACCACAGTTCCGGCGTCTGATCGGCCGATTCCAGGGTGTAGACGTGGCCTTCGGGGCCGGTCGCGACGAGTCGGCCGCCGTCGACGGAGATGCCGGTGATCTGACCGCGCAGGCAGTTCGGCAATGGTGGGACGCGCCAGCCCGATTCGCCGTCGACGGCCTTGACGTACAGGTGGTTGTCCAGCAGCGCGTATTGCCAGACCTCGTTGAATCCACCTGCGGTGGTACGCAGCTCGATGCGCCGGGGCAGCCGGGCGTTCACCTCGGCGGGCGCGTGCGGCATCGTCCACAACCCGATTCCGGTGTTGGGGAAGTGCATCGGCAACGGCCAGGCGCCCGCGCGCCCGGGCAGACTCAGTGCCGCACAGCTGATCGGCGCGGGCAGCACCCCGAAGGGCAGCCATTCATCCGCCCGCGCGGGCCCCGGGGCCGAAACCAATGCCGCCGCAATGGCTGCGGCGGCCACTTCTCTTCTGCCGATCATCGGGAAGTTTCCATCCTTTCACTCGGTGAACGCACGGGAGGTCGAACTCGCAAGAAAGAGAAAGGCATACGATTCATTCGCGTGTGGTACACCCGCCATCGGCGAGAGCGTCAGATGGGAAATAGGTGACCCCGGCTGAATATTCGGCAGCAGGTTATCACTCGAGGATTCGAATCGGGTGCGCAGGCGCGCCCGGCATTTCGTGACTCAGAATACGAATACTCGGAGTATCAGAAAACGCGCGCCGCCGACCGCCGCCATCAGAGCCATCAGCGCGAGCGCCTGCGGGAAGTCGCCGAGACCCGGCGCCCAGAACTCCAATCCGGCCAGCGCCACGGTGCTGATCGCCATGCCGATCATGGCCAGCGCCCCGCCCTCCCATTGCGCTTTGAACCAGCCGACCTGCCCGGCGGCCCGGAAGGTCAGGCGGCGGTGCAGCTCGTTGGCGATGATCGTGCTCACGATCGAACCCGCGAGGTTGGCGATCATCGGGCCGAACTCGGCCAGCGCCATGAACAACAGGAAGTACGCGATGTTGCTCGAACCGCCGACCGCGGCGAAACGGATCAGCTGGGCGACGACGTGGTCGCCGGTCAGGAACCGCCGCACGGCGTCCGGGCGGCCGGTCAGCCGGGTACGCGCCGGCGCGCCGAGGGCGTCGAGGATCGACGTGGCGTCGACGCTCTGCCAGGGTCCGGGGGCGTACGCGGTGCTGTTCACGAGGTAAGAGTCACCGGGACCGCTTACATAACGCTGACAGCCGGCTGACATGAGCGCTGACACACTGTTTCGACTGCTCACGGGCGGGTTTCTCATCGGTGGTCCGGGCAATACGGACATCGTCGGCGGGGGTCCGGACGGGCGGCGTGGCAAGATCGCCCGGGTGCAGATCGCGATCCTGGGACCATTCGAAGTGCGCACGGACGACGGCGCCCTCGCCGACGTGCCGGGCGCGCGCCTGCGCGGGTTGCTGATCGCCCTCGCGCTCGAGGCGGGTCACGCGGTCCCGAAGGCGGCGCTCATCGACTGGATCTGGGGTGACAATCCGCCCGCGGATGCCGCGAATGCCCTGCAACGCTTGGCCTCCCGCCTGCGCAAGGTGCTTCCCGCGGGATCGGTGGAGGGCCAGCCCGACGGCTACCGGCTGCGCGTGGAGCCCGAGGCGGTGGACGCGGTGCGGTTCGAGCGCCTGGTGGCGCAGGCGCGCGGGGACCAGGATCCGCTGCGCCTGCGCGAGGCGCTGGGGCTGTGGCGCGGAGCGGCCATGCAGGACATCGGATTACAGGAGAGCGCGGCCTTCGACGCGGCCGTCACCCGGCTCGACGGTCTGCGCCTGGCCGCGCTCGAGGACCGTTTCGACGCCGAGGTCGCGGCCGGTCACGGCGGGGACGTGGTCACCGAGCTGACCGATCTGGTTGCGGTGCATCCCATGCGCGAACGACTGGTCGGCGCGCTCATGCGCGCGCTCGTCGCGACCGGCCGCGACACCGAGGCCATCCTGATCTTCGAGCGCACCCGGGAAACCCTGGCCGACGAGCTCGGCGTCGACCCGGCGCCGGAACTGTCCGAGCTGCATCTCGCGCTGCTGCGCGGGGAACTGACGCGGCGCGAGGAGAAGCGGCCCACCAATCTGCGGGCCGAGCTGACGAGTTTCATCGGCAAGGACGCCGAGGTCGCGGCCGTGCGGGCGCTGAGCGCCGAGCATCGGCTCACCACGTTGATCGGGCCGGGCGGATCGGGCAAGACCCGGCTGGCCACCGAGACCGCGCGCACCCTGCTGGGCGATCACCCCGACGGGGTCTGGGTGGTCGAGCTCGCCGCGCTCGGCGCGGACGGGGATGGTGGCGGTGCCGACGGGAACGCCATCGCCCGGGCGACCCTGGCCGCGCTCAAACTGCGCGACGCGCTGCTGACCGACGCCACCGACGCCGAGCCGCTGGACCGGGTCATCGGCGCGGTGCGCGAGCGATCCATGGTGATCGTGCTGGACAACTGCGAACACGTCATCGAATCCGCGGCGGCCTTCGCGCACCGGGTGCTCGGCGAATGCCGGCGGCTGCGCATCCTCGCGACCAGCCGTGAGCCGCTGGGCATTACGGGCGAGGCGCTGTGGCCGGTCGCCCCGCTCGCGCTGCCCGCCCCCGAGGCGGGCGCGGCCGCCATCGAGGCGGCGCCCGCCGTTCTGCTGTTGCGCGACCGGGCGGCCGCGGTGCGCCAGGATCTGGGCTCGGACGCCCACACCCTGGCGACGCTGGCCCGCGTCTGCCGGGCGCTGGACGGCATGCCGCTCGCGATCGAGCTGGCCGCGGCCCGGCTGCGCACCATGTCCCTCGATCAGCTCGCGGCCGGGATCGACGACAGATTCCGGCTGCTCACCGGCGGCAGCCGGACCGCGCTTCCCCGGCACCGGACCCTGCGCGCGGTGGTGGACTGGAGCTGGGAACTGCTCACCGACGCCGAGCGCGCGGTGCTGCGCCGGCTCGCGGTGTTCTCCGGCGGCGCCGATCTGCCCGCGGCCGAACGGGTCTGCGCGGGCGCGGGCGTCGAGTCCTACGAGGTGCTCGAACTGCTCACGGCGCTCAGTGAGAAGTCGCTGGTGCTCGCCGGAAGCGAAGGCGCGCAGCGGTATCGGATGCTCGGCACGATCCGGGAGTACGCCGCGCAGCGGCTCGCGGACGCCGGGGAGGCCGAGGCCACCCTGGGCGCGCACCTGGCCTATTTCACCGAACTCGCCGACACCGCGGAGCCGCACCTGCGCCGGGCCGAACAGGTGCGCTGGCTCGCGACCCTCGAGGCCGAGCACGACAACATCGCCGCCGCCATGCGCGGTGCGATCCGCTCGGGGGACGCGGACGGCGCCATGCGCCTGGCCGCGGCCGCGGGCTGGTACTGGTGGCTCGGCGGGCACAAGGTCGAGGGCAACGACCTCATCCTGGCGGCCACCGCGCTACCGGGTGCGGTGGACGACGAGACCCGGGCGATCGTGTACTCGTTCGTCGTGCAGTTCCTGAGCTCGGGGCGGCAGGGCGATCAGTACCAGGCCGAGGATTGGATCCACCGGGCCTACGAGATCAGCCAGCGGATCGAGATACGCCATCCCGCGGCGAAATTCGCGGTCCCGCTGGAACGCATGCTGCAGGCGCCCGGTGAATTCCTGCCCGCCTGGGAAGAATTGCTGGGGGACGACGACCCGTGGGTGCGGGCGCTGGCCCGGCTGCAGTTGGGGAACCTGAGTATTCAGCTCGGCCGGGGCGACCGGGAGGCCGACGCGCACCTGGTCGCCGCGCTGGCCGAGTTCCGGGAGATCGGCGACCGCTGGGGGATCTCCCTGGCCCTGACGATTCTCGCGAATCGCGTTGCCGTGCAGGGCGATCTGGCCGCGGCGTGTGCGCACTACGAGCGGGCCGTGACGGTCGTGGAAGAGCTCGGGGCGGTCGAGGACGTCGTGCCGCTGCGCGCCCGGCAGGCCCAACTGTATTGGCTGCTGGGCGATCCGGCGTCCAGTGCGGTGTCCATGGCGGCGGCGCAGCGGGTCGCCGATCAGGTCGCCTGGCCGAGCATGCTGGCGGATCTGGCGCTGTCCAAAGCCGAACTCGCGCGCTGGAGCGCGGATTTCGAGCAGGCGCACCGGCAGCTGGCCGACGTGCGCGCGCATCTCGGGCCCGATGCCGAGCGGGACACGATTCGCGCGCCCGTCGAGGATCTGCTGGGCTATCTCGCGGCGGATCTCGGCGCCGCGCGCACGCACCGCGCCGCGGCGGTGGCGGCGGCCGCGGCGGCCGGGCACCCGCCGCTGATCGCGCAGGTGCTGGTCGGGGTCGCGGATCTGGCGCTGCGGCACGAGGATTACGAGCAGGCGGCGCGGCTGCTCGGTGCCGCCGCGGCGGTGCGCGGGCTGCCCGACCGCTCCCTGCCCGACACCGCCCGCATCGAGGCGGACGCACGACACCGCCTCGGCGACCTGAGGTTCGCCGAGGCGGTGGGGGAGGGGGAGCGAGCGCACTGGCCGGACCTGGCCGCGCTCACGCTCGCTTCGTGAAAGTGGAACGGGCCCACAGGTATCCGATCACCGCGATGGCCACGCACCAGATGATCGCGGTGATCGCGTCGCCGGCCTGCGGTGTGCCGGCGAGCAGTCCGCGCATCGTCTCGATGATCGGGGTGAACGGCTGGTACTCGGCGAACTGGCGCAGGCCCGGGCCCATCTTCTCGGCGGGCACGATGGCACTCGAGAAGAACGGCAGCATGACCAGCGGCACCGAGGCCAGGCCCGCGGTCTCGGGGGACTTGGCGAACAGGCCCAGGGCGATGGTCAGCCAGCCGGCCGCGAAACCGAGCAGCACCACCATGCCGAGCACGCCGAGCCAGTCCAGTGCACTCGCCTGCGGGCTGAAGCCCAGCAGGAACGCCACCCCGATCAGGGCCGCGATGGCGACCAGGTTGGTCAGCACGCTGGCGACCACGTGGCCGGTGAGCACCGCGCCCCGGGACACGTCCATGACCTTGAAGCGGTTGATGATGCCGTTGAGCATGTCCGAGTTCACCGCGGTCGCGGTGGCGCCGAGGCCGTAGCAGACCGCGAGCAGGATCAAACCCGGTGTGGCGTAGTCGATGTAGTCGACGCCGACGTCGAACGCGTCGCCGAACATGTACACGAACATCAGCATGATGATGATCGGCATCAGCACCGCGTTGAAGACCGAGGTGGGGTTCCGCGCGATGTGCTTGAAGTTGCGGCGGAGCATGACGATCGAGGGGGCCTTGGTGCTCATTACGCGGAAACCTCCGTGGTGCGGCCGGTGAGGGCGAGGAAGACGTCATCGAGATCGGGGGTGTGGACGGAGAACTCGTCGGCGGCCAGGCCGTTCTCGTCCAGGGTGTGCAGCAGGGCGCGCAGCGAGGCGGTGCCCGCGTCGCTGGGGACGCGCAGGGTCAGGGCGTCGGGATCGGCGGTCGAGTCCGGGAAAAGCGCCGCGGCCGAGTCGAGTTGCGTGATGCCGGCGAAGCGGAGGCGGACGTGGGTGCCGGGGATGAGGCGCTTGAGCTCGTCCGGGGTGCCCTGGGCGACCAGCCGGCCCTGGTCCAGCACCGCGATCCGATCGGCGAGCTGATCGGCTTCCTCGAGGTACTGGGTGGTGAGGAAGATGGTGACCCCGTCGGTGGCCACCAGGTCGCGGATGATCGTCCACATGGTGCGGCGGCTGCGCGGATCGAGGCCGGTGGTGGGTTCGTCCAGGAAGATCACGCGGGGGTTGCCGACCAGGGTCATGGCCAGATCGAGTTTGCGGCGCATGCCGCCGGAGTAGGTCGAGGCGGGCTTGCCGGCGGCGTCGGTCAGTTCGAAACGCTCGAGCAGATCCGCGATGATCTTCTTGCCCTCGGCGGTGGGAATCCCCTGGAGATCCACCATGAGCTGCATGTTCTCGTAGCCGGTGAGCAGTTCGTCGACGGCCGCGAACTGGCCGGTCACGCCGATCGCCGCGCGCACCGCCCGGGATTCGGTGGCGATGTCGTGCCCGGCGACGCTGATCTCGCCGTCGTCGGCGCCGATCAGGGTGCTGAGCACGTGCACCGTGGTGGTCTTGCCCGCGCCGTTGGGGCCGAGCAGGGAGAAGATGGTGCCGGCGGGAACGTTCAGGTCGATGCCGTCGAGCACGACCTTGTCCCCGTAAGCCTTTCGCAGTCCGGAGACCGTGATCGCTGTGTTCGTCATGGGAAGAACTTTGGCGGGGCCGCCTGACACTGCCCTGTCACGGAACTGACACGCGGTCTGACACCGGATGTGGCGGTGTCGTGCCTGGTCAGGGGTGGTCTTTTCGCGCGAACCCCTGCGAGAACCGGGCCCGACCCGTCCCTATGCGGCCGGTTCGCCGCCGATGTCCGGGAGCGTGCGCAGCTGCCTGCGCGAGGTGACGCCGAGCTTGCGGAAGATGTTGCGCAGGTGCGCGTCCACGGTCCGGGGGCTCAGGAACAGTTGCGCGGCGACCTCTTTCGAGGTGGCGCCGGTCGCGACCAGGCGGGCGATGTGCAGTTCCTGCATGGTGAGGCGCTCGTGGCCGGGTTCGGTGCGGCTGCGCGCCTGTTCGCCGGTGGCGCGCAACTCGTCGGCGGCGCGCGTGGCGAAGCCGGACATGCCCAGGGCGGAGAGGGATTCGTGCGCGGTGCGGAGCTGCTCGCGGGCTTCGCGGCGGCGGCCCCGGCGGCGCAGCCATTCGCCGTAGAGCAGGTGGGCGCGCGCCTGCGCGGGCCGCATCGGGGACCTGCCCAGCTGGTCGAGGGCCGCGCGGTAATCGTCCTCGTCGTCCGAGATCAGCGCTCGCGCGTAGGCGGCCACACCCAGGCTCCACGGGGTGCCGGTCGCCTCGGCGCGTTCGGTCAGCTCGGCGGCGGCCGCGGCGGCGATCTCGTGCTCGCCGGTGCGCACCGCGGCCTCGACCGTTTCCGGGAGCGACATGGCGGTCAGGAACAGCGCCGGATGTTCGGTGAGCTGCCGGGCCGCGACCAGCGCCGCCGCGTAGTCGCCCGCCGCGTTGTGCGACACCGCCTGCGCCCAGTAGACATTGCCGAGCCGATGCTCCTCGCCGCGCGCCCGAGCCTCGGCCAGGGCGGGGGCGGCCAACTCGGCCACCAGGGCGCGGTCACCGCGCAGCGCCGCGAGATGCAGTCGCGGATAGGGTTGGGGCGTCGCGCCGAAGGCGTCGGCGATGGCTTCCTCCTCCGCTATGGCGGCCGCGGCGTCGGCGAAGTCGCCGCGGTGTGCCGCGGCGACCGCGACCTGGGCGAGGCCGAGCCGCAACAGCATCGGGGAGCCGTGGGTTCTGCCTGCGCTCACCAGCCGGTCGGTGATCCGGGCGTGCGTCTCCAGGTCCCACAGCTCACCGGCCAGGATGACGCCCAGCGCGGGCCGGGTGGTCCAGAGTTCGCCGCCGCTGTCGGTGAGAATCGGGCGCAGGGTCGCCGCCGCGCCGCGGTGATCCGCCGCCGCCGAGGCCAGCATGCCGTCCAGCAGCGTGTCGGCCGGGCGAGCGGGATCCGGTGCGGGCGGGGCGGATCGGGCCGCCTCCAGCACCAGATCCATGACCCCGCTCGCGCGGCCGACGTGCAGCGCCATGTCCAGCGCGTCCAGGAAACAGTCCCGGGATCGGCTCGGATCCACCTCGGCCAGCCGGTGCGCGGCGCGCAGCATGAAAGATGGTCCGTCACCGTCGATCCGGCGCACGGACGCGAGCTGCCCGCGCAGCTGATCCACGCTCGCGCTCTCGATGACGCCGAGTGAGCCGTCGTCGATCGTGGTCAGCAGCCGATCGGCGGCCTCGGTCGCGCCCGCCGCGAGCTGTGCGCGCACCGCGGTGAGGCTGCGTTCGATTCGGCGGGCCGGATCGCGGGTGAGTTCGGCGGCGCGGGCGAGGAAGTCCGCGGACGCCGCGACGCCGCCGCGCAGTTCGGCTCGGGCAGCGGAGAGTTCGAGTTCGGTGGCGATGTCGTCGTCGGGGCCGACGCTCGCGAGCGCGCGGTGCCAGGCGCGGCGGTCGGGATCGGTGGCCGGATCGGTCGCCTCGGCCAGCAGCCGGTGCGCGGTGCGGCGCTGGTCCGGATCGGCGCTGCGATAGGCCACCGACCGTGCGATCGGATGGCAGAAGCGCACGCGCGCACCGAATTCCACCAGGCCGCGCACATCGATGGGCGCCGTCCGGTCCAGGCCCGAGCGTTCCACGGCCGCCCACAGCAGACCGGCGTCCCCGGTCGGGTCGGCGGCGGCCAGGGTCAGCAGCAGGCGATCGCCGGGCGCGAGCGCGACCATGCGCGTTCGGAAGCTGTGCTCGAGCGCGGCGGTGACCGGGTACTCGCCGGGCAGCGCGAAACCGCCGGCGAGGCCCGCGCTGCGCGGGAGTTCCAGCAGCGCCAGCGGATTTCCGCGCGCCTCGGTGAGAATCCGTTCCCGCACACGGCTGTCCAGCGGCGCGCGCAGTCCGGCGGCCAGCAGGTCGCGGGCCTCGGCATCGGCGAGCGGGCCGATGTCGATCGCGGGCAGCGCGTCCAATGCCGTTGCGCGGTCCGGGATTCGGGTGCCCATCAGCACGGCGATCGGCTCCGCGCCGATCCGCCGGCTCAGGAACGCCAGCGCCAGCGCCGAGGCGTCGTCCAGCCACTGCGCGTCGTCCACCACGCACAGCAGCGGCCGGTCGGCGGCCGCCCCGCCCAGCAGTTCCAGCAGGCCGATGCCGATGGCGAACGGGTCCGGGGCCGCGCTGGTCAGGCCGAACGCGGCCGCGAGCGCCTCGCGGTGCGCGGCGGGAATCGACGACAGTCCGTCCAGCAGCGGGCGGCACAGCTGATGCAGGGCCGCGAACGGCATGCCCATCTCGAATTCCGAGCCCGTGGCGGCCAGCACGCGGAATCCCGTCGCACGACTCTCGGCCGCCGTCAGCAGCGCGGACTTGCCGATGCCGGGCTCCCCGCGCAGCACCAGCGCACCACCGGCGCCCGCCCGCGCGTCGGCGAGCAGGCGCGTCAGGCGGTCGACCGGCTCCGCTCGGCCCATCAGCGCGATATCCGCCGTCATGGCGCGAAGTCTAGTGAGATGTCCGTTTTCCGCGCCGCGGGGCGGGCGCGGAGTTCGGATCACCGATATCGGCGATGTAGGCGATTTCTACCGACGCGAGTGGTGATCACCCGGTGCGAATCTGATGTCAGAGCCGGAACGGGGCCGGCGAAAAGCCCCGAAACCGCAGATCAGAGAGGCAATACCGTGATCACCGACATCGACACCGCCGCACCCGTGGTCGCCATCCACGAGATCGTGATCGACGCTCCGCTCGAGCGGGTCTGGGCGCTGCACACCGATATCGCGGGCTGGACCGCCTGGCAGACCGACATCGGCGCCGCCGCCATCGACGGCCCGATCGCGCCCGGCACCCGCTTCCACTGGAGCACCTTCGGGCTCGACATCGAGTCCACCATCTACGCGGTGGACGGTCCGCACCGCATCGTGTGGGGCGGTCCGGCGCACGGTATCACCGGTATTCACGTG
This sequence comes from Nocardia sp. NPDC055321, assembly GCF_053645575.1. NCBI lineage: Bacteria > Bacillati > Actinomycetota > Actinomycetes > Mycobacteriales > Nocardiaceae > Nocardia > Nocardia sp. NPDC055321. The sequence goes on from NZ_JBSHMS010000007.1 coordinate 115,914, forward strand.
TGGACCTTCACCGCCGAGGGCGATTCGGTACGGGTGCGCACCGCGGAATCGTGGGACGGCGCACCGATTCTCGCGGATATCGACGGTATGGGCGCGGCCCTGGACAGCGCGCTCACCGGCTGGCTCGGCCACCTGAAGCGGACCGCCGAGAGCCCGCGGTAGTCGATGCCTTACCCCGGGCCCGGCTCTCACCTGGTCCGCCTCCGCGGCTCATTCGAGGGAAACGACCCGAAAGTCGCGGCGACACCGCTCATCTCGGTGGCACTCGGCCGAATCTACGCAATCTCCAGGAGGAAACCATGAACGCGGCACTCGGGGAAGCGGTTTCGCACGATGCCGCCGGACCGGCCCGTATCGCCCGTGCGACGGTGCTGGCCGCCGCGACGCTGACCCTCATGGCGCCGGCGATCATCGCGCCGAGTCTGCCCGCCATGCGGGCGGAGTTCGCGGACGTGGCAGGGGTGGACGTCCTGGTCAGGCTGGCGCTGACCATCACCTCGCTCGCCATCGGGCTCAGCGCGCCGGTGGCCGGACTGGTGGCCGATCGGCTCGGGCGCACACCGCTGCTGGTGGGCAGTCTCGCGCTGTATGTCGTTGCGGGAGTCGGCGGCTACTTCACCGACGGCTTGGCCGCACTCTCGGCGACCCGGGCACTGCTCGGACTGGCGGTGGGCGGGATCATGACCGCGATCAGCGCCCTCATCACCGATTGGTTCGACGGGCCGCGCCGGGCATCGTTCCTGGGCCTGCAACAGGCGTCGGCGAGTCTCGGCGGAGTGCTGTTCCTGCCGCTGGCGGGATTGCTGTCCGCCGTGCAGTGGAGAGCGCCGTTCTGGATCTACGCCGCCGGCGCGCTCGTCCTGCCGTTCGCTCTCCTCGGACTGCGAGAACAGCGGCGCGACAACGCATCCGGGGTCGTGGCGGCGGGCTCTAGTGATACACCGCATGGACTCCGCCGGCCGATCGCGGGGTTGTACCTGCTCGCGTTCGCGGTGACCCTGGCCTTCTACATGGCGCCCACCCAGTTGCCGTTCCTGCTGGCGGAATTGCACGCCGGACCGGCGGTGGCCGGGGCGGTGATCGCCGCGACGATGCTCAGCAGTGTGGCGGGCGCGCTGGCCTTCCCGGCGCTGCGCGGCCGGTGGCGGCCGAGCCCGCTCACCGTCGCCGCCGTCGCGCTGCTCGGCGCCGGCTGGGTGGTGGTCGGCGCGGCGCACACCGTGGCGCAGGTGGTGGCCGGCCTGCTGATCGGCGGGTTCGGTGTCGGACTGGCCGTCCCGACGTTGAACCTGCGGCTGAGCGAGCTCGCTCCCGTCGCCACCCGGGGCCGGATTCTCAGCGGTCTGGTCGCCGGAATCTTTCTCGGCCAGTTCTTTTCCCCACTGCTCGTGCAGCCGCTGCTGCGGAGCGCGGGTATCGGCGGCGCGTTCACCTGGACCGGGCTCACGATGCTCGCCGGAGCGGCGCTCGCCTTCGTAGCGCTCCGAAAAGCGCACTGACACAACACATCTATCCACAACCATCGAGACAAAGGATGAAAGACATGATCTACCACGGCAACCGCTTCACCCTCCGCGCCGACGCCACCCCCGAGGCCGTCGAGGAGGCCCTCGAGAGCCTGCGCAACCAGGGCCGAGTCATCCCCTCGGTGAAATCCTTCGTCGTCGGCCGCGACTTCGGCGGCGAATACGAGTGGGGCGCGGTGTTCGTCATCGAGGATCTGCGGGGGTACTGGGAGTACCTGATCCACCCGGCCCACCGCAACACCGACCGCGTCGGGCTGCCCCTGGTCGACAAGTTCTCCTCCTTCGACATCACCGACGACCCGGACCCGGAGATGGCTGCCAAGATCGCGGCGCTGCACCAGCGGCGCTACGACAGCGACCCGGAGCTGACCAAACTGGTCTCGGACCTCGGTGAGTACAGCGGGAGCGCGGCTCCCGGACCGCACGGGCAGAAGTAGCTACAACCCGCACGTCAGAGCCCCCGCCGGACATTTCCGGCGGGGGCTCTGACGTGTCGCTGTCCATGCCCGCGTGCCCGGTCGGGGGCATGTCAGGCCGGTGACTGCGCGGTGTCAGGACGGCCCGCCATCGTAGTTCTCATCGAGCGGCGCACAGGCCGCCGGAACCGCGATCGAGACTTCAGAAGGGTACCGACATGCCTACCTTCCAGACCCCCGCCGCCATCACCGCCAAGGTCGACGTGCCCGCCGGGTACATCCGGGTCATCGCCTCGGATCGCACCGACACCGTGGTCGAGGTGCGCCCGACCGATCCGCACGCCAAGAACGACGTGCGGGCCGCCGGGCAGGTCCAGATCGACTACAGCGCAAACCATCTCAGCGTGAAGATGCCCAGGGCGTGGCGTGCGTACGCGCCCTTCGGTGGCACCCCGTCCATCGAGGTGAGCGTGTACGTGCCCACCGGTTCGCGGCTCGAGGCCACCGCGGCGCTCGGCCGGTTGCTGGTCTCGGGCGAGTTCGGCGACTGCACGCTGAACGTCTCGGCCGGGGACATCACCGTCGAGGGCCCGCATGGCGCGGTCACCGCGCGCACCGCCAAGGGCGACATCCGGGTCGCCGACGCGGTCCGGGGCGTGCTGCGGCTCGAGACCTCCATGGGCGAGGTGGAGGTGGGTATCCACCCCGCCAGCGCGGTGCGGCTCGATTCCACCGTCCAGCACGGTTCGGTGCGCAACCTGCTGTCCCCGGTGGCCGGCGCCACGGGCGACACCGTCCAGGTTCACGCCCGAAACTCGTACGGCAACATCGTCGTTCGGCACACCGCGGCCGCCTGATCCGGTGCACCGCGCGGCCCGCGGCCCGGGACGACGGCGACCGGCGGGGGAGCGCGTCGGTCCCCGGCCCCGGTGGTCGCCCATCAGCCCGTTTCGATGGGCGACCACCGCCCCGATCGGGGTCCCCGGCCCTTTGGCCAATTCGTGATATCCCCCCGTCAGCGCCTTCTTTTCACCCTCGCGAGCCCCCTCGGCCCTGTTGCGTGAACAAACCGTCCGGTACCGTATCGACCGCTGGTTAGTCCCGGTAGCAACCCCCATCTAGGAGGAGTAGCACCATGAGCGGTAACCGCAACGCCAAGAAGAACGCCGAATCGATGATCGGCAAGGCGAAGGAAAAGCTCGAGCACGGCCAGGAAGTGATCAACCAGGACATGCGCCGCGCCGGTCAGCGCGTCAAGGGCGCGACCAAGGACGCCCGCGCGAACCTGGAGCGCGGTGAGGAGCGTGCCCGTGAGGGCATGGAGCACGCCACCGACGAGATGAAGGACGCGATGCGTCACTGACCCTGCCGAGCGAGCGGATGTTCGCCTCGCCCCCGCCGTGACGCTCGGCGGGGGCGAGGTCGTTCCGGATCAGCCGGCGGCCCCGGAATCGGGAGTCAATATGCCGTGCAACAGCATTCGGGTCAGGCCCGCGGTGAGGGCGGGCAGATCGTCGGCATCGCGCACGGACAGTGCGAAGATCGCCGCACCCGCGACCATGTCGATGATGAGGTCCGCGTCGAGCCCGGGCCACACCTCGCCGCGGCCGACCGCCGCCTCGACCCGTTCGGCGAGGCCGGCGCGAAAGGTGGCCAGCGGACCGGCGATCAGCGCGTCGTGCAGCGCGCGGTCCGAGCGCAGATCGTTCATCAGGCCGGGAGCCGCTTCCCGGGCCGCGGGGTCGGCGAACACCATCACCGCGCCCGCGACGAGCCGGCGTATCTCCTCGGCGAAGTCGGCGGCGGGGTCCAGCTCGGGCATCGGGGCGGGGTAGATCGAGTCGTTGACGATGTGGCCCTTGGACGGCCAGCGCCGGTAGATGGAGGGGCGGCCCACCTCGGCCTGTTTGGCTATGGCGTCGATAGTGGTTCCGCTGTAGCCCCTTTCGACGAGCAGCTCGCGGGTCGCCGCCAGGACGGCGGTATCGACGGCGGCGTCGCGCTTGGAACCGAGGCGATGTCCGCCCTCGCGTTTGTTCGGCACCGATACCCCTTGCGTTGGACTGTGGTCGTCGTTACATTGTGTCACGACCCCGCCGTTACACCGTGTAACGGCGATGGGTGCCGAAAGGAATTCCATGCGCAGACGCAGCCATTCCCTCGCCCGGAGCGCGGGCGCCGTCGCGGCCGTCGCGGCGGTATTCGTCGCCGGGCACGGTCTCGCGAGCGCCGATCCCGCCGCCCCGGCGCCGGGTATCAGCACCGGATCATCCGGTGGTACAGGCAGTTTCGGCGGGCCGATGGCGGTGGACACACCACGGCTGAAGTCGGTGGACAACTTCCGCGACGTCGCGGGCACCGGCTCGGGGTACGCGACCGCCGATGGCAAGCGCGTGGCACGCGGCGTGTTCTATCGCTCCAACGTGCTCGACCCGAGTGACGCGGATCTGGCGACGCTGCAGGCGCTGCGCCTGACCGCGGCCTACGACCTGCGCGGGCCCGCGGAGATCGCGAAGCAGCCCGATCGGCTGCCCGGCGGGGTCGCCTACCGCAATATCCCCATCCTGGGCGGCAACATCGAGGATCAGGCCGCGCGGGTGCGCTCACCCGAGGAGGCCCGCGAACTCGCTCGCACGGTCTATCGATCCTTCGTGACCGGCACGGGCGAGCGGGCGGCGATCGCGCAGCTGCTCACCGAGCTGGCGAATACCGAAGGCGCGCAAGTCTTCCACTGCAACGCTGGCAAGGATCGCACCGGCTGGATCGCCGCCACCCTGCTCGGGCTCGCCGGGGTGCCGCGCGCCACGATCATGTCGGATTTCCTGCTGACGAACGAGTATTCGGCGGTGTCGATCAAGGCGCGCCGGGACAGCATCGTCGCGCAGTACGGCGAGGAGGCGGCCAAGATCTTCGACCCGATCTTCGGGGTCGAGGCCGGATTCCTGGAAGCCGCACTGGCGCAGATGGATCAGAGCTACGGCTCGTTCGAGGGCTACCTCACCACCGGTCTCGGGCTCGATGCCGCGACCGTGTCGGCGCTGCGGGCGAAACTGGTGAACTGACGCCGTCCGGCGTGCGTCGTCGTGGACGCTCGCACGCCGGGGCTCACCCGCGCGCGGAATCTCCGTGGCCCGATGCCGCTGCCCCGGTTCGGGCGACGGTCACCAGCGCGCGGGTGATGCGCTCGCAGAAGTCCTCCCGGTCCTCGAGACCGTGGGTCAGCGCCCGCAGCAGGGTCGCGCCGCGCAGGATCTCGAAGATCGCCTCGACATCGCAGTCGGGCGCGGCCGCGCCCCGGGCGGCGGCGAGGGTGAGCAGTTCGCGCAGTGCGTCGATCGTCGGGCGCTCGCCGCGGTCGAGCAGGCGGTGATACAGGGCCTGGTCGCCGTGATAGTCGGCCAGCAGGCCCGGGATCGCCGCCCGGGCGGCCGGGTGGGCGGCGGTGGCCAGGAACAGGCCGGTCCAGGCCAGCAGGTCGGCGTGCAGGTCGCCGGTCGGAACCGGGTGCGCGCCGGTGTCGAGGCCGAACACGGTGTCCTCGACCAGCTCTCGCTTCCCCGGCCAGCGCCGGTAGATGGAGGTGGCGACGATGCCGGCCCGGCGTGCGACGGCCGCGATGGTCGTGGCCTGGTAGCCCTCGCTGACCAGCAGTTCCTCGGTCGCGGTGAGGATCCGATCGTCCACGAGCGGATCCCGGGGGCGACCGGGGGCGGGTCGCGGGGTTGCGGACGCGGGCACGGCTTCCTCCGTCGGATCGCGAGAAGTTTCCTGAAGCAGATTACATTTCCAGCCCATTTAGAATACGCTATGCCGCGTATCGTAATTACGGTGGCGCAAGCCACACCGAGAGAGGTACCCGTCGATGTTGACGCCCCAGGACGAATTGCTCTGCCATCAACTGCCCACCACGTTCGACCACGTCCTGCAGAGCGACCTGCGCTGGACCGAACGGGTCGTGCTCTACGGCTTCGACACCACCGGAACGGTGAGCGTCATGACCGGCATGGCCCGCTACCCCAACCGCAACGTGACCGACGCCTACGCGATGATCACCATCGAGGGGAAACAGGCGCACGTGGTGCGGATGTCCCGCGAGATCAGCGGCCGCTACGACGGTTTGGGCGCCTGGCAGGTCGGGCCCTACCGGTACGAGGTGATCGAGCCGCTGCGCAAGGTGCGCGCCACCCTCGCCGACAACGATTCGGGCATCCGGCTGCAGCTCGACTTCGAGGGCGAATTCCCGGCCTACGAACAGGAACCCGCGTTCTTCCGCAGTCGTGGCCGGGTGCGCGAGGACGCGCGGCGCTACTACCAGAACGGCCGCATCTCCGGCTGGCTGGAAGCCGCGGGCGAACGCTACGAGATCGATTCGGACACCTGGTGGTTCGGCCGCGACCACTCCTGGGGGACCCGCCACGGCGGCGGTGGTGGCAGTCTCGGTGAGGGAAGTGACATGCAGCCCAGCGAGATTCCGGACGGCGTGCTCTATTACATGGGGATCTTCCAGTTCGAGGACGAGCTCGTGCATTTCGCGCAGCGGGAGACGGCGGACGGCCAGCGCTGGCACTTCGAGGGAAATGTGTTGCCAAGGTTGGACTCCGGCAAGCCGATCGTGCCGGTCGTCGATGCCGAGCACGCGCTGAGCTTCCGCGACGACTTCCGCATCGTCGACGGCGGCAGCTTCACCGTCCGCAGCGCGGACGGCCGCGATCGGGAGTTCACCATCACGCCGGTGTCCGACTTCTGGCCCGGCATAGCGGGATACGACCACTACCGCGGGTACGCATCGGGGCTCTGGAGGGGAGAGTCCTGGAGCGATCACTTCGTCGCCGATCTCACCGACGTCGCGGATCTGAAGCAGGCCAGCATGCTCAGCGAGACCTTCTGCCGTATCGAGTCCGAGGGCCGCGTGGGCTACGGCCTGGTGGAGATGGTGTTCCTGGGCCGCAACGCGCGGTACGGGTACGCGGGGTACGGATCGTGAACATCGCCCGCCCCCTGCCGGAGGCGATTCCGGCCCTGCTCGAACCCGCGCTGCGCCGGAACCTGCCCGGCGGCGGGGATGCCCGGGTCAGTGAATTCGCCAGAACCACACGCGGTTTCGCCACCGAGACTTTTCTGTTCGAGGTCGAGGCCGACTACGGGCGGCTGCCGCTGGTGCTGCGCCGCCCGCCGGAGGACTCGCTGTTCCCCGACTACGACCTGCTGCGCCAGGTGCTGGTCATGAACCGGCTCGCCGCGACCGACATCCCGGTGCCCGCGGTGACCTGGCTCGACCGGGGTGAGAGCGAGCTCGGCAGTCCGTATTTCGTCATGAGCCGGCTCGCGGGGGAGGCTCCCGGCGATTTTCCGTCGTATCACAGCGCGGGCAACTACTTCGAGGCGTCGCCGGCCGAACGTGCCCGGATGTGGTGGGGCTGTGTGGATACCATCGCCGCAGTGCACCAACTCGATTGGCGCGCACTGCGACTGGACTTCCTCGCGCTACCGCACCACGGCCACGGGCCGATTCGGCAGGTGGTGAACTACCTGGACGCGGCGCTGCACTGGGCCTGTGCGGGCGAACCGGCCGAACCGTATCGGCGGGCGATCGCGTACCTGCGCGAGAACGCGTACGAGCCCGAGCATCTCACCCTGTGCTGGGGTGACGCGCGCATGTCGAACATCCTGTACGACAACGACTACCGGGTGACCGGCGTCCTGGACTGGGAGATCGCCTACCTCGGCGACCACGAGGCCGATCTCGCCTGGATGCTGTTCCTGGAATGGGCCAGTACCGAATTCGAGGGGCACGCGCCGTTGCCTGGCACCCCGTCCCGGGCGGAGACCATCGCGTACTACGAACGGCGCAGCGGGATGCCGGTGCGGAACCTGCGGTACAACGAGATTCTCGCCGCGGTCCTGCTGTCGGTTCCCCTGTTGCGCATGGTGAATCGCGTGCAGCTCCCACCGGAGATGAACATCACCGGATTCTGCACCACCCGAATCGAACAGCTGCTGTCCTGACAGTGCCCGTCAGCGGCTGTTTCGCGGGCCGTCGTCCGGCGCCGATGCCGGGCGGCGGCCCGCACCCGCGATCAGCGGGCCGGGGCCTGGGGCGCGGGCGCGGCCAGGTACTGCCGCAGGGCCTCGGAGACGGCGGCGTCGCCCTCGAGGGTCGGGTGACCGGGCTGGCCGAGGAAATCGCGGCCGGGGGTGAAGACGCCGGTCAGCCAGGGATCGTCGGAGCACAGGCCGTGGCCGGCGGTGACGGCCCGGGCGTCGAAGAACTCGATGCCCAGCTGGGCCGCACCCGCTTTGGGGGCCTGCTGGACGCTCTCGAAGACGTCGGTGACCGCGCTCGCGCGCGGGATGCGCATGGGGACGCCGAGGATGTCGGTGCAGACGGCGGTGTCGCCGGGGGTGTGCAGCTCCTGGTAGCCGACCAGGATGATGCGGGCGTTCGGGGCGTAGTAGCGCAGGTAGGACACGATGCTGCCGAGGTGGTCGACGTAGTCCTGACCGGTGAGGATCTTGGGCGGGGTGCCGTTGGCGGCCACATCGGCCGTGCTGCACCCGCGTTCGATGTTCAGCAGGCAGGGTGCGAGTTCGCCCTGCGCCTTGTGGTTCTCACCCCAGATGTCGTTCAGGCCGAACTGGAGCAGTACGGCCTTGGTGCGGGTGCCGAACGCCCCGATCTCGGCGGCGCGACGGGTCTGGGTCAGCGCGGTCCAGTAGCGATCCTCGCCGTGCCGGTACAGGTAGGAGCCGACGCACGACACATCGGCGACGTCGCTCTCCTGCAACCCCATTCGCTGGCCCATCTGGGTGGGCCAGGAGGTGGGCTGATGCGCGCACTCGCCGGTCTCCGGCGAGGCGTCGGGCGTGGTCCAGGTGGCGTTGGCGGTGTTGGAATCACCCATGACGACCAGGCTCTTGCCATTGCCGGCTTCGGTGTCTGCCGCGGCGGTCGGTGCGGTGAATCCTCCCACCAGCACCGCCAATCCGAAGGTCATGGCAACGGCGGACAAGAAGCGGTTCATGATCCTCGTGATTCCTGCGGTATCGAAAGGGAAGGCGAACGGTACGGCATATTAACGTGACGTAACGCGTGAAACTTGCGTTCGGCAAATAACATTCCGCACCTTCGCGTCCGCGTCCCATTCATCGAGGTCGGACGGGGTGAACCGATTCATCGTTCGCTAGGGTCCGCGCAGCGCTGCGCGCCTCGACGGGTTCGTCGAGGCGCGGCGGGTCGTTCACTCAGCCGGTGACGGGGCGTTCGGCCGAGAGGCGGTGGCGCTCCTGGTAAGCGGTGGGCGCGGTGCCCCGCCACTCGCCGGGGACCAGCGGATTGTGCCCGTGCCTGCCGACTTCCTGCTCCCGCTTGAACTCGCGGAAGTATTCGAAGCGGATCAGCAGCAGACCCGTGGTCAGCAGCACCGCCGCCGCGATCGCGCCGATCACCGCCCAACCCCAGAATCCGTACCCGGCAGCGGTGAGGGTCAGTCCGACCGCCACGACCCCCAGTGCGCACAGGAACAGGGCTGGAAATTCGCCATGATCTTCGATGGCATCACCCGGATGCGGATGCCAGTGCTCACCGTCCGGTTTGACTGCGGTAATTCTGAACACTGTGTTGCCTCCTGAACTGCGGAGATTCCTTCCTTGTATCCAGGGTGCCCCTCCGGCGGGCATTAATCACGGGTAGTTTCTGATTATTTGCTCTTCGAGCGAAGATTGGCGGGTCGAGCGCGGGTGGCACCCCGGTTCGCGGCGATGAATTTCGCACCCCGCTCTCGTCTGTACCGGTGTACCCATCGCATCCGAGGAGGACCCATGGCCACCACGTACACCTTCGACGTCTTCTCCAGCCTGGACGGCTCCGGCAGCGTCAGCGGCGGGGACTGGGGCGGGTACTGGGGCAAACAGAGCACCGAGTTCCTCGCGCACCGCCTCGAGCAGTACCGGCCCGAGCAGCGAATGGTGTTCGGGGCCAACACCTATCGCGAGTTCGCGCAGATGCTTGCGGAGGCGACCGAGGGGTCCGAGGTGTACGACCCCTGGGTCACGCGCATGGTGAATCTGCCCGCCACGATCGTGTCGACCAGCCTGCGGGAACCGCTGGACTGGGTGGACGGGACCGTCGCGGACGGCGACGCGGTCGACGTCGTCGCCCGGCTCAAGCGGGAGTCCGCGGTTCCGCTGCGCTCGCACGGCAGTCTCGCGATGAACTGGGCCCTGATGGCCGCGGGCCTGGTCGACCGGGTGCAGGTGACGGTCTTTCCGGTGATCACCGGAAAGACCGGGTCCGCCCCGATCTTCGGCGGCGCGGCCGATTTCGACCTCGAGCTGCTCGAGAGCCGCACCCTGGGCGGCGGTATCCAGGAACTGATCTACCGGCCGACTCTGCACGACTGACGGAGACGGCCGGCGCCGGTGCCTACCCCGCCGAGCCGCTCAGCAGCGATTGGATCCAGTCGCTCGGGGTGGGCTGTTCGGCGGCATCGCTGTCGGCGCGCCCCGGGACGCCGACGATCAGCTGCGCGACGCTCTGGCCCTGCAGGGCGGAGACGGTGTACTTGCCGTTGGCCGGCGGGTTCCATGCGACGGTGACGGTGCCGTTGGTGGGAACGACGTTGTAGGCGATGACGTCGTTGCCGACCTTGACCAGGACCGGCGCGCTGTCGGACACCGTGACGACGATCCGGCACGGGGTGGCGCCGGTCTTGCAGTCGGCGCCGGCCGCCGCGCCCTCGATCGTGAGGTTGGTGATCGCCGCCGAGGCCGGGGCGGCGAACAGGGCGGGAGCGGCGATCGAGGCGAGCCCGGCCACGGCCAGGGTTGCGATCGGGAGTTTCGGCATTGTGCTGACCAGTTCTTTCCGGTGAACGTGGGAAGTCACCCGCGGCGAACACTAGTGAAAGGTATGTATTTCAACAAGGCTGCCGGCACTGTCGGTCCGGGTATGCGGGGGCGGGTCCTGCCGGGGACGGGCTTCGTCGGCTGGGCCGATCGGGGTCGGATCGGCCGGTTCCGGGCGCTCGGCGCCGAGCGCCCGGGCACGTCCACGTTCAGTTGGCGACCGAGATGACCTGACCGATCGAGGACGGGGAGGCGGCGGCGTCGAGCATCGCCGTGGCGAGGTTCGATCGGCTGATCTGGAAGCCGCCCAGGACATTTCGATCCACCGCGCTGCGGTATCGCCCCCTGCCCCGCCCGTCGGTCAAACGGCCGGCGCGTACGACGGTCCAATCCAGTCGCGAGTTGCGCAGGCGCGCTTCGGCATCGGCCATATCGGCAAGTGCCCCCCGCAGTAGCGGGTGCAGGATCAGCGGTTTGACGACGAACCGGGTGAACGCGTCGTCGCCGGGGCCGGGCGCCATGGCGCTGTTGCTGACCATGATCAACCTGCCGTGGGTGTCCAGCGCGGTGATCGCCGCCCGGATGCCGTCGGCGCAGATGCTGGTCGGTGCGCGCATCTCGCGACCGCCGATGGCTGTGAGGACGACATCGCGGCCGGCTACGGCGTCGCGAAGGTCGTCGGCGTTCAGGGGATCGGCGGTGACGAGGTCGGCGCGGGCCCGCAGGTCCGCGCGCATCGTCGCGGGGTCGCGGACAACGGCTGTCACGTCGTGCCCGGCCGCCAGTGCCTGGTGGACGATCTCGGTGCCTGTGCCGCCGTTCGCGCCGAGCACGGTGATCTTCATGGGGAACTCCTCGCTAGTGGTTAGTGAATATTCACTAACCACTAGGATGGTGAACGTTCACTAACCTGTCAAGAGGAGGCGCTTCGATGAGTGCGCGGGAACGGATACTCGACGCGGCCGCGGAAGCCATGCGCACGCGCGGCGTGGCCGGAACCACCACCAAGGAGATCGCCAGGGTGGCCGGTTGTTCGGAACCGTTGATCTACAAGTACTTTCGCGACAAGAACGAGTTGCTCAAGTTCGTCTTGACCGAGCGCATGCCGGCCTTCTCCGGTGCGCCGACCCCGGGCGCGGCGACGGTGGAAGCCAACCTGGTCGATGTCGCACACGGCGGCCTGCGGTTCTATCAGCGGGGTTTCCCGATGATGGCCTCGATCGCGGCCCAGCCCACCCTCATGGCCGCCACCCGCGACGGCATGCGCGACTACGACGCCGGCCCGCAGGTTCTCGTCGCGAACCTGGCCGAATACCTGCGCGCCGAACAGGGCCTGGGCCGGGTCGCAGCCGGCGCGGATCCCGACGCGGTGGCCGCGCTGCTACTGGGCGCGTGCTTCCAGCAGGGCTTCCTGCGCTACGTCGCCGACGATCCCGAGGCCCCCCGGTCCGCTGCCGAGGCCCTGGTGCGCCCACTGCTCGCGCACGTGGAACCGGCCGGTGGTTCCTCGTCCGGGGCACCCGCCAGGTAGCGGTGGGGTGAGGTGCCGACGACCCGGCGGAACGCCGCCAGGAACGCGCTGGGCGTCGCGTAGCCGACGGCGGCCGCGACGCGCGAAACGGGTTGTCCCTCGGCGAGTTGCGGGAGGGCGGCCTGGAGCCGCGCGTGGGTGCGCCAGCGGTCGAAGCTCATGCCGGTGTCGTGGACGAACAGCCGGGTCAGGGTGCGGCGGCTGACGCCGATGTCGCGGCCGTGGGCGTCGAGGCCGCGGGGGTCGGCCGGGTCGGCCAGGAGCGCGTCGGCGACACGGCGGGCGCGAGGGTCGGTGAGCTCGGGTACCTCGATCGGCAGGGCGGGCAGGGGACACAGCAGATCGAGGAGGACGGCTTCGGCCCGCATGCGGGCATCTTCGGGCAGGTCCCGGCGGGTGAGGTGGGTGATCAGGTGTGCGAGCAGCCCGTCGACGCCGACCGGGGTGGGATTCGGCCAGTTCCGGGCGGACCGGGCCGGGTCGAGGTAGAGGCTGATCAGGGTGGCGCCGCGGGTCGTGCCGGTGCGGTGCACGACGCCGGCCGGAATCCAGAGCGCGCGGGTGGGCGGCAGGACCCAGTGGGAGTCGTCGATGGCGACGCCCAGGACGCCCCGCCTGGTCCAGGCCAGTTGGTGGTGGGTGTGACTGTGCGGCGGTATCCATTCCCCGGCCGTGAGCGGAAAACGGCCCACCACAATCGTTCCGGGTCCCGGTGGCACCGCGCCCATATCGGTCTCGTCCACGCCCCGCACTCTATGTCCTCAACGCGATAACATGTGGCCTCGTTGCGGATTGTGGCCACTATCGTCCGGTACCTAGCCTCGGAACATGCCCTTCGCGCCCGCTCGTTCCAGTCGACGCGTCGAATTCCGGCTGTCGATCACTGCGCGAGGAATCGTCGAATGACCTCGCTGCCAAGACTTTCCGAGTCCGCGCCCACCATCGGCCGCCGGTGGGCGCTGGTCGCCCTCTGTGTCGTGCAGTTCATGCTGGTCTTGGACGACACCGTCGTGAACGTCGCCCTGCCCAGCATTCGAGCCGACCTCGGGTTCGGGCCCGCGGCCCTGGCCTGGGTGGTGAACGCGTACTTCCTCGCCTTCGGCGGGCTGCTGCTGTTGTTCGGCCGTCTGGCCGATCTGCTCGGACGCAGGAGCGTATTTCTGTGCGGGGTAGCGGTTTTCGGTGTCGCGAGTCTGTGCTGCGGGATCGCCCAGGAGCCCTGGCAGTTGGTGATCGCTCGATTCGTTCAGGGCTCGGGGGCCGCGATGGCCGCTCCCGCGGCGCTGTCGCTGATCACCCTGCTGTTCCCCGAGCCCGCGGAACGCGCGAAAGCCCTTGGTATCTGGGGCGGTATCGCGGCACTGGGCGCGACCCTGGGACTCGTGATCTCCGGCGTGCTCACCGAGTTGGCGTCGTGGCGCTGGATCTTCCTGATCAATCTGCCCGTCGCGGCCGTGGCGCTGATACTGCTGCCCCGGCTGCTACCCGAGAGCCGGGCGGCGGCTCCGGGTCGCCTGGATGTGCCCGGCGCGGTCCTGGGCACCGCCGCGGTGCTGTCCCTCGTCTACGGCCTGCTTCGGGCCGGCGAGACGGGCTGGGACTTCGGCGTCGCCACCGCCCTGGCATCGGCCGGCGCGCTCTTCGCCGCCTTCCTGATCGCGGAGTCGAGAGTCGCCGAACCCCTTGTGCCCAAAGCATTTCTGACACTTCGCGTGCGGGCCGTGGCCAACGTCGCGACGCTGCTGTTCTCCGCGGCCATGTACGCCATGGCCTTCCTGCTGATGATCCATCTCCAGACGGTGCTCGACTACCGTCCCCTCGTGGCCGGTGTGGCCTACCTGCCCTACGGCGCGGCGATCCTGGTCGGCATGTGGCTCTCCACCCGAATACTCCTCCGGATCGGGTTGCGCTGGACCTTGGCGGCGTCGTTCGCGCTGTGCGCCGTCGGCCTGCTGCTCCTCTCCGGTATTTCGGCCGGCGACAGCTATGCCGCGGACGTACTGCCGGGCATGCTCGTCACCGCGCTGTCGAACGGTATGGCGCTGCCGATACTCGCCGTCGCGGCGGTCAGCGAAACCACCGACCGGGATGCCGGGCTCGGGTCGGCCCTGTTCACCTCCGCCCAGCAGATCGGCGGCGCAATCGGCATCTCCCTGCTCGTGACGCTGGCAACCTGGCGCACCGGCGATCCGACCGCCGGTTACACCCCCGCCCTCGTAGCGGCGGCCGCCCTCGTGGCGTTCGGTGCGGCGCTCGCCGCGATCGGGCTGCGCCACGACGGGGCGGCGTAGCCGGCATCGATCGACGGTTCGCGGCTGGGCGGCGGTGCGAACGCGCTGCGGGTGGCTGGATCGAGGCCGGTTCGGTGTGGGACGCTGGCGAGCATGAACCGATTAGGCGCTGCGACCTCGCCCTACCTGCGTCAGCACGCCGACAACCCGGTGCACTGGCGGGAGTGGGACGCCGCGGCGCTGGCCGAGGCGGCGGAGCGGGACGTGCCGATCCTGCTGTCGATCGGGTACGCGAGCTGCCACTGGTGTCACGTGATGGCGCACGAATCGTTCGAGGACGAGGCCACCGCGGCGCTCATGAACGCGAACTACGTGTGTATCAAGGTCGATCGGGAAGAGCGGCCCGACCTGGACGCGGTGTACATGAACGCCACCGTCGCCATGACGGGGCAGGGCGGGTGGCCCATGACGTGTTTCCTGACCGCGGCGGGGGAGCCGTTCTACTGCGGGACGTACTACCCGAAGACGCCGCGGCACGGGTCGCCCTCGTTCACGCAGCTGCTCGAGGCGGTCACCGAGACCTGGCGTAACCGGCGGGACGAGGTCACGCAGGCGGCGGCGCAGGTGGGGGACGCGCTGCGGGAACAGACCGCGGGGCTGCCGGAGAACGACGTGCGGATCAGCCCGGAACTGCTCGACCACGCGGTCGCGGCCGTGCTGAAGGACGTGGACGCGCAGCACGGCGGATTCGGTGGGGCGCCGAAGTTTCCGCCGTCGGCGCTGCTGGAGGGGCTGCTGCGGGATTACGAGCGGACCGGGAACGCCGGTGTGCGGCAGGTGGTTACGTTCACCGCCGAGGCCATGGCGCGGGGCGGGATCTACGACCAGCTGCGCGGCGGGTTCGCGCGGTACTCGGTGGACGCGGCGTGGGTGGTGCCGCACTTCGAGAAGATGCTGTACGACAACGCCCAACTGCTGCGGGTGTATTCGCATCTCGCGCGGCGTGAGCGCGACGCCGAGCAGGTGATTCCGCATGATCCGCTGGCCCCGCCCGGCGCGCTGGAATCGTTGGCGCTGCGGGTGACCCGGGAGACCGTGCAGTTCCTGCTCGACGACCTGGGGACCGAGGGCGGCGGATTCGCCTCCGCGCTGGACGCGGACACCCATGTCGAGCCGGAGGGACCGGGGGTGGAGGGCGCGACCTACGTGTGGACGCCAGCGGAACTGAACGGGCTGCTGGGCGGCATCGACGGGGCTTGGGCGGCAGAGTTTTTCGGGGTCACCACCGCGGGGACGTTCGAGCACGGCACCTCGGTACTGACCGGGTACGCCGATCCCGCGCCCGCCGATTTCGAACGGCTGCAACGGATCACCGGGCTCATGCGGGATGCGCGGGATCGCCGGCCGCAGCCCGAGCGGGACGACAAGGTGGTGACGGCCTGGAACGGTATGGCCATCGCCGCGCTCGCCGAAGCCGGTGCCGCGCATCATCATCCGACCTGGGTGCTGGCCGCCGAGCGCTGCGCGCAGTTCCTGCTCGACACCCACGTGACCGACGGGCGGGTGTGCCGCGCCTCGCTCGGCGGGGTGGCCGGGGCCGCGCCCGGCGTGCTCGAGGACTACGCCTGGCTCGCGCTGGGACTGCTGACCCTGCACCAGACTTCGCGCGGGGAGTGGCTGTCGCACGCGCAGCGGGTGCTGGACGCCGCGATCACCCATTTCGCCGATCCGGAGGTGCCGGGCAGCTGGTTCGACACCGCCGACGACGCCGAGACGCTGGTGACGCGGCCGCGCGATCCGCTGGACGGCGCGACCCCTTCCGGCACAGCGGTTCTCGCCGACGCGCTGCTCACCGCGGCGGCCCTCTCCGACCTGGAATCGGCCGCCCGCTACCGCGACCTCGCCGACGCGACCCTGGACCGCGGCGCGATCCTGCTCGCCCGCGCCCCCCGTTCGGCGGGCCACTGGCTCGCCGTCGCCGAGGCGGCCCTGCGGGGTCCGATCCAGGTGGCCGTGGCGGTGGCCGACGGTGACCGCGAGGGCTATTCGACCCTGGTGCAGGCCGCCCGCCTCGCCGCCCCCGGCGGCACGGTAGTGGTGGCGGCGGCCCCCGACACCGACCCCCTGCTGACCGATCGCCCCGCGGTGAACACCCACTCCGCGGCGTACATCTGCCGCGGCGCGGTCTGCGACCTCCCGGTCACCACGGCGCAGGAGGTCCGCGCGGCTCTTCTCCCGCCGGCCTCGGCCTGAGTCACGGCCCCCGCTACGCGCCGCGTTGCGGGGACGCGGTCGTGCCGGGTGTGAAGTAGTCGCCCGCGCGGTACATGGCGGGGATCGCGACCAAGACCGCGGCTATGTGGATTACGCGAAATGTGGCCAGCGCCAGTGGCTCCGGCGACCAGTCCACCGTTACGCCCTGCCCGGAGAACAGTGTGGTCGCGGGCTCGATGAGCAGGGAGGTCATGCCGACCACGCCGAGGCCGAGCGTGAGAGTCGTTCGGGCCCACCGCGCGCCCGCCGCCATCTGTAGAGCTATCGCCGCGACCGCCACGTAGATCAGTCCCCGGGCGGCGAGCCCCAGCAGCAGGCCGCCCACGTCGGCATCCGGCTGATCCAGTGCCGAGGACGCCCGCAACAGCGACTCGCATACCCCCGCGAGCAACGCCACGACAATGCCCTGCAGCGCGATCGAGACCGCCACCGGCCGATCCCGGTCACCGTCCGACAAGTCCCGTGCGTGCGCCCCGATACCGCTCATACCCCCACTGTCCCCGCCCCCGTCGCCGATACGGATCACCCGCGAGTACGACACGCCACCGGTCCCGCAGTACGACAGCGGTACCGGAGCCGCGGCCGATACCCGCGCCGCGGATCGGTTCGACCTCGCGCCCGCATACCGCTTCGGTTACGGGCGGCACGGTCACGCCACCGCAACCATGCAGCGAAACAGCCTGTGAACTGCTGTGAATACGTCCACACACACCGCCTCGGGTCGACGCCGCCCCGCGTATTTCCATTGCCGCAGCCACCGCCCGGTCCTACAGTCCGGAACCTGTGTCTACTTTGATTTTGTCGCCCAGATACTCCGAGGACTCTCGGATCATGAGGGCGGCCGCCGTACAGGCGGAGGGCTGGTCCGTGCTGCGGCTCGCCGGGTGGCAAGCTCCGGACGAGCTCGAGGGGCGCGTGACGCTCTACGGGGAGATCTCCTGGGTGGAGGTCATCGCCGGGCAAGCGGGAATCTCGCTGTTGGACGTCCCGGCGGACTGGTTACCGAACCTGCCCGAGCGACATCGCGGGCGCGAGATACAACTGACGACCCTCGGTCGCGCACGTGCCTGGGAGACAGCGGCTTTCGTGAAGCCCGCCGACGGGCGCAAGGGTTTCGAAGGGCGCGTCTACCCGTACGGTGGCCTCGGATTGCCAGATGCCGGAGCGTATTCGGACGAGACCGCGGTGCTGATCGCCGACCCGATCCACTTCGAGTCCGAGTTCCGCTGCTTCGTGCTCGACG
Organism: Nocardia sp. NPDC055321; assembly: GCF_053645575.1. Lineage (NCBI taxonomy): Bacteria > Bacillati > Actinomycetota > Actinomycetes > Mycobacteriales > Nocardiaceae > Nocardia > Nocardia sp. NPDC055321. Next base: position 133,979 of record NZ_JBSHMS010000007.1, read on the forward strand.
GCGAGGTCGTCGCGATCTCACCGTATCTGCGCGCTGGTGAGCTCGCGATGGCCGCCGACGGCGGCTGGCCCGCGAGTGAGCGGGAACTGGCCGATGCGCGGGCCTACGCCGGGCGGGTGCTCGCCGACGTGGACGTGCCCGCGGCCGTGGTCCTGGACGTCGGGCTGATCGCCGGTCGCGGCTGGGCGGTGGTGGAGGCCAACAGTGCCTGGGGCGCCGGGGTTTACGGGTGCGACCCGGGGCCGGTGCTGGGCGTCCTCGAACGGTCGTGTGTACCGGGCGAAGCGATCACCGCGGCCGACCGGCCGTGGCTGTTGGAAGCCGTGCCGGCGGAATGACGGGGGAGTGGCTGCCTAGAGGTCGGCGGCGGGGGCCGGGGCTGCGGCCCGCGGGGGCGCGGCCTGCGGGGCGGTGCCGTTGTGGCGGGCTCGCGCGGGAGACGGGACGTCGGTCCAGCCCGGCGTGGGTTCCTTCCGTCCCCGCAGGTGGATGGTGTCGTGCAGCATCCACCTGCTGCGTTCGGAATCCGCGGCGGCGTCGATGACGACCTGACTGGCCAGGATCCGGCGGCCGACCTGTTTCGCCTCGGTGGTCAGGCGGGCGGCCTCGTTGACCGCGTCGCCGATCACGGTGAACTCCAGGCGGGTATCCGCGCCGACGTCACCGGCGAAGACCAGCCCGCGGGCGACGCCGATGCCGATGTCGAGCTCGCCCGCCGCGATCACCTCGTCGCGAATGCGGCGCGCGGCGCGCAGGGCGGGGGTCGCGTTGTCGTCCAGGGCGATGGGCGCGCCGAAGATGCACAGCGCCGCATCGCCTTCGAACTTGTTGACCAGGCCCTGATTGGCCTCGGTGGCGGCGACCACGATCGACAGCAGCCGGTTCAGCTTGGTGACGAAATCGCGCGGGGCCAATTCCGTGGCCATGGCCACCGACCCGGTCACATCGACGAAAAGCGCTGTCACCACCCGCATATCGCCGGTCAGATCGGATTTGGCGGCGAGCGCGCGGGCCGCGACCTCGGCCCCGACGTGGCGGCCGAACACCGCCTGCATGCGTTCGCGCTCACGCAGATTCGAGGCGAGCTCGTTCACCGAATGCTCGAGCCGCCCGATCTCGCTGGTGCTGCCGATCGGGACCCGTACGTCGCGATCGCCCTTGGCGATCCGGTCGAGGGCATCGCGCAGCGTGTGGATCGGGGTGGCGACCGAGCGCGCCAGCGCCGCCGTCGCGACCGCGCCCGCCGAGAGCCCGACCAGGGCCACGTAGATCGCCGTGTGAATCCGGTCCGCGTACGCCGACGAGGGATCCGCGAGCACCGTGATGAGCATGAACAGCGGCACCGCGCCGGTCACGGTGAAGGTGACGAGCACCCGCATCAGCACCGTGGAACTCCAGTGCCCGGTCCCGTCCAGCACCTCCGACACCACCGGAATGGTCGGCCGGATGAGCCGGTCGACGATCAGGAAGGTCAGCGCCGCCGACTCGATCCCGCCCAGGGTGAACATGGACAGCACGACCGCGAAGTCGCGTTCCGGGGTGAAATGCGCGAACAGCGCCGCCGCGATGATGACGCCCGGCAGCCAGATGGCCAAGGCCCGCAGCGTGATTCCCAGCGGCAGGTGCAGCAGCCGGCGCGCCTCGGCTTCGGTCGGCGTCCGACGCTGATCGAGCCAGGCGAAGTAGTGCTCGCGATCGCGCACCGCGAGCACGATGCCCAGGAACGCGCCGATGGCCGGATAGATCGCCACCTGCCCGAACGCGGTCATCCATTCGGTGCCGAGCCGGGCGAAGAACCCGCTGAGCCACAGTTCGACGGTGATGACCCCGAGCCCGCCGAGGTTGCACGCCATCACGACGGCCGACAGCCCCCAACGCGCGCGCAGCGCCCACAGAATGAGCCTGCTGATCACGTCGCCAGGGGCGTCGCGGCTGCGACGGTCGGTGCGTTCATCGGAATGTAGTGCCTAGGGGTCGTCCGGCTGTTGCTCTGGACTTTAGAGACCTTTTGCTCCGGATTGCACGTTTGTGAGTTATTGCTCGCGCACTCAGCGCAGCAGAACCAGCCAGACCGCGACGTAGTGGCACAGCGCCGCGACCACCGTCGCCGCGTGGAAGAACTCGTGGTAGCCGAACACCTCCGGCCACGGATCCGGCCAGCGCGCGGCGTACAGGACGCCGCCGATGCTGTACGCGATCCCGCCCGCGAGCAACAGCAGCACCGGCGCCCACCCCACGTTCCCGATGAGCGTCCCCGCGACCGGCACGATGGCCCACCCCAGCAGCAGATACAGCGGCACCCCGACCCAGCGCGGCGCGGTGGGCCACAACATCTTCAGCGTGACCCCCGCCAGCGCCCCCGCCCACACGGTGACGAGCAGGATCGTCCCCGCCCGCCCCCGCACACCGAGCAACGCGAACGGCGTGTAACTACCCGCGATGAACAGGAAGATCATCGAGTGGTCGGCCCGCTTCATCCACATACGCGCCCGCGCGGTCTTCCAGTGCACCCGGTGGTAGGTGGCACTGATCCCGAAAACCCCGCACACGGTCAGCCCGTAGACCGCCGTCGACCAGGCCGCGGTCGCCGACACGGTGCTCGCGACGCTCACCAGCACGATGGCCGCGACGGCCGCGACTCCCACGGCCCAGAGATGGATCCACCCCCGCAGCCGCGGCTTGATGAGCGCGATCTCGTCCCGAACGGTTTCAAGAACATCCGCCACCGGGGCGGGAACACTCTCCGACACGTAGTTACCTCCTCAGTAACCTACGGTACCGTAGGTTGCGACCCGAATCCCCCCGAAAGTGGCGGGCCCCTCAACGGATACGCCCCCAACCCCCGTCCCCACATCACCCACCCGTAGGGGTCCGGCACCCTCGCCACCAACCGGGTTTCCAGTGATCACCCCTCTGCGAAGGCGAAGCCGAGCCCCAATTCGGCAGACCCGCACCTGTCCTTCATGAAATGTGCCCGATCGGATTGTGGCCCACAGATCTCGAACGGTCCGGTATCTCCCGGGGCACGCCCAAGATGGGCTCGGCTCCTGCCCGCATCGCGCGAATGGGAAGGCCAACGGCACTCGTGCCGCGCGCCGATCGGGTCGCGCCGACTGATTTCGTGCCGGTCGGGGTAACTCCGGGGGTACGCCCAAAATGGGTTCCGCTCCTGCCCGCACCACGCGAATGGGACGGCCAACGGCACCTAGGCCATGCGCCAAATACGCGGGGAGGCGGGGGAGCGTAGGGTGACTGGCCGTGAAGCTTGCGAGTCAGGTGCGTGGACTCCCGTATCGCGTTTACGAGGCCAGACTGGCCAAGCAGCTGGCGGGTAAGCAGCATCCGCGCCATGTGGCGGTGATGTGTGACGGCAATCGGCGGTGGGCGCGGGAGAACGGCTTCACCGACGTCAGTCACGGGCATCGGGTGGGCGCGCTCAAGATCGCCGAGCTGGTCGGCTGGTGCGGTGAGGCCGGGATCGAGATGGTCACCGTCTACCTGCTCTCCACCGAGAACCTGGGCCGTGACCCCGAGGAGCTGGAGACGCTCTTCGAGGTGATCACCGACGTGGTCGAGGAACTCTCTGCGCCGGAACAGAATTCGAGCGTCCGCATCGTCGGCGCGCTGGACCAGTTGCCCGATGTCGTGGCCAAGCGATTGCGGCACGCCGCCGAGGGCACCCTGGGCCGGGACGGCGTGCACGTGAACGTGGCCATCGGCTACGGCGGCCGGCAGGAGATCACCGACGCGGTGCGCTCGCTGGTGCGCCAGGAGATGGAGGGCGGGGAGACCGGGGAGGATCTGGTCCAGGCCATCACGGTGGACGCGATCGGCCAGCACCTGTACACCTCCGGGCAGCCGGATCCGGATCTGGTCATCCGCACCTCCGGTGAGCAGCGACTTTCCGGATTCCTGCTGTGGCAGAGCGCCTACTCCGAGATCTGGTTCACCGAGGCCTACTGGCCCGAATTCCGGCGCGTGGATTTCCTGCGCGCCCTGCGCGATTTCGCCGCGCGGCACCGCCGCTTCGGCGTCTGAGCACGCACCCGGGACCCGAATTCCGCACCGTGACCCCGGCCGCGACCGCGACACGGCCAGTCAACGGTTGTATTGCAGTGCAATGGCTTCCGTGGTTCGCGGGCGCTTCGCTGCGTACCGTCGGATCGCATGAGCGAACTGGTCGAGGGGCAGGGTGGCGCCGCGGCGTACCTGAGTTATGAGGAGTTCGGGCGGCGATTCCTGGAATACGCGGCGTCGCCCGAGCGGATCGCCGGCGCTTTCGAGAAGCTGACCGGCGAGCAGTTCGAGTTCGGCCCCATCGGCGCGGGCCCGGGCCGCATCGCGAAACTCTCGGCCAGCGTGCGCCTGGGCCAGCCCCGCCTGAATCGGGAAGTGCTGGAAAACATTTCGTTCGATCTGGTGATCCCGCTGGACGTGGACCTGCTCATCGACCTCGCGGTGGACCGCTACCCCTTCCGCGTCGACGGCACCATTCACCTGCGCCTGACCGTGCGCACCGCCGAACCGCTGCGGGTGCTCATCGAGATCGCCGAGCCCCAGCCCAGCAACGTGCGCATCAACGTGGCCAGCGCGTCCCGGCGCGGCGAGGTGCTGCGCATCGTGGCCAGCGTCGACCACGAGATCCGCCGCTTCGTCGCGCGCTACATCGCCGAGGAGATCCACAAGCCGAACATCCAGGCCGCCACGAACATCGACGTGGGAGCGCGCCTGGACGCCGCCTGGAGTCTCTGACTCCCGCGAGCCCGGAGTTCCCGGCTCCCTACAGCTTGCGCAGGCGCAGCCGGTTGATGGTGTGGTCGGAGTCCTTGCGCAGCACCAGCGTCGCGCGCGGGCGGGTCGGCAGGATGTTGTCCACCAGGTTCGGCCGGTTGGTGTTGTTCCAGATCTCCTTGGCCGCGCTGGTGGCCTCGGCGTCGTTGAACCGCGCGTAGTGGTGGAAGTGCGAATTCGGATCGGCGAAGGCGGTTTTGCGCAGCGCGAGGAACCGCTGCACGTACCAGGTCTCGATGTCCTCGATGCGCGCGTCCACGTAGATGGAGAAGTCGAACAGGTCCGAGACCATCAGTCGCGGACCGGTCTGCAGCACGTTCAGGCCCTCGACGATCAGGATGTCGGGCTGGCGCACGCAGTGGAACTGGTCCGGCACGATGTCGTACGCGATGTGCGAGTACACCGGCGCGCACACCTCGGTCGCACCGGATTTCACCTCGGTGACGAAGCGCAGCAGCTTGCGCCGGTCGTACGACTCCGGGAAACCCTTGCGGTGCATGATGCCGCGCCGGGTGAGTTCGGCCGTGGGATACAGGAATCCGTCGGTGGTGACCAGATCCACCCGCGGGTGGTGGTCCCAGCGCGCCAGCAGCGCCTGCAGCACGCGCGCGGTCGTGGACTTGCCCACCGCCACCGATCCGGCCACGCCGATCACGTACGGCACCTGGCGGTCGGGATGGGTTTCCCCGAGGAAGGTCGCGGTCGCGGCGAAGAGCCGCTGCTTGGCCGCCACCTGCAGGTGAATGAGCCGGGCCAGCGGCAGGTAGACCTCCGCGACCTCTTCCAGGTCGATCTGCTCGCCCAGACCGCGCAGACCGGTCAGCTCTTCCTCGGTGAGTACGAGCGGAGTCGACTTGCGCAGTGTGCGCCACTGCTTACGGTCGAATTCCACATACGGACTCGGCTCACTCATTCGCGCCATTTATCCACGTCCCCGTGTCGGCCGACAACGGTCACCGCGGGTCCGAACCCGGGCCCGTGTCGGTTGGGTTTCCACCTGTACTGACCCCGGACTCCTCAGAGGCGGATACGTCGACACTCCACGCATAGGCGAATTGTGCTCGGCTCCTACAACCCGGTGAACACCAGGTGTTGCTACTCGCCGGTAACCATAGTGATCTAGGACATAGCCGCGGCGGTGACACGCGCCCGAGCAGGCAAGGCAGTTAAATGAACTCCCATGGCAGCGCATCCGCTCGTGACCGAATACCTGCGACTGGGCCTGGCCTTCGATCGGTTGGAGGAGGGCTTCGTCGACGCCTTCACCGGCGATCCGGCCCTGCGCCGGGCGAGTGAGAACGCGCCCGCCCCGCAGCCGCGCGAGCTCGCGCACCGGGCCGCGACCCTGCTGAAAGAACTGCCCGGGGCCGGGCTGTCCGCCGAGCGCACCGAATTCCTCGAGGTCCATCTGCGCGCGCTCGAATGCTCGGCCCGCAAGTTCGCCGGGGACGACATCACCTTCATCGACGAGGTGCGCGCCTATTTCGACGTGGAGATCGCACCCGGCGCGGAGGACGACTACCGCGAGGCGCATCGGCAGCTCGACGAGGTACTGCCCGGCGACGGCCCGCTGCTCGATCGCGTCACCGCCCATCGCCGCGCCGACACGATCCCGCCCGAGCGCCTGCGCGAATGCGTGGACGCCTTCTCCGGGGCGCTGCGCGAATTGGTCCGCGAACGCTATCCGCTGCCGGACAACGAGCGCGTGGAATACGAAGTGGTGGGCGACAAGCCGTGGTCCGGCTTCAACTACTACCTGGGCGACTACCAATCACGGGTCGCCATCAATTCCGATCTCGAACAGCACATGTCCCAGCTCGGCCATTTGATCGCGCACGAGTCGTACCCGGGCCATCACACCGAGCACTGCCGCAAGGAAGCCGGACTGGTCGCCGCCGGGCAGGACGAGCAGACGCTGTTCGTGGTCAACACCCCGCAGTGCCTGATGGCCGAGGGCCTCGCGGATCTGGCGCTGAAGTCGATCGTCGGCCCGGGCTGGGGCCGCTGGGCGCAGGAGATCTACGCCGATCTCGGACTGCGCTTCGATGGTGAACGCGCCGAACGGGTTTCGACGGCCTCGGCCAAGCTGCTGGGTGTGCGCCAGGATGCCGCGCTACTGCTGCACGATCGCGGGCGCGGGGCCGATGAGGTGGCCGAATTCCTGCAGCGCTGGAGCCTGGTGACGCCGGAGCGGGCGCGGCAGTCGCTGCGGTTCCTGTCCTCGCCGCTGTGGCGGGCCTACATCAGCACGTACGTGGAGGGTTACCGATTGCTCGGTGGCTGGCTGGACGGCGCCGCCGGTCCGGACGATCGATCCGAGCGTTTCCGGCGGCTCCTGGATGAACCCCTCACACCCGGCGCGATTCGTCGAATGTGAGGGAACTCCCCGAATTACCGGTGTATCAGGCGGCGGTGCCCCAGTTGGCACAGGAGGCGCCACCGCTGGAGGCGGTGCACAGGGTGCGGAGCAGGGTGAGCAGAACGTCCTGGAAACCGCCGCCGGCAATGTTGTACAGCATATCTTTTACCTCGAAAGCTAGATCTGGGCCGATGCCACTGGCCGGGAAAGCCAGCGCGCGAAACTTTACCGATCTTCGGTGCTTCGCCATAGCCTGAATTTCGCGCGCTGTCCATGCCTACGCCGTTACGGGCGCGTCTCGTCTGCGTGGACATGGTCCGCGCCCCTACTTTCCGGGGCAAAGGTTCTTCGGTGTGTCGGCGGTGTTTCGCCCTGTCGCTCGGGTGGCGCGCCGGTCCGGCGGGCGCGTGATCCGGCATGCGGGCCGCCGGATAGGATGGGCGCTACCGCGACTGGCGCACTCGAGGTGGAAGCAACCACCGGGAAGCACCGAAGTCCCGCACCGCGCGCCTGGGTGCAGGGCGAACAGGACCCCTGGCACCCCCGGGGATCCCGGAGCACGGAGGTTGCGATGGATCGGCATTCGCTCGGCGACACTCAGAACCCGCTGGCAAACGGCGCGGCACCGGCAAATACACTCGGCGGCGTGACGCAGACGACCTCCTCAGTCAATTCCCAGTCCCTCGGTGAACTAGACCCCGAGGTCGCCGAGGCCATGGCCGGTGAGCTGGCCCGCCAGCGCGACACCCTCGAGATGATCGCCTCGGAGAACTTCGTGCCGCGCGCGGTGCTGCAGGCGCAGGGCAGCGTGCTCACCAACAAGTACGCCGAGGGCTACCCGGGCCGCCGCTACTACGGCGGCTGCGAGAACGTCGATGTGGTCGAGGATCTGGCGCGCGCCCGCGTCACCGAACTCTTCGGCGCCGAATACGCCAACGTCCAGCCGCATTCGGGCGCGCAGGCCAACGCCGCGGTCCTCATGGCGCTGATGAATCCGGGCGAGCGCCTGCTCGGCCTGAATCTCGCGCACGGCGGCCACCTCACCCACGGCATGCGTCTGAACTTCTCCGGCAAGCTGTACGAGGTCAGCGCCTACGGCGTGCGCGAGGACGATCACCGCGTCGACATGGACGAGGTCCGCAAGCTCGCGATCGAGTCCAAGCCGCAGGTGATCGTCGCCGGCTGGTCCGCTTACCCGCGGCACCTGGACTTCGCGGCCTTCCGCGAGATCGCCGACGAGGTCGGCGCGAAGCTGTGGGTCGACATGGCGCACTTCGCCGGTCTGGTCGCGGCCGGGCTGCACCCCTCGCCCGTCCCGTACGCCGATGTCGTCTCCTCCACCGTGCACAAGACCCTCGGCGGTCCGCGCTCGGGCGTGATCCTGGCCAAGCAGGAGTACGCCAAGAAGCTCAACAGCGCGGTCTTCCCGGGCCAGCAGGGCGGTCCGCTCATGCACGCCATCGCCGCCAAGGCCGTGGCCTTCAAGATCGCCGCGGGCGCCGAGTTCGCCGAGCGCCAGGCCCGCACGCTGTCCGGCGCCAAGATCCTGGCCGAGCGCCTGAACGCCGAGGACACCAAGGCCAAGGGCATCACCGTGCTCACCGGCGGCACCGACGTGCACCTGGTGCTCGTCGATCTGCGCAACTCGCAGCTGGACGGCCAGCAGGGCGAGGATCTGCTGCACGAGATCGGAATCACCGTGAACCGCAACGCGGTTCCGTTCGACCCGCGCCCGCCGATGGTCACCTCCGGCCTGCGGATCGGCACCCCGGCGCTGGCCAGCCGCGGTTTCGGCGACACCGAGTTCGCCGAGGTCGCCGAGATCATCGCCGCCGCGCTGACCGGGTCCGCGGATCTGGATTCGCTGCGCCAGCGGGTGTCCAAGCTGGCCCAGGCCTTCCCGCTGTACGAGGGCCTCGAGGAGTGGCGCCTGCTCGGCTGAGTGCCGGAGCAGCACTGACGAATACGGCCCGCCGCGATAGAATTTTAGCGGCGGGGGGGTTTTTTTGATTGCGGGGGGGCCGGTACTGGCGGGGCC
>NZ_JBSHMS010000007.1:143176-150846 GCF_053645575.1 Nocardia sp. NPDC055321
GCACCCCCCCGCGCGGCTCTTTTCGCCCGGCGCCGGGCCGGTTCTTTCGAGTGCGGCGGGCCCGGATCGGCCGGGGCCGCCGAGTTACGGGCCCGGGTTCGCCGGGCTCGGAGTCGCCGGGTGTCTACCCGCCCGGTTCAGAACAGGCGCAGCCGCCGCGGCCCGCCGGTGAGCGCGGGCGCGTCGGCCTTCACGGTCGCGATCAACTCGCCGGGATTCGGGTTCACCCAATGTCTTTCGGCGGAGTCGCCGGGCTTCGCCCCGGGGGTGCGCAGCACCACGGTCGGCACGGTCTCGTTGCCGTCGGCCACCGAGCGCACGAACGCGGCGGCGTCGGGGTCCTCCCAGATGTTCACCTCGCGGTGCACGATGCCGCGCAGGTTGAGGGTCGTGCGCAGGCGCGCGCAGAAGGGGCAGCCGGGACGCCGGTACACGACGAGCTCCGGTATGGCGTCAGCGGTCATGCCCCGAGTGTAGGTTCGCCGCGCCGGGCCCGTCCGCCCCGCGGATCGCGGGAGCCGTGCCCCGCGCGGTGCTCAGGAATTCTTGGCCAGGTAGTCCACGTACATCGGGCGCAGCACCTCGCCGATCTCGCCCTCGCCCGCGTGCGCGTAATCGTCCAGCATCGGCAGCACGTACTTGATGTCGGCTTCGCTCTCGCCCAGATCGCCCGCGGCGGCCGCGGCGGCCGGAATGGACTTGAGCAGATCCCACAGGAACTTCACATCACCATGGCGAACGGCCAGCTTCACGGCCCGGTCGTGCAATTCCTTGGTGGACAGCGTCTCGAGATCGCGAGTATCGGCCATGCCATCGACTGTAATGGACCCATGGCAGCGCAACCGAGGTACCGGGTCAAGCGTGTGTACGACGCTCCCGAGGCGGGCGACGGCCGCCGGGTGCTGGTGGATCGGCTCTGGCCGCGCGGGGTCAGCAAACAGCAGGCATCCATCGACGAGTGGGCCAAGGACGTGACGCCGTCGAACGAGTTGCGGCGGTGGTACCACGCGGATCCGGACACGCGCAGAGCCGAATTCGAAAATAGGTACCGCGCGGAACTTTCCGGCGCCGCGCCGCGAGAGGCGCTGGCGCGCCTGCGCGCCGAGGCCGCGAAGGAACCACTCACGCTGGTGACAGCGGTGAAGGATCCGGCGCACAGCCACGTTCCGGTTCTCCTCGGCGAGTTGGGCGAAACGCCGAAGTAGGACACGCAGTTAATCCGATCTTCACTAACACGCCTGCAACTCGAGCAGCCGGAAACCGATTTCGGCGGTAGCGTCGGGGGTGCGGGCCGCGTAGGTGTGGCGCGTACGGGAGGTCCTGATCGTGTCTGAGCTACTCAGTGCGAGGGGGCCGGCACTCGGCCCTCGGGTCCTACGACCCTAACGGCCGACCGGCCCAGCGAGAACGCTCGCGCGGTGTCGCGCGGGTGGCAAAGGAGCCCACCGTGACTGATGCACGCTCCGTCAACACTTCCGCCGAGGGTGCGCGCACCACCGGGCAGGGAGTTCGCGCCTCGCAGTCGTCCGAATCAGGACTGAAAACCTTTGTCGTGGATACATCGGTGCTGCTTTCGGACCCCTGGGCGCTGACCCGCTTCGGCGAGCACCACGTGGTGCTGCCGCTCGTGGTGATCAGCGAACTCGAGGGCAAACGGCACCACCACGAACTGGGGTGGTTCGCTCGCGAGGCTTTGCGCATGCTGGACGATCTGCGTCTGGCACACGGTCGGCTCGATCAGCGGATCCCGGTCGGATCCGCGGGCGGCACGCTCCAGGTGGAGCTGAACCATACCGACCCCAGTGTGCTGCCGGTGGGCTTCAGAACCGACAGCAACGACTCTCGAATCCTCGCCTGCGCACTCAATTTCGCGGCCGAGGGGCAGAAGGTCGTCCTGGTCTCGAAGGACATCCCGTTGCGCGTCAAGGCGAGCGCTGTCGGGTTGCAGGCCGACGAGTACCACGCCCAGGACGTGGTCACCTCCGGGTGGACCGGCATGGTGGAACTCGAGGTCGGGTCGGCGACGGTCGACAAGATCTACGCCGATTCCGTCATCGACCTGGACGAGGCCCGGGACATCCCGTGCCACACCGGTATTCGGCTCCTCAGCGCACGCGGCAGCGCCCTGGCCCGGGTGACCCCGGACAAGCGGGTGCAACTGGTGCGCGGCGACCGGGAGGCCTTCGGGCTGCACGGGCGCTCGGCCGAACAGCGCATCGCGCTGGATCTGCTGCTGGACGAGAGCATCGGCATCGTGTCGATGGGCGGCCGGGCGGGCACCGGTAAGTCCGCGCTCGCGCTGACCGCGGGCCTGGAAGCGGTGCTGGAGAGGCGAACCCATCGCAAGGTGGTGGTGTTCCGGCCGCTGTACGCGGTCGGCGGACAGGATCTGGGCTACCTACCCGGTAGCGAGAGCGAGAAGATGGGGCCCTGGGCGCAGGCCGTCTTCGACACCCTGGAAGGGCTGGCCAGCCCCGAGGTCATGGAGGAGGTCCAGGCGCGCGGCATGCTGGAAGTGCTGCCGCTCACCCACATTCGCGGCCGCTCGCTGCACGACTCCTTCGTGATCGTGGACGAGGCGCAATCGCTCGAACGCAACGTGCTGCTCACCGTGCTGAGCCGGTTGGGCAGCGGGTCGCGGGTGGTGCTCACCCACGACGTCGCCCAGCGCGACAATCTGCGCGTGGGCAGGCACGACGGCGTGGCCGCGGTGATCGAGAAGCTGAAGGGCCATCCGCTCTTCGCGCACATCACCCTGACCCGCAGCGAGCGTTCGCCCATCGCGGCGCTGGTCACCGAGATGCTGGAGGAGTTCGGGCCGAACGCGTGACGGCGCGCTAGGCGATAGGTGATTTCTTGCCCGGTCGGGCGGCGTACTTCGGTACGCCACCCGGCCGGGCAAATTCGTAGTATGTGTTTCGATTCACAGTCCGCAGGGTATGTTTCACTGAAATGCCAGCTCGGCTGTTGATTCGGCGCGGAGTGGTGGTGTGCTGAACGGTTGCCGGGTCTCGTCCTGAAATACCGAGAGGATGGATATGCACCACTTCGCTCGACGTTCGGCCGGCATCGTGGCGGCGGCCGCGCTCATCACGGTCATGGTCGCGGGCTGCTCGAAGGACAAAGAGGACAAGGACTTCAAGTCCGACGGCGCGACCTCCACCAGCGTCATGGCCCCGGCGCCGGCCACCACGGAGGAACACGACGACGATCACTCCAGCACCTCCGCGCCGGAGACGACCACCGCCGCGCCGGAGACCAGCGCCACCGGCGGCGCCATGGAAACCAAGATCGCCACCCGCAACGGCGGCGAAATCGCGGTCGCCGGAGCGTTTCTCGCCAAGTACACCGAACTCGGCGGCGCGACCGGCCCGCTCGGCGATCCCCGCGGCCCCGAACGCGAGGCGCCCGGCGGCGGCAAGATGCAGGAATTCGAGGGCGGGGCCATCTATTCCAGCCCGGAGACCGGAACCCACGTGGTGTGGGGCGAGATTCGCAAGGCGTGGGACGGGCAGGGCGGGCCCGGTGGCGAACTCGGCTACCCGACGAGCGACGAGACCACCGTTCCGGGCGGCAAGCAGAGCGAGTTCGAGGACGGCAGCATCAGCTGGGTGGACGGCAACATCACCATTACCGAGAAATAGCGGGAACGGGTCCGGGGCCGCGCGTCCCGGACCCGAATCGTCGCGCCCCGGCGCCGCCCGGTCCGGCCGGTAAGCGTCATCGGCCCGGGTCGAGAGCCTCGCAGCCCGGGTGTGGCGTGGGCGACCGGCACGCCCGCGCGGCTATAGCAGTTCGACATGCCGGTCCATAGCCGTTGCGAATGCGGGGGGAAGATGCCCGCGTTCGCGGCGCAGCCGCTAGGTTGTGCTCGTGCAGAACGAATTCCTCGACCGCGAACTGCTGGAATCGCTGGCCCCGGAGGTGGAAGCCAACCTCGTGCGCCACGTGGCCGTCGCGGCGGAATGGCAGCCCCACGACTACGTGCCGTGGGACGACGGCCGCAACTTCGAGTTCCTCGGCGGAACCGATTGGGAGCCCGCGCAATCCGAGCTCAGTGACGTCTCGAAGCTGGCCCTGACCGTGGCCGTGCTGGTCGCCGACAATCTGCCCGCGTACCACCGCGAACTGGCGAAGTACCTGCGTACCGGCCCCTGGTGGCGCTGGGTGGGTCGCTGGACCGCCGAGGAGAACCGGCACGAGATCATGATCCGGAACTACCTCATGGTCACCCGTGCGGTGGATCCGATCGCCCTCGAGCGGGTGCGCATGGAGCACATGACCGTCGGCTTCTCGCGGCCCGGCATGCACCTGATCGACGTGCTCGCCGCCTCCGCGTTCGAAGAGGCCGCGGCCGCCGTGCGGCACCGCAACACCGCCGCGCTGTCGGAGGACCCGATCGTGGTCACCATCGCCGAGCGCCTGGCCGCCGACGACGAACTGCACGCGATCTTCTTCGCCAACCTGGTCTCGGCCGCCCTGGACCAGGCGCCCGATCAGGCCGTGCGCGCCATCGCCGACCGCGTCGCGGACTTCCGCGTGCCGGTGGTGAACCTGCCCGACGGGACCAACAGCGACGATCTGCTGGCCGCGGCGGGCATCTACGACCCGGCCCGCCAGAACGAACTGGTCTTCACCCCGCTGCTCGAGCGCTGGAACATCTTCGGCCGCACCGACTTCAGCGAGCAGGGCGAGAAGGCCCGCGCGGAGCTGGACCACCTGCGCCCCTGATTCGCGCCATCCGACCCGCCCCCGGCAGCTCGAGCGCCGCGGGCGGGTCGTCGCATTTCCGGGGCCGGTGACCACATCCCCGCGGTCGGCTCGCCGATCATGGGTGACGTTCGGTGCGCAGCCGGGAATCCGTTCCCGGCTCCGACCTTCACCCGGCGTGTGCCACGGTCGGCGAGCAATTCGCAATCCGCGCCGACCGGATCGATGTCGGTGCCGACTGCCCCGGGTGTCCGGCGGCGGGGTGCTTTCGCCGGGGACCGGTCAGCGGCTGACGACCGCGCGGACCAGGCCCGTGACCGTGCCGCGCAGCAGGTTCTCCCAGGAGAAGTGGTCGTGCCACAGCACGATCCGGCCGTCGACGAGCTCGAAGGTGCCGCACACCCAGAACCCGATCTCGACCGGGCCGAACCGGAGGTAGTCGGTGCGCTCGGTCAGGACCAGATTCGGGCCGTCCGCGGCGATGTTGTGCACGTCGACCCGAAAGCCGTAGCGGGGGTTGGCCAGTCGGTCGAAGACCCAGCGCACGCGGTCGATGCCGCGCACATCCGGTAGGGAGGTGTTCTTCCAGACGATGGCGGGGTCGACGAGTTCGAGCGCCTCGCCGATCGCCTTCACCTCCAGCGCGGCGAAGAACTCCCGCACCGTGGTGACCGCTTCCTGCTGCAATTCCGGTATGTCGGACATGCATCGAGCCTAAGCGGATTTCCCCTGCGCGCCCAGCGATTGCGCCGCACCGTTTCGACTTCGCACCCCCCTTCGCGCCGGATTCCGCTGTCAGCCCGCCGCGGCGATGTAGGCGGCGAGGCCGTCGAGGATGCGGTCGATGCCGAAGTGCAGGGCGTTGTTCCGGGCGGGCCGCGCTTCGGGGCCGGCCTGCCCGGACTGTTCGGCGAAGGCCGCGAGGGCGTGCGGGAAGCGGTCGGCGTTGGCGGCCAGGACGGGGCCGATCTCGCGGGCCAGCTCGGCTTCGGCGTTGTCGTCCGGACCGCCGGCGCCGATCTGCTGGATCAGGCTGCGCACGTGGCCGAGCAACAGTACGACGCTGTCGAGGCGCTCGGGGCCGGTGAGCGTGGTGTCCGCCAGCGCGGTGAGAGCCGTTTCCAGCCAGCTCAATTCGTTGGGACCCATGGGGCGCACGCCGGGGGTGAGCTCCAGGGCCCAGGGGTGGGCGCGATAGCGCTCGAAGGCCGTCTCCGCCCACGAGGTCAGGTAGGCGCGCCACGGCTCCGGGGAGGTCGCGTCCACGATCACCGGTTCCGGAGCGGGCCCGAACGCGGTGTCCAGCATCAGCGCCGTGAGCTCGCCCTTGCCGGGCACGTACCGGTACAGCGCCATCTTCGCGCAGCCGAGGCGTTCGGCCAGCCGGGCCATGGCCAGATTGGCCAGTCCCTCGGTGTCGGCCAGCGCGATCGCCTCGGCCACGATCCGCTCGAGCGTGAGCGAGGGCTTGGGTCCGCGCCGCGGTGGCTGCGGCAGGCCCCAGAGCAGTTCGACGGTGGTCGGTCCGGCCATGGTCGGCGTCCTTCCGGATTCGGCGCTTGACGGTGAACTGCGTCCAGCATACGCTGATTGTGAAATAGCGTCCTATGGACACAGTTATTGAGAGGGTCCCGATCATGCGCAACACCACCGTTCTCATCTCCGGCGCGAGCGTCGCGGGCCCGGCCCTGGCCTACTGGCTGCACCGCTACGGCTTCGACGTCACCGTCGTGGAACAGGCCCCCGCCCCGCGCGCCGGCGGCCAGGCCATCGACTTCACCGGGCACACGCACATGACCGTGCTCGAGCGCATGGGCATCCTGGACGACCTGCGCGCCCGGCAGACCGGCAAGACCGACATGGTGATCGTCGACGCCGACGGTGTGCGGCAGGCCGGCATCTCCGGCGATTTCACCGGCGGTGATCTCGAGATCCTGCGCGGCGATCTCGCCGAGGTCATGTACGAGCGGACCGCGGCGCACTGCCGATACCTGTTCGGCGACACCGTCACCGCGCTGACCGAGACCGCCGACGGCGTGCACGTCGAGTTCGCGCACGCGCCCGCCCGGACCTTCGATCTGGTCTTCGGCTGCGACGGCATCCATTCGCGGGTCCGCGCGCTCGCGTTCGGTCCCGAAGCCGACTACGTGCGGCATCGCGGCTACTACTACTGCATCGCCGGCGCCTCGCACTGGGAGAGCGCCGAGGCGGGGAACCGCGAGCGCGCGATCTCGTACGCGCACAACGTGCCCGGCCGCCTGGCGGTCACCGGCGGGTCCAAGGCCGGGCAGATGTACCTGTTCGCCTCACCGCGCCTGGACTACGACCGGGCAGACGTGGACGCCCAGCGGCGCATCGTGGCCGAGAAGTTCGCGGGGATGGGCTGGGAGGTGCCGGGCATGCTGGCCGAATTGCCGGGGCTGGACGGCTTCTACCTCGACTCGATCAGCAAGGTGAGCATGAAGAGTTTCGTCCGGGGCCGGGTCGCGCTGCTCGGCGACGCGGGCTACGGAAACACCCTGGCGGGCTTCGGAACCGGGCTCGCGGTGGTCGGCGCGTACGTGCTGGCCGGGGAACTGGCCGTCGCGGGCGGGGACCACACCGTGGCCTTCGCGCGGTACCAGGAGATGATGGCGCGCTACCGCAGGATGTCCGACGGTGCGCATCCGGGACGCTTCCTGGCGCCGAAGACCGCGCTGGGACTGCGTGTGCGGAATTGGTTCTTGGATTCACGCTGGTTCGGCGTGATGGCCGCGTCGGCCGAGAATTCGAAGAATGACATCGAGTTGAAGAATTATGCCGAAATACTGGGTGTGAAGTGATTGTGCGTGCGGGTCACTCGAATGCGGGCGTGGATATGGGGACTTTCGTCAAACAAAAGAACAACCCCCGCAAAAAGATATCAATAGCCATAAACGCCCCAACATGATATTAGCGAATGCCGAACAAAAAGAAAAAAA
>NZ_JBSHMS010000007.1:150856-336196 GCF_053645575.1 Nocardia sp. NPDC055321
CCCTAAAATTCTAAATTTTCCTTTTTTTTAAATAATATTCCCAAATTTGGGGTTGTTTTTTTTTGGGGCGGGGGGGCCACTCTTGGGGGGGGTTTTTTTTGGGCAATTCCGCCCCCAAACCCCCCGACCGCTGCTGTCAGATGACGATACCGAGCGCGGCCAGAAGTGTAGAGGCGCTGAGGCCGACGAGATTGACAAGTCCTCCGAGTACTGCTTCGAGCATTGTCTCGTCCTTTCCTGGGGGACCCGCACTGTGCGGACAACTAGCTAATCGGCGGCTGTGCGCGATGCGTTTCACGGAATTTCCAGAAAAAGAAAATAGCTCGCTGACCGGGGAATGTCGGAAAAAAGCGGTGTTCGCCAGGTGCGGAACGTGCTGGCCAGGTGGACAAATCGGACATTCGGCCGGTCGCGGATTGTTTCCCGGTCGCCGGATGTGGCGGGCAATTGCGGTGACGCTTCGGAATTGCCCGCTCAGTCCTGGGATTTAACTCACTCGTGCTTCTGATCGACCTTCGCCATGGACAGCACATCCAGCCGCCGGTCGAGTTCCTCGAGGCTGAGTTTGTCGCCGATGAGGCCGCGATCGATGACCGTCTGGCGAATGGTCTTGTGTTCCTTCACCGCCTGTTTCGCCACGGCCGCCGCTTCTTCGTATCCGATGACCGAATTCAGCGGCGTGACGATGGACGGCGAGGATTCCGCGAGCCGGCGCAGGCGTTCGGTTTCGGCGACCAGGCCGACGACGCACCTGTCCGCGAACAGGCGCGAGACATTGGCCAGCAGTCGAATCGACTCGAGCACATTGCGGGCCATCACCGGAATGTAGACGTTCAATTCGAACGCGCCGTTGCCGCCGCCCCAGGCGATCGCGGCGTCATTGCCGATGACCTGCGCGGCCACCTGCGTAACCGCTTCGGGCAGTACCGGATTCACCTTGCCCGGCATGATCGAGGAACCGGGCTGCAGGTCGGGCAGCTGCAGTTCGGCGAGACCGGTGAGCGGTCCCGACCCCATCCAGCGAATGTCGTTGGCGATCTTGGTCAGGCTGATGGCGACCGTGCGCAGCGCCCCGGACAGCTCGACCAGGCCGTCGCGCGCGGCCTGCGCCTCGAAGTGATCGCGCGCCTCGGACAGGGCGTCGAGTCCGGTGGATCGCTTGAGCTCCACCACGACCCGGCCGCCGAAACCGTCCGGCGCGTTGAGGCCGGTGCCTACCGCCGTGCCGCCGATGGCCAATTCGCCCAGGCGCGGCAGCGTGGTCAGCAGGCGTTCGATGCCCGCGCTCATCTGCCGGGTGTAGCCGCTGAACTCCTGGCCGAGGGTGATCGGCACCGCGTCCATCAGGTGCGTGCGACCGGACTTGACCACCCCGGCCCACTCCACCGACTTGTCCAGCAGCGCGAGCCGCAGATGCTCCAGCGCCGGAACGAGATCCTTGACCACGCCCTCGGTCGCCGCGACATGCGTTGCGGTGGGGAAGGTGTCGTTCGAGGACTGCGACATGTTGACGTCGTCGTTGGGGTGCACGGTGACGCCCTCGCGCGCGGCGATGCTCGCGATCACCTCGTTGGCGTTCATGTTCGAGCTGGTGCCCGAGCCGGTCTGGAAGACGTCGATGGGGAACTGGTCGTCGTGCTTACCGTCGGCGATCTCGGTGGCGGCCGCGATGATCGCGTCGGCCTTGACCTTGTCCAGCAGTCCGAGGTCCCGGTTCACGGTGGCGCAGGCCGCCTTCAGCAGCCCCAGCGCCCGGATCTGCGCCCGCTCCAACCCGCCCCCGCTGATCGGGAAGTTCTCCACCGCCCGTTGGGTTTGCGCACGCCACAGGGCGTGGACGGGGACGCGAACTTCCCCCATGGTGTCGTGCTCGATCCGGAACTGGGTTTCCTCGGTCATGTTTTCGACCATAGGCCCGGACCGGGGCCGAGTGGGTTGCCACGCCTGAGGCAATGAGCACACCCGGCGGCGGAATACGGTCCGCGAACGCGAACGGCGTACCGGGGCAAGCCGGTACGCCGTTCGGGGATGTCAGCTGCGGGCGCGGGGTGGTCCGGGGACCACTCAGGGCATCGGCGGGGCCGCGTGCTCGTCGCCGACGAAGTCGACCGAGGAGTACTCGCGCAGCTTGGTGAGGCGGTGGTAGGCGTCGACCATCCGGACGGTGCCGGACTTGGCGCGCATCACGATCGACTGGGTCGAGGCGCCGCCGCCGAAGTAGCGCACGCCGCGCAGCAGGTCGCCGTCGGTCACGCCGGTCGCGCAGAAGAAGACGTCGTCGCCGGACACCAGGTCCTCGGTCGACAGGATGCGGTCCAGGTCGTGGCCCGCGTCGATGGCCTTCTGGCGCTCCTCGTCGTCCTTCGGGGCCAGCTTGCCCTGCAGGGCGCCGCCCATGCAGCGCATGGCCGCCGCGGCGATGATGCCCTCGGGGGTCCCGCCGACGCCGATGAGCATGTCCACGCCGGAGTCCGGGCGGGCGGTGGCGATGGCGCCGGCCACGTCACCGTCGGAGATCAGGCGAATGCGAGCGCCCGCGTCGCGGACCTCCTGGATGTGCTTGGCGTGGCGCGGGCGGTCGAGCACGCACACCGTCAGGTCGGAGATGAAGGAGCGCTTGGCCTTCGCGACCCGGCGCAGGTTCTCCGCGATCGAGGCGGACAGGTCGATGACATCGGCGCCCTCGGGGCCGACGGCGATCTTGTCCATGTAGAACACGGCCGACGGGTCGAACATGGCGCCGCGCTCGGCGACCGCGAGCACCGAGATCGCGCCCGGCAGACCCTTGGACATCAGGGTGGTGCCGTCGATGGGATCGACCGCGAAGTCCAGGTCGGCGCCCTCGCCGTTGCCGACGTTCTCGCCGTTGTAGAGCATGGGCGCTTCGTCCTTCTCGCCCTCGCCGATCACCACGATGCCCTTCATGGACACCGTCGACACCAGCTGCCGCATGGCGTCGACGGCGGCGCCGTCGCCGCCCTCCTTGTCACCGCGGCCGACCCAGCGACCCGCGGCCAGCGCTCCGGCTTCGGTGACCCGGACCAGCTCGAGTGCGAGGTTGCGGTCGGGGGCCTCGCGGCGGCTCGGTGCGGGTGTGGGTGCCGTCATTACGGTGCCTCCTAGGTTCGCCTAACTACTGGGTGAATTGTCTCATTGCGGTTCGTGGCTCTAAACAAGTACTGACGTTTCACTTCCGGGCCGGTCAGGAACGCATACGGAACTCGTGCACGTCGCGTGGACTGTGAGCCGGGTCGCATCCGCCCGCCATGGATACTGGGCCTGTGCCGAACACGAAGCCACGGATTTTCAACGACTGGAAAGACCTGCTCTGGTCGCTGCTGCCCCTGGTGCTGATCTGCCTGGTCATCGCGGGCATCGCGAGCCAGTGCACGTTCACCACGGGCGGGCCCACGCAGGGCCGGATCCCCACGTTCGACGCGCACACCTCGCTGACCGAGGACGCGCGCAACCTCGGTTTCCCCATCCGCGAACCCGCGCTGCCCGCCGACTGGACACCCAACTCCGGCGGCAACGACCCCATCGCCGGGGCGGCCACCAGCACCGTCGGCTTCATCACCCCGCAGGGCAGCTACATGCGCCTGACCCAGTCCGCGGCGACGGAGGAAGCGCTCGCCAAGGACGTGGTGGGTACCCGCTACGCCACCGGCACCGAGCAGGTGGGCAACCGCAAGTGGGTGGTCTACGCCGAGCCGGGCACCGAGCCCGCGTGGATCGCGGACCTGGGCGACGTGCGAATTCTCGTCAAGGGCGCGGGCAATCGGGGCGCGTACATCACCCTCGCGACCGCGGTCGGAGCGGCACAGCCACTGCCCGCGCACTGATCCGCGTCAGCCCTGGTCGGTGCGGTGGGCGAGCGCGTCCTCGACCCGCTTGCGCGCACCGGCCAGATGCTCCTCGCAGCGGTTGGCCAGCGCCTCGCCGCGCTCCCACAGGTTCAGCGATTCGTCCAGATCCATCCCGCCCTGCTCGAGCATCTTCACCACGTTGACCAGTTCGTCGCGGGCGCGCTCGTAGCCGAAGCCGGCGATCTCGGTGAGGTCGGTGTCGTTCATGAGGCGGTGGAATCCTTTCGGGGACCGAGGGGTTGGGCGGCGAGCGTGGCGGCGGTGAGCGCGCCGTCGGCCACTCGAATCCGGAGCTGGCTCCCGGGCGGCGCGTCGTCGATGGAACGGACCACTTCGCGATCCTTGCCCGTCACCTTCTGCACCACCGCGTAGCCGCGGGCCAGGGTGGCCGCCGGGCCGAGCGCGGAGAGCTTCTCACGCAGGTGCCGAGTGGCGGTGGATTCGGCGGTGAGGGCGTGGTTCACGGCGCGGCGGGCCGCGGTGCGCAGCCGTTCGGCCTCGTCGTACCGCTGGTCGAGCAGGCGCAAGGGCTCGGCCAGCACCGGGCGCGAACGCAATTGGGCGATGCCGCGGGCCTCGCGATCGACCCAGCCGCGCAGCGCCGCGTTGGCGCGGGCCTGCAGGTCGCGCAGCAGCGCGGCCTCGGCGGCGGCGTCGGGGACGATGCGCTTGGCGGCGTCGGTCGGCGTGGCCGCGCGCAGGTCGGCCACGTAGTCACTGATCGGATTGTCGGGTTCGTGGCCGATGGCGCTGACGATCGGGGTTTTCGCGGAAACGATTGCGCGGCACAGTGTCTCATCGGAGAAGGCGAGGAGATCCTCCACGCTGCCACCGCCGCGCGCCAGCACGATCACATCGACTTCCGGATCCGCGTCCAGCGCGGCGAGGGCCTCGAGGATCTGCGGCACCGCGGTCGGGCCCTGCACGGCGGCGTTGCGAATCTCGAAGCGCACCGCGGGCCAGCGCTGGGTCGCGACCGAGACCACGTCCTTCTCGGCGGCGCTGGCGCGCCCGGTGATGAGCCCGATGCGGTTGGGCAGGAAGGGAATCGGGCGTTTGAGCCGCGGGTCGAACAGGCCCTCGGCGGCCAGCAGCCCCTTGAGCCGCTCGATGCGCGCGAGCAGTTCGCCGATGCCGACCGGGCGAATCTCGGTGACGCGCAACGACACCGTGCCGCGACCGGTGAAGAACGAGAGCTTGCCGTAGACCACGACCCGGCTGCCCTCCTGCAGCGGCACGGGTGAATTGCGCAGCAGGTCCGGATCACACGTGACCGACAGCGACATGTCAGCGGCGGTGTCCCGCAGCACGAGGAAGGCGGTGCGGGTGCCGGGCCGCAGATTGATCTGGGTGATCTGTCCCTCGACCCAGACCGCGCCGAGCCGATCGATCCACTGCGCCACCTTGACGGCGATGGTGCGCACCGGCATCGGATTCTCGGCGGTGCTGCTCGGCTGCCGCGCTGGCTGGTCGGTGGTCACCGTAGTGATTCTGGCAGGAGCCACCGACTCCGTGTGCCACACCCGGCAGACGGCGGTCGCGCCGCACCCGGCGGACGGCGGTCCGCCCGCGGCGAGAGACCGGCCCCGGACAAACGAAATGCGCCGACCGTCCGGGGTACCCACCCGGCCAGTCGGCGCCGCGGAAGCTCGGACTACTTGGCCTGCACCGTGGCGATCCGGTTGGTCAGCATCGTGACGAACGGAGCGCGCGCCTGGGTCTGCTGCTCGTACGCGAGCAGCGCGGTCAGGTCCTCGACGGTGAGCTGACGCAGCCGGGCGCGCAGCTGCGCCAGGGAGATGTTCGCGTAGTCGTACCGGGTGGCGACCTCGGGCTCGACGACGGCGGCGGGTGCCTCGGGCTCGGCGGGAGCGACGGGCTCGGCCGCCACGGCCGCGGCCACCTCGGGCTCGGCCACCGCGACGCTGCCGTTACGGCCGTTGGTGGCGGCCTTGGAAACCGTTGCGGGGGCGGACGATTCGACCGGTTCCGGCGCGGGGGCCGGCTGCTCGGCGACCGCCTCGGCGACCGATTCCGCTTCGGCCACAAACGGTTCCGCGCCCGTCTCGGGGGTGGAATCCACGGGGCTGAACAGATCGAAGCTGCTCTTGCGGGCCGTGCCCGCGGCGGCGCTCGGCGTGTGCCCGAACGGCTCGTCCTCGTCGAAGGTCGCCCATTCGGGCTGCTCCTCCGGCTGGATCAGGCGATCGAAAACGGCGTCGCCCTTGAGCGCGAGACTGGTCACGAACTGCTGGAAATGCATGGTGGTCTGCAGCAGCTGACTGATCGCGGTGATCGGGAAGTTGATGGCGTTGGCGGGTAGCCGTCGAGTTTCCTCGAGGGCATAGACGGCGGCCCCGGCGGCGACCCGGGCCAAGAACGGAGGTCGGAACATGCCCCTAGCCTGCCCGAAACGCCCTGTGATGCAAAGGTTGGAAGTCACATAAAGTGATTCTGACGTCAATTTTTCGCTGTTGTTCACACGGGGTGACCTACCTGCGGCGTCCCTGCGTGTCGCGCCGGTGTGAATCCCGAGCTGGAGCACGGCCCCTGCCGGGTGCCAGTATCCTTGGCGGCATGTCCTCGGCTATCCCTTTGAACGTCGGAATCGTGCGGTCCGCGACGGCTGCGCCCGATGCGCCGAAACGCGTACTGCTCGCCGAACCGCGTGGCTACTGCGCCGGTGTGGACCGGGCGGTGGTCACGGTGGAGAAGGCGCTCGAGAAGCACGGCGCGCCGCTCTACGTGCGCAAGGAGATCGTGCACAACCGCCACGTGGTGGAAACCCTGCGGGACCGCGGGGTGATCTTCGTGGACGAGACCGACGAGGTGCCCACCGGCGCGGTCGTCGTGTTCTCCGCGCACGGCGTCTCCCCGGCGGTGCACCAGTCCGCCGCCGAGCGCGATCTGCACACGATCGACGCCACCTGCCCGCTGGTGACCAAGGTCCATCAGGAAGCCAAGCGCTTCGCGCGCGAGGATTTCGACATTCTGCTCATCGGCCACGAAGGCCACGAGGAGGTCGAGGGCACCGCGGGCGAGGCCCCCGATCACGTGCAGCTGGTCGACGGCCCGGACTCGGTGGACCGGGTCACCGTCCGCGACGAGAACAAGGTGATCTGGCTCTCGCAGACCACGCTGTCGGTGGACGAGACCATGGAGACCGTGCACCGGCTGCGCGCGCGCTTCCCGAATCTCCAGGATCCGCCGAGCGACGACATCTGCTACGCCACCTCGAACCGCCAGACCGCGGTCAAGGCCATGGCCCCGGCGTGCGATCTGGTGATCGTGGTCGGTTCGCGCAACTCCTCGAACTCGGTGCGGCTGGTCGAGGTGGCGCTGAACGCGGGCGCCAAGGCCGCGTACCTGGTCGACTACGCCCGCGAGGTCGACACGACCTGGTTCGAGGGCGTGCGGACGGTCGGTGTCACCTCGGGCGCCTCGGTGCCGGAGATCCTGGTCGAGGGCGTGCTGGAACTGCTGGCCGCCAACGGTTACGGCGAGGTGCAGTCGGTGACCACCGCGAACGAGACACTGGTGTTCTCGCTGCCGCGCGAGCTGCGCCCCGCGCGCGGCTAGGGCGCTCCCGCTCCACGAACGACGAATCCCCGTATCCGCCGCCCTGATTCGCGGCGGGTACGGGGATTCTCGTGTGTTCGGGGTGTGCGGCCGGGCGCGTCGCGCTCCGGCCGCGGGCGGTGCTCAGCGCTCGATGCGGCCGGAATCGCGTTCGCGGTAGCGCACATTCGGGCGCGGGTGCGGGGGCACCTCGCCGCCGGCCTGGCTGCGGCGCCGGCCCTGGCCGCCGGTGCGGTCCGGGGCCGCGGCGCGGTCGCCGGTGGGCGGGATGCGATCGCCGGCGGCCGGGCGCGGCTTGCGCTCCCCGGCCGGTTTGCGGTCACCCGCGGGCTTGCGATCGGTACCCGCGGCGGGTCGCTTGCGCTCACCCGGCGCCGGGCGCGCGGCGCCCTGGCCGGGCGCGGGCTGGCGGGCGTCGCCACCCACCCGGGGCGGGCGCTCGGCGACGCGGCCCGCGGGGCGGCGGCGCGTCGTGCCGGCAGCCGACGCGTCGGCCGCCGGGGTTCCGTCGGCGGCGCGGCCGCGACGGCGAGGGGTGTCCTTCGCGTCCTTGGCGTCGGCGGTCCCGCGACCGCGCGACGGGCGCGGTCCGGCGGACGGGCGCGGGGCCCGGGGGGTCGGCCTGCGCAGCGCGCTCAGCGCGGTGCCGTCGAGTTCACGGCGATGCAGCGCCACCCGGATCGCGCCCGTGATGAGCACGAGCACGGTGGCCAGCGCCATCGTCGGAAACCGGTTCACCAGGGGGATGGCCAGATTGAGCAGCATCTCGCCGACCTTGCTCCGGCCGCTGCCGCCGCCGTCGCCGGAGTTGCCGAGCATGAGCTGATAGGCCAGCGGTACCGAGAGGAACAGCAGCAGCGGCGGCAGCACCATCGTGGTGAACAGGCCGCGGTAGCGGACCGCGGCCACGGCCAGCAGACAGCCGAGCACGTACAGCGTGGCGAAGGTGCCGGTGAGCTCCGAACCACCCGAATCGATGAAGAATCCGATGAAGGTGCAGGTCACCGCAATGAGCACCGCCGCCCCCGCCGGCACTCCGGGAACCGTCGGCACGATCGAACGGTGCGACGAGGGGACCTCGGCTCGCTCGCTTTGGGTAACTGCCACGTCAAGCACACTAAGGCATGCGGGGACCGCGCGAGGGAGCCGACATCACGCGTACTCGAGGAACGGCGTGTGAAAAGGAAGCTGTCCGGTTAGTCGTTTTCCGCGAATCCCACCGCCCGTGGCCAGGATTCCACCCGGCCGATATCGGGGACGGGCGCCTCGGCTATTTCCAGGTCGTGCAGTTTGCGGGCCGTCACCATGACCCGCGTCTCCACGGAGGCCACGGTGTGATTGAACGAATCCACCGCCTTACCCAATTGCGCGCCCAGCCGATCGAGGTGGCGGCCGGTGGTGCCGAGCCGCCCGTACAGTTCCCGGCCGAGCTGCTGGATCACGGCCATGTCCGCGGTCATGGCCTCCTGCCGCCAGCCCAGCGCCACCGTGCGCAGCAGGGCCATCAGGGTGGTCGGGGTCGCCAGCACGACGTTGCGGGTGAAGGCGTATTCCAGCAGTCCCGGATCGGCGCCGAGGGCGGCGTCGAGGAACGGATCGCCGGGGACGAAGAGCACCACGAACTCGGGAGAGGGATCGAACGCCGCCCAATACTCCTTGGCGGCCAGCTGTTCCACGTGGCTGCGCAGGTGTTTGGCGTGGCGGGCCAGATGCGCGTCGCGGGCGCGCGGCTCCTCGGTGGCGGCGGCCTCCAGGTACGCGGTGCACGGCACCTTGGCGTCGACCACGATGTGGCGTTCGCCCGCCAGCCGCACCACCAGGTCGGGGCGGACGACGCCCTCGGTGGCGCCCGAGCTGCCCGCGCGGCGCGTGACCTGGGTGTCGAAATCGCAGTGCCGCGTCATGCCCGCCAGCTCCACCACCCGCTCCAGCTGGATCTCGCCCCAGCGCCCGCGCACCTGCGGGGCACGCAGCGCGGCCACCAATTGCCCGGTCTGCGTGGAGAGTTGGTGCGACATGCGCTGCATGCCCGCGACCTGTTCGCGCAGCCCGGAGTAGGCGTTGATGCGGTTGTGCTCGACCTCCTGGATGTGCCGGTTGAGGGTGCCGACCGCCTCGCGCAGCGGCTCGACCAGCGTGCCGATCGCGTGCGATTGCCGCCGCGCCGCGTCCTCGCTGGCCGCCCCGAGCGACTGGCGCAGCAGCCGTTCGTTGTCGTGCATGGCCGATAGCCTGGCCTCGGCCACCGCCGCGCGCTGACCCGCGCGCGCGGCATGCCCGAGCCAGCCGACGGCCAGCCCCGCGATGAACACCAACAGCAGCGCGAACAGCATCGGTGCGGTCATGGGTGCAGATAGTGCCGTACGCCACCGACAATTTCGGGAAAGCGGCAAACCCTCGGCGATGCATGCGCGCAATTCCGACAGGGTGCCGGGGTACGGCCCGATCTGTCGGTCGCATCGCCTACGGTTCTGCGGCATGCGCATCCTGCACACCTCCGACTGGCATATCGGGCGCACCTTCCACGGCGTCGATCTGCTCGCCGATCAGGAAGCCTCGCTCACCGCCATCGCGGAGGTGGTGGCGGCCGAGCGCGTGGACGCGGTGGTGCTGCCGGGGGACGTGTACGACCGGTCGATTCCGAGCGCGGACGCTATCGCGGTGTGCAATCGGGGATTCGAGGCCATTCGCGCGGCGGGCGCGACGATCGTGGCGACCTCCGGCAATCACGATTCGCCGACCCGGCTCGGGGCGCTCGGGAGTTTCGCGGCGGCGGGGGGTCTGCATCTGCGCTGCCGGATCGCGGATGTGGCGCGGCCCGTAATGCTCTCTGATTCGCACGGAGAGGTCGCTTTCTACGGTATTCCGTACTTGGAGCCGGAGATCACCCGCGTGGAACTGGGCGTGCCGCAGGCGCGTTCGCACGCGGAGATCCTGGACGCCGCCGTGCGCCTGATCCGCGCGGATCTCGCCGGGCGCGCCGGGGTGCGGTCGGTGGTGCTGGCGCACGCGTTCGTGGTGGGCGGGGAGGCCACCGGTTCGGAGCGGTCGATCTCGGTCGGCGGGGTGGAGACGGTGCCGCTGGGGGCGTTCGCCGGGCTGGACTACGTGGCGCTGGGGCATCTGCATTCGCCGCAGACGCTCTCGGAGTCGGTGCGGTATTCCGGTTCGCCGCTGCCGTATTCGTTCGGGGAGCGCTCGCATCGCAAGGCGGTGTGGCTGGTGGAGCTCGGGGCGGAGGGGTTGTCGGGGGTGACGCGGCACGAGCTGCCGGTGGTACGCGGGCTCAGTCAGCTGCGCGGCACCCTGGAGGAATTGCTGACCGCGGCCGAGCACGCCGCGGCCGAGGGCGATTACGTGTCGGCCACCCTGGTCGACGAGGCGCGGCCGGTGGACGCGCTGCGCCGGCTGCGCGAGCGGTTCCCGCACGCGGTGCACGTGGAATGGTCGCGGCCCGAGGGGAATTCGGACCTGCGGTATCGCGAACGGGTGCGCGGGCGCCGGGACACCGAGATCGCGCAGAGCTTCCTGACCGATGTGCGCGGTGCGCCGAGCGCGGGGGAGATGACGTGGCTGGAGCGGGCGCTCGGGGCGGCGGTGCGGGAGCAGGATCGGCCGCGGCGGGGGAGCGGCGCGGCGGCGGAATCCGGCGCGCCGGAGGTCGCGGGCGAGCTGCCCGGCCGATCGGCGCCGGGCGGGCTCTTCGAGGTGGAGACCGGCGACGAGAATCGCGGTGACGCAACCGGGTTGACCGCGTGAACGGTGCGGCGGCGCGGGGCTCGGCGTGTCCTGCCCGGGCGGGCGCGCGCGGGGTAGTTGGATTGTTGACGGCTGTAATTCTCGGAGGGAATGACGCGTGCGGCTGCATCGACTGGAATTGACCGCGTTCGGCCCGTTCGCCGACACCGCCGTGGTGGATTTCGACGAGCTGGGGGCCGATGGGCTGTTCCTGCTGCACGGGCAGACCGGGGCGGGGAAGACCACGGTGCTCGACGCGATCGCCTTCGCGCTGTACGGGAGCGTGCCCGGGGCGCGCGGGGAGATCAAGCAGCTGCACTCCGATCACGCCGACAAGCAGGTCGCGCCGCAGGTGCGGCTGGAGGCCACGCTCGGGGGCCGCCGGTTGCGCCTGGTCCGCAAGGCGGGGTATATGCGGCCCAGCAAGCGCGCGAAAACCGGTGTGACGGAAGAGAAGCCGTCGGCCACGCTGGAGTGGCTGGACGGGCGGGGGCAGAATCTGTCCCGCATTCCCGACATCGGGGACGAGGTGCTGCGGCTGCTCGGGATGAGCGCCGATCAGTTCTTCCAGGTCGTGCTGCTGCCGCAGGGCGATTTCGCGCGATTCCTGCGCGCGGAGAACGAGGAACGCGAGAAGTTGCTCGAAAAGCTCTTCGACACCGAGCGTTTCGGCGCCGCCGAGAAATGGCTGACCGACAAGCGCCGGGAGAGCACCGCGGATCTGGATACCCGCAAACAGGCCATCGACCGCCTCATCGCGAGCGTCGGCACCGCGGCGGGGCTGCCGACCACCGCGACCGCAGGACCGCTGGAATCGGTCGGCTGGTCCCAGTCCCTGCTCGGCGCGGCGCGCATCGAACTGACCGCCGCGACCACCGAACTGCGTGCACAGCAGGGACATTCGGCCGCCACCCGGCGGGCCGCCGAGGCGCAGCGCGGTCTGCACGAGCTGCACCGCCGCCGCGCCGAGGCCCTGACCCGTCTCGAGGAACACGCCGCGGGCGCCGACCGGCGCGAGGCCAGCCAGCTCGAACTCGACCGCGCCCGCCGCGCCGAGCCGGTGGCGGCCGCACTCGCCGAGGCCCGCGCGGCCGCCGTGGCGCTGCGCCGCCGCGAGGACGAGGCCACCCGTACCGCCGAGCAGCTCGCCGACCGGCTCCTCGAGCCGGCGAGCGCAGAGCTGCCGGGAACACGCTGGGCCGCACAGGATCTGGCCGCCGGTGAACTGACTGGCAGCGATCTCGCCGTCGAGCTCGAAGGCATGGAGGAGCCGACGACCGACGCGGGCGCGCCGCACGAGTTCGCGGGCGGGGCCGGTGCCGCGTCCGGTCCCGCCGAGGCGGCGGACGAGTCGATGGCCGATGGCTCCGATGCCGGAGCGGCGGCGGGGGATGCGGCCGGTGCCCGGGATGGGCTGGGCGCGCAGCGGGCCGCGGACCCTGGTGTATCCGGTGGTGCGGGCGGAACGGTGGCTACCTCCGGCGCACCTGGGTCGGGGGCGGCCGAGTCCCGTGATGGCTTGGACGCGAACAGGACCGGGGGCTACGGCCCGGACGGGACCGGTGTTCCTGGGGCGCCGGGTCATTCGGCGGGGGTGACGGCCGAGGTGTCGGCGATGCCCGGGCCGTCTATGTCGGCCGCGCAGTCTCGGCGGTCCGGCCTCGAGGCCGCGGTGCAGCGGTGGAGTGGGCAGATGGGGGCGCTGGACGAGGTACGGGCCGACGCGGAGTCGGCGCACCGGCTGAACGCCGAGCTGGCGCGGTTGCGGGAGGAGCAGCGGGTGCTGGGGGAGCGGACCGCGACCGTGGAGCGGAAGCGGGGGGCGTTGCCCGAGCGGCTCGTCCGGGTGCAGGGGGAACTGCGCGAGGCCACGGACGCGGCGGCGGGGCTGCCGGTGCTGGAGGCCGAGCGGGAGCGGTGGAAGAACGCCGCGAGGGCCGCGTTGGAACTGGACCGGCGGCGGGCGGAATTGGACAGTGCGCGCGCGGATTTCGAGGCGCGGCGCGGCGCCCACCTGGACGCGCGGGAGCGCACCCTCGCGCTGCGCGAGCAGCGGCTGGCGGGGATGGCCGCGGAGCTGGCGGCGGATCTGGTGGACGGCGAAGCCTGTTCGGTGTGCGGGTCGGCCGAGCATCCCGCGCCCGCGCGCCCGGCCGCGCACGCGGTGTCGAAGGAGGCCGAGGAGGCCGCGCTGGCCGCCGAACGCGCGGCCGAGGCGGCCCGGGATCGGGTGGGGCAGTCGATCACCGAGCTCGAACGGGCCGTCGAGGTGCTCGTCGAGCGCGGGGGCGACACCGACAAGGCGGAGCTGGCCGCCGCCCTCTCCGCCGCCGAGACCGGCTGGGCCGCGAGCCGTGCGCTCGCCGGCGAGGCGGCCGCGCTGACAACGGAGTTCGAGCGCCTGCGCGCCGAGGAGGTCAGGCTCCAGGACGAACTGCGCGACTGCGAAAGCCGCGCCAGCGCGACGATGGAACGCTTGGTCGCCGCCGATCGGCGGCTGGCCGAACTGACCGAGCGGCTGCGCGCCGCCGCCGGAGCGGACGGAACCGTGGAGCGCCGGCGCGCCCGGTTGGCCGCGCTGGTGGAGGCGGCGACCGCCGTGCGCGAGGTGCGCGGCGCGGTCGCGCTGGCTCGCGAGCAGGTCGAGGCGCTGGCGGTGCGCGTCGAGAAGCTCGCCGGGGCAGCGGGTGTGGTGGACGCGCCGCCGCCGGTGCTCGGCGCGAACGGCATCGACTACGCCGTGCTGCGCGTGTACGGGCAGGCGGTGGACGCGGCCTCGCGTTCGGCCGCGCAGCAGAGCGAGATCGAGGCCGCGCTGGTCGCGGCCGATCGGGCGCGGGCGCACGCCGAGACCGTGCTGGCCGAGCCGGACATCCGCGCGGCGGCCGACCAGCCGCCCGGTGATCTCGCCGGGCTGGAAAGCGCCGTGGCACAGGCGCAGACGCTGCTGGAGCGCGCGGTGGCGGCGCACTCCGAGGCGGCCCGCCGGGTGGAACAGCTCGAGGAGCTGTGCTCGCAGCTGTGGGCGGCGGTGGATCGCATCGCGCCGCTGCAGCGCACCCACGACGAACTCGCCCGCCTGGCCGAGGTGGTGGCCGGGCGCGGGGAGAACAACCGCCGTATGTCGTTGCGCTCCTACGTGCTCGCCGCCCGGCTGGAGGAGGTCGCGGTGGCCGCGTCGTCCCGGCTGCGCCTGATGTGCGGCGGCCGTTACGAGTTCGTGCACTCCGACGCCGCCGGCCGCCACGGCCGCCGCGGTGGCCTGGGCCTGGACATCCGCGACGACTACACCGGCGCCGTCCGTCCCGCCAAGACCCTGTCGGGCGGCGAAACATTCATGGCCTCACTGGCTCTGGCGCTCGGTCTGGCCGACGTGGTGGCCGCCGAGTCCGGCGGCCTGGTCCTGGACACCCTGTTCATCGACGAGGGTTTCGGCAGCCTCGACGCCGACACCCTCGACGCCGTCATGGGCGTCCTGGACGAGCTCCGCTCCGGCGGCCGCGTGGTCGGCGTGGTCAGCCACGTGGACGAGATGCGCCAGCGGATCCCCAGCCGCCTCCACGTGGTCCGCGGCCGCACCGGCTCCCGCCTCGAAACCTCGATCGGCGCATAGCTTCCGGCGATGGATTGCCGGCGCCATGGGAACTGTGTCACCGTCGAGGGGTGACGGTGCGGCGCGACACGGTCCTGAGCTGCATGCTGATCTTCGGGCTGCTGGCCCTGGGGCTCGGCACGCTGGCCTCGATGGAGATCGGGCATCCGGGTGAGATGACGTTCCCGCTCGGCCTGGGAGTGACGCTGGTGGCGGGTTCCTATGTGGGGAGGCCGATTTCGGTGCCTCCGTCGCGACCGGACAGCTGGGTCGAGCGCGGGCTGGTGGTCGCCGCCCGGGTGGCCGTGGTGGCGGTCGGGGCCTACGTCGGAGTGATTCTGCTCCTCCTGCTGAGTGTTTCGGGCAGCTAGGCCTCGTGATCCAAAAGCCAGCGCTTGATGTCCAGGCCCCAGCGGAAACCGCCGAGGGTGCCGTCCGTGCGCAGGACGCGGTGGCAGGGGACGAACAGGGCCGCGGCGTTGCGGGCGCAGGCGCCGGCGGCGGCGCGGACGGCGTCGGGGCGGCCGGAGCGGGCGGCGTACTCGGTGTAGGTGACGGGGTCGCCCGCGGGGATCTTGCGCAGGACCTCCCAGGCGTGGACCAGGAACG
This sequence comes from Nocardia sp. NPDC055321, assembly GCF_053645575.1. Classification (NCBI taxonomy): domain Bacteria; kingdom Bacillati; phylum Actinomycetota; class Actinomycetes; order Mycobacteriales; family Nocardiaceae; genus Nocardia; species Nocardia sp. NPDC055321. Next base: position 166,241 of record NZ_JBSHMS010000007.1, read on the forward strand.
GGCCGGACTGCTGGCGGACGGCGATCGGGTCGATCGCGGTGAGATCGCCCGCGTGGTAATCGGTGACGGCCTTGGTCACCTCGCCGAGCGCGTCGCGCTCGCGCAGTTCGGCCGGGCGCAGGGTGGGGTGGATCAGGCCGCGCAGGTTCTCCGCGTCGGCGGTCCAGCCCGCCGCCAGGACCGCACCCTCGCGGTCGACGAGGGCGGTGAACGGGCCCGCCGGGGTGGTCACGGTCGCGAAATCGGCTGTAGCGGTGGTGTTCACGGTGCTGTTCTCGCTTTCCAGGCGCCGGTGGCGCCATCGGGGACGGGTGCGGGGCCGGCGGGATTCGCCAGCGCGTGTTTCCAGAGGTGCATGGTCAGGTAGGAGCGCCACGGCGCCCAGCGCGCGGTATCGGTGAGGTCGATGCCGAGCAGGCTCGCGCCGCGCCGCACGACCAGGTCGGTGGGCAGCAGTACGTCGGGATCGGCGAGCAGGCGCATGGTGACGTAGTCGGCGGTCCACGGGCCGACCCCGTCCAGCGCGAGCAGGTCGCGCCGGAGTTCGGCGGCGGTGCGCCCGGAATGCAGGACGAGGTCGCCGTCGGCGAGGGCGCGGGCCGCGCCCACGATGGCCTCGACCCGCCGGGCGGGCCCGGTCAGCACCTCCGCGCCGTGCTCGGCGATGGCCGCGGCGGTGGGGAACAGGTGCGGCGCGGGCCCGGGGATCGGCTCGCCCAGCGCCCGAACCAGCCGGGCCACATGGGTATTGGCGGCCGCCACCGAGATCTGCTGCCCGATCATGGTGCGCAGCAGCAGTTCCGGCCCGTCCAGGCAGCCGGGCACCCGGATGCCCGGGGCGAGCACCGCGCCCTGCCCGCCCGCGCGGTGGGTGGATTCCAGTCCGGCGGACAGGGCTTCGTCGATGCCGATCGGGTCGGCGTCCAGATCGAGCAGGTGCCGCAGCCGCGCCACGGTCGGGGCGAGATCGCGCATGTCGTGCAGCGCCAGGGAGGCGCGCACGTGCCCGGGCTGGACCGAGAGCCCGACGGTGGCGTGCCCGTGCGGCGTGCGCAACGCCCGCGTGTAGACGCCGTCCTCCCACAGCTCCAGGCCCGGTGCGGCGTGCGCGGACAGGAACCACTCCAGCCACGTGCGGTCCAGGGGCTCGCGGTACGGCAGCCGCAGCGTCAGCGTGCCGTTGGTGGCGGGCAGGGTGTCCCCGTTGCGGCGGCGCGATTCGTCGCGCAGCGTGGTCGGGCTGACCGCGAACACCTCGCGCACGGTGTCGTTGAACTGCCGGATGCTGGCGAAGCCCGCCGCGAAGGCGATGTCCGACATCGACAGCCGGGTGGTCTGGATGAGCAGCCGGGCGGTGTGCGCCCGGTGCGCCCGGGCCAGCGCGAGCGGGCCGGCGCCGAGTTCACTGGTCAGCACCCGGGTGAGCTGGCGCTGGGAGTAGCCGAGGGTGTCCGCGAGGGCGGGCACGCCGCCGCGCTCGATGACACCGTCGGCGATCAGCCGCATGGCGCGCGCGGCCAGGTCGGCGCGGGTGTTCCAGAGCGGGGAGCCGGGCGCGGCGTCGGGCAGGCACCGGCGGCAGGCCCGGTAGCCGCCCTGCTGCGCGGCCGCGGCGGTGGGCATGAAGGTGACGTTGGCCGGTTTGGGAGTTATGGCGGGGCAGGAAGGGCGGCAATAGATTCCGGTGGTTCGCACCGCCGTGAAGAATTGCCCGTCGAAGCGCGCGTCCCGAGTCGTCACGGCTCGGTAGCAGCGCTCGAAATCCAGATCGTTCGCACTCACACGATCAACGATGGCAGCCCGCGCCGAACTCCGCTAGCGGAAATCGGACGCCACCGTCAGCGGAAAACGGACACACTCAGCAGCAGCGCTGCTGGGGATTGCGGGTGGCCGAGTCGTGCCGTTCCCGCCAGTACTCGCGCTCGCTCGGAATCTCGCAGCCGGGATGGCGCAGCCGCAGATGCTGCACGTACCGCTGGTAGTCGTTGCCGCCGAGCACGGAGTCGAACCACCAGATCAGCGCCCGCACGGCTCGTACGACCGCGCGGCCCGCCGCCCGCAGCAGTGCCGCGGGCGACGGGACACGCGAGGTGTTCATCGGCATATCAGTGCGCGTGCGCCGAACCCGGCGGACGGACCTTGCCCTCGGCGATGAGGGCGTCCCATTCCCGCTGGACCTCCTTCTCCGCCTTGGTCGCCACGAACGAGCTGGGTCCGAAGATCTTGGACGGCACCTCCGGCGACTCGGTGGTCTCGGCGCCGCCCTTGCGCGCGGCGTGCACGCACACCAGCACGCCGACGACCGCGACGATCAGCACCAGCACCGCGAACACGATGGAGAGCGTGCCCTGCACGAACGTGTTGCGGACAATCTTGTCGAGGTCGTCCAGCGCCTTCTGCAGCGCGGCCGCGTCCTTGACCCCGGCGGGCAGCTGCCCGGTGTCCAGGGCCGCCTGGTAGTTCTCGCGCTTGGTGACCGCGTCGCTGTGCGCCCGCCAGTAGCCGATCTTCGGATCGCCGGAGAAGATCTTCTGCCAGGACGCCGTCATGGTGACGACGAGGTCCCAGGCCAGCGGTACGCCCGGAATCCAGGCCCACTTCAGCAGGCCCTTCTTCACCACGATCACCAGCACCACGGTCAGCGCGACGGCCGCGAGCAACTGGTTGGAGATGCCGAACAGCGGATAGAGCGTGTAGATGCCGCCGAGCGGATCGGTCACGCCCATGAGCAGCACCGAACCCCACGCCGCGACCACGATCGCCGAGCAGATGAACACGCCCGGCCACCACGACGGATCCTTGAACTTCTTGGCCGCGCCGCCGAGATTGCCCAGCGCGTCCGAGACCATGAAGCGCGCGACACGGGTGCCCGCGTCGATGGTGGTGAGGATGAACAGCGCCTCGAACATGATCGCGAAGTGGTACCAGAAGGCCTTCCAGCTCGCGCCGCCCAGGAACTGGTGCAGCACTTCGGACATGCCGACCGCGAGGGTCGGCGCGCCACCGGTGAGCGAGACGATCTTCTTCTCGCCGATGTCGGCCGCGGCCTGATCCAGCTCCGCGGCGGTGATGGGCGGCCCGTCGAGCCCGAGGCCGTTGACGTAGGTCGCGGCCTTCTCCGCCGAGTTGCCGGTCAGCGCGCCGCTGGCGTTCATGGCGAAGTACAGGTGCTGATCGATGATGCTCGCGGTGATGATGGCCATGACCGCGACGAACGATTCCATGAGCATGCCGCCGTAGCCGATCATCCGGGCCTGCGACTGCTTCTCGAGCAGTTTCGGCGTGGTGCCCGAGGACACCAGCGCGTGGAATCCGGACAGCGCGCCGCACGCGATCGTGATGAACAGGAACGGGAACAGGCTGCCCGCGAAGGCGGGACCGTTGCTGTTGCCGGCGAACTGGGAGATGGCCGGGGCCTGCAGCGTCGGCATGGTGACCAGCACGCCGACCGCGAGCAGGCCGATGGTGCCGATCTTCATGAAGGTCGAGAGGTAGTCGCGCGGGGCGAGCAGCATCCACACCGGCAGCACCGAGGCGATGAAGCCGTAGGCGATGAGCAGCCACGCGATGGTGGTGCCGGTGAGGGTGAACACCTCACGGCCCCAACCGGATCCGGCCACCCAGTTGCCCGAGACGATGGCCAGCATGAGCAGGGCGAAGCCGATGATCGACACCTCGCCGACCTTGCCCGGGCGCACGTAGCGCAGGTAGAAGCCCATGAGCAGCGCGATGGGGATGGTCATGGCGATGGAGAACACGCCCCACGGGCTGCCGCCCTCGAGGACGCCGGTCTCCTTGTTCGTGGTGGCGGCCAGCGCGTTGGTGACCACGATGCCGAGCACCGCGAGCAGGATCATCATGATGACGAGCACGGCCACGATGGCCGCGACGCCGCCGACCCGGCCCAGTTCCTCGCGGGCCATCTGCCCGAGGCTGCGGCCCCGGCGCTTGGTGGAGGCCCACAGCACCAGGTAGTCCTGCACCGCACCGGCGAACACGACGCCGACGATGATCCAGATGGTGCCCGGCAGATAGCCCATCTGCGCGGCCAGCACCGGGCCGACGAGCGGGCCCGCGCCGGCGATGGCGGCGAAGTGGTGCCCGAAGAGCACCCGCCGGTCCATCGGCATGTAGTCGCGGCCGTTCTCCATCTCCTCGGCGGGAGTGGCCATGTCATCGCGCGGCTTGGTGATCTTCCAGGCGATGAGGCGCGAATAGAACTGGTAGGCCAGCACATAGGTGCAGACCGCGGCGATGACGATCCAGACCGCGTTCACGTTCTCGCCGCGGACCACGGCCAGAATGGTCCACGCGACGGCCCCGAGCAGGGCGATGACGAGGAACACGCCCTTCTTCGCACGCGTCATGGGTGTGCGGTCCACGACGCCGACCGGGGGTAGGTCGGGGTCCGTCCGTAGATATTCGATGGTCGCCATGGGCCAACTCTCCCTGCGGTACAGCGGAATCCAGTGGATCTCGGTGAAATGGTGACAACGTAGCGGAACCGACATGCCGGGAAGTCGGCTTTCTCGCGCCGTTCACCCGGTGTCGCGCCGCGGGGTACGGGTGGCCCGGCGGCGGCATGGTGCCGGGAGCGGGGGTGTCGCGGCCCGGCAGGCTGTCCCGCGCTTCCGCGTGTTCTCCGCGTGTCGCCGGTTGCTCACCGTATGCTGCCATGCTGATCTGCGACCTGGGCCACAGGGTCCGGTGGGTTCGCCAGCGACCGCGAGGAGATCCGATGCCCGTTTCGCCGTCCCGTCGGCGCGCGTTGCCGCCCGGGCCGTCGAATCGTCCATGCCCGTACTGTCGGCGCTCGCGGGCGGCGGGCGATCGGATTGCGACGAGTGGCCGGGCGAGTGCGACGAACGGTAGAAACCGGACGACGAGTGGCGACCGGACAGTGTTGTCCGCGTGCGATTGTCGGGGACCGGCGGTGCGGGGTGACCGTTCGGAGCGGGGAGCGCGAAAGCCACGCGCGCGCTTGCGAGCCGATCACGCGCGGGGCGACGCCGGGCGGACCACGGCCGTGTCGGGCTCCGGAGGCGGAACCACCGCACGGCAGTGCGACCGATGACCGCGCCGCCGGCCGGCCTTCCCCGTGCGGTCGCTCCCGATGCGCGCTTGCCGCAGGCGTTCTCGCGACGCTCGATACTCCGCGCGGCCGCCGCGGCCGCGCCACTGGCGGCGCTCGGGGGCTGTGCCGCGGACGACGATGACGCGGTCACCTTCTTCTTTCAGGCGCGGCCCGAGGAGGCGCGGGCGCGGCTGCGGATCATCGAGGAGTTCGAGCGGCGGCGGCCGGACATCCGGATCCGGACGATCATGTCGGGGCCGGATCCGCTGCAGCAGATGCTGACCTACTGCGCGGGCGGCAAATGCCCCGACGTGCTGATGTCGTGGGAACTGCTCTACGCGGGACTGGCCGAGCGGGGCGTGCTGGTCGACCTGCGGGAGTTCCTGGACCGGGACCCGGGGTACGCCGCCGCGCTGCGGGCGGACGGATACGCGCCGCTGCGGGAGACGTTCGCGTGGCGCGGCGGGCAGTACGCGCTGCCGGAGCAGTGGTCGGGGGTGTTCCTCTACTACAACCGGAAGCTGTTCGCCGAGGCGGGAATCGAGCCGCCGGGCCGGTGGGCGGACGCGTGGACATTCGCGGAGTTCCTGGCCGCGGCCACCGCGCTGACCCGGCGCGACGGTGACGGCCGCACCGAGCGCTGGGGTTTCGCCGACGCCTGGGTGCCGTACTTCTCCGCGGCCTGCTTCGGTATGAACAACGGTGCGGAGTGGTTCAGTCCGCCGGTGCGCCCCGAGCGCACCAATCTCGGCGACCCGCGCTTCGCCGAGGGCCTGCAGTTCTACGCCGATCTCGCGGTCCGGCACCGGGTCGCGCCCGGAGTCGGTGACCGGCAATCGGTCTCGGCCCAGGACCTGTTCCGCAGCGGCCGCGCGGCCATGCTGCTGGGCGGGCACTGGCTGTTCTCCGAGTTCACCGGCCGCGACGATCTGGACTTCGACGTGACGGTGCTGCCCGTCGGCCCGCACGGCGGTCCGGGCGCGATCACCGACGTCGGCAGCACCGGCCTGGCGATCGCGGCGGCCAGCCCCCGCCGCGAAAAGGCTTGGGAATTCGTGAAGTTCGCGACCGGTCCCGAGGGTCAGGCGCTGATAGCGGAGTCCGGCCTGTTCGTTCCGGTCCTGCGATCCGCCATGGCCGCAACGGGTTTCGCCGCAGCGCACCCCGGGATCCGCAACCTCGAGGTCTTCACCGGCGGCCCCGCCGCCTCCCGCCAACTCGCCGTCACACCCCTGTGGGGCAAGGTCGAGTCCTTGCTCGAACGCGGCTGCAACCGGGTCCTGCGCGGCGCGGCCACCGCGGATTCGCTCGCGGGCCGCACGGCGGCGGATATCGACGAACTTCTGCGGGCGGCGACATGAGCGAGTCGCACGCTGCCGCGGACCGGGGTGAAGCGCCGGACGCCGACCTCGCCTCGTACGCGGGCGCCGCCCCGGCTCGGAGCGGCGACCGCGAGCGCGCCGCCATTGCGGCGGCGTCCGGGACCTCGGGTCGAGCTGCCGGGCAGGGTGTCTCGGGGAGCGCCGGTGTCGGCGCGAAGCACGCGGATCGGGTCCGCCGTGAGGCACGGGCCGTTCGCACGGATTCCGACGGCCGAGGCGCCGAGAAGCGCACGGGGCCGTCGGGTTCGGGTGCTGCGAGCCCGGGGCTGGCCCGGCGGCGGGCAAGGGCCGGAGCGTTGTTCATCGCGCCCAACCTCGCGGCGGTGGCGGTGTTTCTGCTTTTCCCGCTGGGGTTTTCGCTCTACCTGAGTTTCCACTCCTGGGATCTGTTCAGCGCGCCGCGGTTCGTGGGTGTGGACAACTACCGGAGGCTGTTCTCCGCGGATCCGCTGTTCTATATCGCGCTGCGCAATTCGGCGGTCTTCACCGTCCTGACCCTGGTGCCGACGGTGGCGGTCAGTCTGGTCATCGCCGCGCTGCTGAATCGGAAGCTGGCCGGTATCGGGGTGTTTCGCACGATCGCGTTCCTGCCGCTGGTGGCCTCCACGGTCGCCATGGCCGTGGTGTTCCGGTTCATCTTCGCCAGTAACGACGGGCTCGCGAATCTGGTGCTGGGGTGGGTGGGGGTCGGGCCGGTGCCCTGGCTGACCGAGCCGGGGTGGGCGCTGGTGACCCTGAGTCTGGTCACGGTGTGGAAGAGCGTGCCGTTCGCGACGGTGATCCTGCTGGCCGCCATGCAGGGGGTGCCCGAGAACCTGTACGAGGCAGCGCGAATCGACGGTGCGGGAGCGCTGCGCCGTTTTCGGTCCATCACCGTGCCGCTGATTCGCGGCGCGCTCTCGTTCGTCTTCGTCATCACCGTCATCAATTCGGTGCAGGCCTTCGATCAGGCGTACGCCCTGACCGGCAGTAACGGCGGGCCGGAAACGGGCACGTATGTCCTGGGAATCATGCTGTTCCAGAACGCCTTCCGTTTCTACGAGGTCGGCTACGCCTCGGCGCTGGCCTGGGTGGTCTTCGCCATCCTGCTGGCCCTGACCCTGATGCAGCTGCGCTTCTCGCGCCGTGCCGAGGCCGAACTGTGAAGCGGGCGTTGCTGATCTACCTCGCCCTGATCGCGGTGGCGTGGGCGGCGCTGGCCCCCGTCCTGTGGGCGCTGACGACCTCGCTGAAGTCCGACGGCGAGCTGGCCGACCCGGCAGCGCTGCCCGCGCATCCCCGATGGTCCAACTACTCGGACGTTTTCGATGTCATCCCGCTCGGCCGCATGCTGGCGAACACCGCCGTCTACGCCGCCTGCGTCACCGCGGGTCAGGTGTTCTTCTGCTCGCTGGCCGGGTACGCGTTCGCCCGCCTGCGCTTCCCGGGCCGCGACGCGGTGTTCCTGGCCTACCTCGGGACACTCATGGTTCCGCTGACCGTCACCGTCATTCCGCAGTTCCTGCTCATGCGCGCGTTCGGCTGGATGGACACGCCCTGGGCGATGATCGTGCCCGGCCTGTTCGGCAGCGCCTTCGGGACCTATCTCATGCGCCAGTTCTTCCTGACGCTCCCCGTGGAATTGGAGGAGGCCGCCACCCTCGACGGCTGCACCCCCTGGCAGATCTACTGGCGCGTCCTGCTCCCGCACGCCCGCCCCGCCGTCATGGTCCTGGCCGTGCTGACCTGGATCACCGTGTGGAACGACTTCCTCTGGCCCCTGATCATGATCCAGCGCAACGACTACGCGACCGCCACCCTCGGCCTGGTCCGGCTGCAGGGCCAGTACTCCACCGACTGGCCCCTGCTGATGGCGGCGGCGATGGTGATCCTGTTGCCCCTGCTGCTGCTCTACGCCGTGACCCAGCGCGCCTTCGTGCGCGGCATCGCCATGTCCGGCCTCGGCGGTCGCTGAGGCCGTGTGAATTCACTGGTGCGCACGGGGGCACTGCCCCATGATTGGCAGGCCGATTCGTCGTCAGGGCCCGGCACGGCGTCCGGGCCGGTGGGGAGAGCCAATGTCCGAGCCGATCAAGCCCGCGATTCTGCTGGATGTGGACGGCCCGCTGAATCCGTTCGCCGACTGCGACCGCCCCCGCGCCGCGACCTACCGGGCGCACCTGTTGCGGCCCAAGATATTTCCCGGCCGTCCCGCCGAGAATCGCACGGTGTGGCTGGATCCCGGGCACGGCGCGCTGCTGCTCGACCTCGCCGCCGCGACCGGCGCGGACCTGGTGTGGGCGACCCTGTGGGAGGACGAGGCCAACAGGCTGCTGGCGGCCCCGCTCGGCCTGCCCGAACTCGAGGTGATTCGCTTCGCGGGCACCGCCTTCCAGCACTCGGACGGCCACCACGCCAAGATTCGCGGCATAGATTCCTGGGCGGGCCGGCGTCCGCTGGTCTGGTTCGATGACCAGTTCCAGCCGCGTGACGCGGGCTGGGCCGGTGACCGTTCCGCTCGTACCGCCCCGACCCACCTCATCCCGATCGATCCGACGATCGGCCTCACGAGCGCCGATGTCGATGCGGCACGGGACTTCCTGCTGACCGTCCGCCGCATGGCCGCCCTCGCACGCCTCGGTGACATGGCCGACCGCGGTGACTTCGACGAGTTCCTGGGCGACGGCGCGAATCACCGCGGCTGAAGGCTCGCCGCTACTTCTCCGGAGGAGTCGATTCGCTGTAGCGCCGGGCCAGGGTGCGCAGGTGCGCCACCAGTTCGGGCGGCCCGTCCACCCGGAAGTCCATCATCAGCATGCTCAGGTAGATCGCGATGGTCTCCAGTGCGTCCGCTCCCGTCAGCAGGCGGCAGGTGTGCTCGGTCAGCGGCTCGACGATGCCCACCGCCGGATTGATGCGGGCGATCACCGTCGCGGCGGGCTGCAGCACGGTGACCTCGGCGTGCACCTTCCAGCCCGAGAGCGAGACCTCGCGCAGCACGAAGCCGACCAGGTCCTGCTGGGGCAGCGGGCGCGGGGCGAAGGGCCGGTCGCCGGGCACGAGTTCCCCGATGGACGCCACCGGCAGCGCTCGCCAGGTGTGGGTGTGCAGGTTGTAGGCCACCAGGAACCAGCGGCGCGTGGCGCTGATCAGGCGGTAGGGCTCGTACTCGACGCCGTCCGCGCGCAGGGTGCGAGCGGCGCGGATGGCGGTGGCGACGGTGGCCAGGGTTTCGGCGGGGACCGGCGCCTCGGGTTCGCGGGAGCCGATGACCGCCGGACCGACGTCGGTGGCGGTGCGTAGCGCGGTCACCTTGCGCTGCAGGCGTTTCGGGAGGATGCGTTCCATCTTCGCCAGGGCGCGCGCGAGGGTGGCGTCGATGTCGGCGACGCCGGTGCTGCCCTTGGCGGTCAGGCCCATCGCGACGGCGATGGCCACCGCCTCCTCGTCGTCGAGCAGCAGGGGCGGCATGGTCGCGCCCTGGCCCAGGCGATATCCACCCACCGCGCCCCGTTCGGCGTGCACCGGATAGCCGAGTTCGCGCAGCCTGGCGATGTCCTGGCGCAGCGTGCGATCGGTGACGGCCAGGCGTTCGGCCAGCTCACGACCGGTATGCGTGCCGTTCTGCAGCAGGGAGAGCAGACGCAGCAACCGGGTTGTGGTGGAGGTCACATTGTTCTCTTTCGGTCAGCGGATCTATTAGGAAGAAAACAAGCCTAATTGCCTCATACCTTTATCTCAACGGATCGAAACGACCGAAACGAACTGAGAGGCAAGACAATGAACGCCACCGAGAACACCGCGAACAACACCCCCGCCGCCGCCCTCGCCCCCGTCTGGCGCGAGGTGCTCGCCACCTCCTACCGGGCGCTGACCGACGCGGTCGCCGGCGTCGCCGACGACCAGTGGCAGCTGGCCACCCCCTGCTCGGAATGGACTGTGACGCAGGTGGTTCAGCACGCCGCCGGGGATCAGCTGGCCTACGCCTCCGCGCTGGGCATCGGCGCCGGCCCGGCCTACGACCCCTTCTCCCCGTCCGGCGCGATCGAGGGCACCCCGGCCAAGCTGATCGCGGCCGCCGTGGAGGAGACCGCCACCGCGTGGGCGACCGTCTCCGACGACACCGAGGCCGTGCCCACCCCGCTGCCCTTCGGTGATCTGCCGACCCCCGTGGCCGGTGTCCTGTGCGCCATGGACGCGGCGGTGCACGCCTGGGACATCGCCATCGCCACCGGTCAGCCGTCCCCGCTCACCGACGAGATCGCCGGGCACCTGCTCACCGCGGCCCGCGGGCTGATCGAGCCGCTGCGCCAGTACGGCGTGTTCGCGGACATCGTCGAGCCGGGCACGCCGAGCGCCACCCCGGTGGTGGACGAGCTGCTGGAGTACCTCGGCCGCGACCCGCGCGCCTGAACTACTGGCAGAATGCGCCTACCCGACGGTAACTTGGTGGGCGGGCCAGCGAGTGGTCTTGCTGGACCCGCCCGGGCGGCACGCAGCCGACGAAGGGAATCCCCGCCGTGCGCATCGCCGCCGTCATCCTCGGAGCGCTCCTCCTGCTCACCGGAGCCGGAGCCGCCGCACCCCCGCCCGCCTTCGAGTGGCAGGCGGTGTGGACCACCGCGACCCAGCGGCCCGGCGACAGCTTCAACTGGTCCACCTCCGGATTCGGGAATCAATCTGTGCGCCAGGTGATTCGGGTCAGCGCCGGGGGTTCGACCCTGCGGCTGCGACTGTCGAACCGATTCGGTGACCGGCCGCTGGTGGTCACCGGGGGGACCATCGCCCGCAGCGCGGGCGGCGCCGCCCTGTACCCGGAAAGCCTGCAGCCCTTGACCATCGGGCGCGAATTCACCTTCCGGATCGACGCCGGGGCCGAGGCCGTGACCGATCCGGTCGCCCTCCCCGTCGCCGCGCTCGAAGCGCTCACGGTCACACTGTATTTCGCCGAGGCCACCGGTCCGGCCACCTACCACGCGCTGACCCCGAACACCGCGTACCTGGCCTGGGACGACCATCGCGCCGACGGCCCCGGCGACGCCTTCGCGGTCACCTCCACCTCCTACTACTACCTGGACGCGGTCGAAGTCGCCGACTCGCACCCGCACCGGCCCGCGGTCGCGCTGTTCGGGGATTCCTTCACCGAGGGCGTCGGATCCACCCGCGACGAGCACAACGCCTATCCCGATCAGCTGGCCGAACTCCTGCTCGCCCAGGACCGCCGGCGCGCGGTGCTCAACCTCGGCATCAACGGCAACTGCGTCATCGCCGATTCGCAGTGGCTCGGTGAAGGCGGGTTGACCCGATTCCAGCGCGACGTGATCGCGCGTCCCGGGGTCGGCACCGTGGTGATCCTGCAGGGCATCAACGACATCTGGGTCGGTGGCGCGAACCTGGCGCTGGGACCGCTCACCGGCGGGCTTTCCGCCGAGGAGGTGATCGAGGGCCTGCGGGGCCTCATCGCCCAGGCGCGGGCCGCGGGCCTGCGGGTGATCGGCGCGACCATCGCGCCGGTCGGCCGCTCCACCTTCGACAGCGGGGACCGGGCCAGGTTCCGCGAGCGCGAGGGGGTGCGCCGGGCGGTCAACGACTGGATCCGCGACTCCGGCGAGTACGACGCGGTGGCCGACATCGCGACCGTGCTGGCCGATCCCGCCGCCACCGATCGGCTCGCCGCGGTCTACGACATCGGTGATCACCTGCACCCCAACGACGCCGGTCACGCGGCCATGGCGGCCGCCGTCGCGGCGGTGCTGGACTGAGCCGTCACGGTCGTGCTCGACCGAGCCGGCACGGCGGTGCCCGACCGGCGCGTGGCGGGGGTGCCTGCCCGATTCGGCGTGGACGCGGGTGAACACCCGCCACCGATTCCGGTTATGTTGTCCGGTGCGGGCCGCGCCGCAACGATCTCGAGGCCGAGGGCCTGTCGCGCGCCGCGGGATTTGCTGTCGGGGAATGCGGGAGTTCGAAGATGCTGCGCAGCGGTGAGGTTTTCGCCGAGTATGTGGTCGAAGGCGAGCTGGGCCGTGGCGGCATGGGTTCGGTGTTCCTGGCCCGGCATCCGCGCCTGCCGCGGTTGACGGCGCTGAAAGTGCTGAATCGGCACCTGTTCTCCGATCCGGAGAGCCGGGCCCGTTTCGATCGGGAAGCCGAACTCGTGGCGCGGCTGGATCATCCCAACATCGTGGCGATCTACGATCGCGGCGCCGAGGGTGAACAGCTGTGGATCTCCATGCAGTACGTGGACGGCCCGGACGCCTCGGCGGTTCCCGATCACGAGATGACCGCCGACCGCGCGGTGCGCATCGTCTCGGAGGTGGCCGAAGCGCTGGATCACGCGCACAGCCGCGGCGTCCTGCATCGCGACATCAAGCCCGCGAACATTCTGCTGGAGCAGTCCGCGAACGGGCGGCCCGAACGAGTGCTGCTGACCGACTTCGGAATCGCGCGCCTGCGCGATGACGCCGGGCATCTGACGCGTACCGGAACCTTCACCGCCACTTTGGCTTACGCGTCGCCCGAGCAGCTCTCCGGCGAGCAGCTCGATGCCCGGGCCGATCAATACTCGCTGGCGTGCACGATGTTTCGGTTGCTGACCGGGGTCGGGCCGTACGAGTCGGATCATCCGGCCGTGGTGATGCAGGGGCACCTGTACGAGCATCCGCCGTCACTGTCCGCCATTCGGCCGGATCTGCCGGTCGCGCTGCACCGGGTGCTGGCGCGGGCCATGGCCAAACGGCCGCAGGATCGGTTCGGATCCTGCGCGGAGTTCGCCGCGGCGGCGCGGCGGGCGCTGGCCGACGGGATCGACGCGACCGCGACCGTGCCGTTCACCGGCGCACCGGCGCGCGCGGAGCAGACGCGGGTGATCGCGCCGCCGAGCGCGCCCGCGCCGCGCCGTTCGCGCCGCGGGCTGTTCGCGGGCATCGGCGCCGCGGTGCTCGCCGTCGTCCTGGCGGTGGCCGCGGGTCTGTTCTTCATGGACCGGGGCGACGCGGGCAATCAGACCTCGGCCGGCGACCTGGACGCGCTGTGGGAGGCGTTCCCGCGCATGGTGCCGGTCGACAAGGGGCGCAAGGAAGGCTTCAACGCCGCCACCTGCAAGAGCTACGAGCCCAAGGATCGCCCGTCGGACAGTGATGACGGTCTGGACGTGGGCCGCTGGACCGCGCAGTGGGAGTGCGACGGCGGCAACAGCTACAAGGACCCGACCTTCCGCTTCTACGCCTATCGCTCGGCCGACGACGTGCGCGCGGTGACCGCCCTGCTCGACCCCGCCACCAGGTTCACCGAGGACAACCGCGGCACCTCGTACGTGAACTATCGCGTGAAGTCGTACTGGGGTGAGTCGATCGTCACCGTCTTCCTGGACACCGACGATCGCGCGCCCTTCCTGATGTACTCGCGCCCGCGTTCCTCGAGCGACAAGCCCGACATCGTCGCGTGGTGGAAGACGACCCGGTTGGATTAGTCGAGTGGGTCGCGGGCGATGGGGCAGGTCATGCAGTGCCCGCCGCCGCGCCCGCGCCCGAGTTCGGCTCCGACGATGGTGATGACCTCGACGCCCTGTCGCCGCAGCTCGGTGTTGGTGTGCGTGTTGCGGTCGTACGCGAACACCACCCCGGGTTCGGCCGCGACCAGATTGTTGCCGCTGTCCCACTGCTGGCGTTGATTGGCGTAGTAGCCGCCGCCGGTCTCCACCACGCGCAGCTTCGCGAGGTTCAGCGCATCCGCCACGACGTCCAGGAACGACGACTTCTCCGCGGTGACCTCGACGCCCGCCGCGGAGTCCCCGGGCCGCAGCGAGAACGCGTGAATCCCGTCCACCACATCGGGATACGCGGTCACCAGGTCGCGATCGGCGAAGGTGAAGACGGTGTCCAGGTGCATGGCCGAGCGCAGTTTGGGCATGCCCGCGGCGATGACCCGGGTCGCGGCGCCACTGTCGAACAGGACCTTGGCCAGCTGGGTCACGGCCTGTCGGGAGGAGCGTTCGCTCATGCCGATCAGTACCGCGCCGTTGCCGATCGGCATGACGTCGCCGCCTTCGAGAGTGGCGTTGCCCCAGTCCTTTTCGGGATCGCCCCACCAGATTCGCGCGCCGGTGAAGTCGGGGTGGAAAGTGTAGATCGCCTTCATCAGCAGCGTCTCGTCATGGCGCGCCGGCCAATACAGCGGATTGAGCGTGACGCCGCCGTAGATCCAGCAGGTGGTGTCGCGGGTGTACAGCGTGTTCGGCAGCGGCGGCAGCAGGTATTCGCGCACCCCGGCCTGTTCGCGGGCCAGCGCGCGGTATCCGGCGGCGTATTCACCGGGCAGGTCCGCGACCGCCATTCCGCCGATGAGGTACACCGCGAGGTCCCGGTCGCTCAGTTCGGCCAGGTACGAGCGCACCTCGTCCACCAGGCCGAGTCCGACCTGGTTCACGGTGATGGTGCGGTCGAGCAGCCAGGCGCGGGCCTCGGGGATCGCCAGGGTGGCGGCCAGGACCTCGTGCAGTTCCACGACCTCGATGCCGCGATCGCGCATCTTGGTGACGAAGTCGAGGTGGTCGCGCTTGGCGTTCTGCACCCACAGCACGTCGTCGAAGAGCAGGTCGTCGCAATTGGACGGGGTGAGCCGGTCGTGGGCCAGGCCGGGGGCGCAGACCAGGACCTTGCGCAGGGCGCCCACCTCGGAGTGCACGCCGAATGCTGTCGGGCTGTTCATGATTCGGTCTCCTCAGATGGATATCAAACCGGTGGCCAGGGCGATGATCGCGGCGATCGCGCCGAGCACGGTGATGGCGAACAGCACCGATTCCGCTGGGCTGAACAGCTTTTCGCCACGCTCACGGCGCGAGAGAATGAACAGGACGGTGCCCGGGGCGTAGATGATGAAGGACAGCAGGACGAATTCGAGGCCGGCGACCAGGATCATGAAGGCGGTATAGAACGTCGCGACGCCCGCGATGAACAGTTCCCGGTTGCGGTCCTGCGGGCGGATCTCGTCGTAGGTCTCGCGGGTGCCCGCCAGTTTCAGCGCATACGCCGCCGCCAGCAGATACGGCACCAGCGACAGCGCGCTGCTGAGTTTGAGCGTGAAGGTGAAGGCGTCGTCGGAGAACAGGGTGGTGAGCAGGACCAGCTGGATCAGCACGGTCGTGAAGGTCACCGCCACGACCGGCACCCGATTGGCGTTGACCCGGGCCAGGAACGAGGGCATGTCGTCGTCCTCGGCGGCGACGAACAGCACTTCCGCGGCCATCAGCGTCCAGGCGAGGTACGCGCCCAGCACCGAGACGATGAGCCCGATGCTGATGAACCACGCGCCCCACGGGCCGACCGCGGATTCGAAGACCGGCGACATCGAGGGCTGCTGCATCGTGGCGAGCCGCTCGCGGGGCACGATGCCGAAGGACACCATGGTGACGGAGGCGAAAACCGCCAGCACGCTGAGGAATCCGAGAATCGTGGCCCGGCCGATGTCCGCGCGGCTGCGGGCGTAGCGGGAGTACACGCTCGCGCCCTCGATGCCGAGGAAGACGAACACGGTGATCAGCATCGTGGCGCGCACCTGGCTGAACAGCGATTCGGTGTAGCCGTCGCCGCCCCAGAAGTTGTCGGCGAACACCCCGGGGTCGAAGTAGAACAGCAGCACGATGACGAAGACCAGGATGGGCACGATCTTCGCGATCGTCACGATCTTGTTGATGGTCGCGGCCTCCTGCACGCCGCGCAGCACGGTGAAGTGGAAGGCCCAGATGAAGACCGTGGACAGCAGCACCGCGGGCACGGTGTTTCCCTCGCCGAAGATGGGCAGCACCTGGCCGAGGGTCGACTTGATCAGCACCCAGTAGGAGACGTTGCCCACGCACGCGCTGGCCCAGTAGCCGAACGCCGAGATGAAGCCGAGGTATTCGCCGAACCCGGCCTTGGCGTACGCGTAGACGCCCGCGTCGAGATCGGGTTTGCGGACCGCGAGGCTCTGGAATACCAGGGCGAGGGTGAACATGCCGGTGCCCGCGATGGTCCAGGCGATGATCGCGCCGAAACCGCCGGTGGCCTGGCCGAAGTTGCGCGGCAGCGAGAACACGCCCGCGCCGACCATCGAGCCGACCACCATGGCCGACAGGGTGAGCAGCGGCATGGTTCTGGTGGGGGTGTGGTGGGTCTTCGTGGCCAAGGCTGCATCCCTTCGACCGGCGGTCGGCTCCCGGGCCCGGGAGCGGCGGACACTCACCGCGATTGGTCAGCTATCTCCGGTGCGGCGTCTTCATCAGTTGTACAAGCCCTTCTCGTGCGGCAAATCGACCATTGCACATCGAAATCGCAAATTACAGGCAATCAATGAACTCTTTGCGGTGCCGACACCGGCGGGTGTGCCCTCGCGCGCGGGGTGTCCGGTCGTGCGGCGCCCGGTGCGCCCGCGGCCCGGGCCGTCCGCGCCGCCCGGCGTGTCCGGGTGGTGAGTGCGCAGGTAAGCTCTCTTTCTCGTGAGTCTCACCCTCGGAATCGTCGGCCTGCCCAACGTCGGAAAGTCGACGCTGTTCAACGCGCTGACCCGCAACGACGTGCTGGCGGCGAACTACCCGTTCGCGACCATCGAGCCGAACACCGGTGTGGTGCCGCTGCCGGATCCGCGGCTGGGGGTGCTCGCGGAGATCTTCGGTTCCGAGCGGCAGCTGCCCGCCGTGGTGACCTTCGTCGATATCGCGGGCATCGTGAAGGGCGCCTCCGAGGGCGAGGGCCTGGGCAACAAGTTCCTGGCCAACATCCGTGAGGCCGACGCCATCTGCCAGGTCGTGCGCGTGTTCGCCGACGACGACGTGGTGCACGTGGACGGCAAGGTCGATCCGCTGGCCGATATCGAGGTCATCGAGACCGAGCTGATCCTGGCCGACATGCAGACCTTGGAGAAGGCGGTCGTCCGCCTGGACAAGGAAGCGCGCATCAAGAAGGACCGCAAGCCGGTCGCCGATGCCGCCAAGCAGGCGCAGGAGATCCTGAACAGCGGCCGGACCCTGTTCGCGGCGCAGAAGGAGCTCGATGTCGAGCTCCTCAAGGAACTCTCGCTGCTGACGATCAAGCCGTTCCTCTACGTCTTCAACGCCGACGAGGCGGTGCTGACCGACGAGGCCCGCAAGGCCGAGCTGAAGGCGGCGGTCGCCCCCGCCGACGCGGTGTTCCTGGACGCCAAGATCGAGTCCGAGCTGATCGAGCTCGACGACGAGTCGGCCCTGGAGCTGTTGGAGTCGATCGGCCAGTCCGAGCCCGGCCTGCACGCTCTGGCCCGCGCCGGATTCCACACCCTCGGCCTGCAGACCTACCTGACCGCGGGCCCGAAGGAGTCCCGCGCCTGGACGATTCACCAGGGCGACACCGCCCCCAAGGCCGCCGGCGTGATCCACACCGACTTCGAACGCGGCTTCATCAAGGCCGAGATCGTCGCCTACAAGGACCTCGTCGAGGCCGGCTCGATGGCCGCCGCCAAGGCCGCCGGCAAGGTCCGGATCGAAGGCAAGGATTACGTGATGGTCGACGGCGACGTGGTCGAGTTCCGCTTCAACGTCTAGGTTTTCGCGCTCGCAGCCAAAGCAGACGCTCTTGCGATCAGCTGGGCCTCATTCGGTAATCGATTGAGGCCCAGCTGATTTCGATCTACGGCCCGCCGGGATCTACCTGAACAGGGTGTTCTTCAACGCCGTCAGGGCTCTCTTCGCCGCTTTGTGGTCGGGGCGTGCTCTCGACTGCTGTCGAGCAAAATAGTGAGCGAACAGCTCCTGACTGGTGCTGCGCCAGGCCGCTGACAACTCGGCAACGCGTAGTTGGCCGAGAACATTCGTAATCTCTTCGCCGAGTAGGTGAAGCGCTGCGAGATCTACATCCAGTTCGGCTTCGATCAGCAGGTCGGTGCGTGCTTCGTAAAGGCTGGATTGGATATCCGTGTCACGCTCGTACCAGCCGCATACGGTGGCGATGTCGGCGGCATCCTTGTATTCGCCGTTGGCGGATCGGTCGCACCATGCCTTCAGCTTGAGTGCGGCGTAGCCGGCAGGGGAGGGGATCCGGGTTCGGTGGCCACTGGAGAGGGGTAGTTCGACCGAGTGGTCGAAGACCTCGCGGAAGCCGAAGACGTCCAATGACTGTGCCCTGCCGGGCAGGGTGGTGGTACCGGCTGGATTCTCGATTTCGCCGAAAGGTACGACGTCGACCGCGATTCCGGCAATCGATACGCGAATTTCCGTCGTTCCGGAGCGAGGTAGTGCCGTGATGATTCGGCGGTATTCGGCATCGCCGTCGACTGCCACGGCAATGTCCACATCGCTGGTGGATCGAAGGGTGTCGGTGTGACCCCACGCGGCGTGCAGTAGGTCCCGGCAGTGGGCGCCGATAACCATGATCGACGATTCGTCGGCCTCGGTGCGCGAGATCAGTTCGCTCACGATTCTGTCGACGAGAGTCAGGGACGGTGCATCGATGCGCAGCGGATCAAACAAGGTTTTCCGTTCGGAGTGTCCTCGCGACCTCGGACTGTCGAGGTTCCCTGGCAGCTATCAGATCTGCGTACACGAGGAGTGGTGGGACAGCGGACTTGCTGAATACGCCGGTGCCGCTCGAATCCGATAGGTTGTCGGGAACTCGCCAGAACTTCCGTCGCACTTCGATATTGGGGTCGTCGGATGCCCGCCACCCGTTCTGGATGGCATCGGTGATATCGAAGTGATCGGTGTAGATCGTGAGTGTGCGTGGTTGGAGCATCACCTCCACAGCGGACTCTCCGCTTATCATGGAACCCTTTGGGATCGAATATTTTTCGATGTCTCCGCTGTACCTGCCGAGTCGTAGTTGCCGCGATAACGGGCCCCTGAACGCCGCGGCCCAAAGGTCCACGAGTTCCTCGCGGCGCCGCAGCGAGCCGCCGATCAAATAGCCGGATTCCCGCATGATCTCGAGGGTCGACTGTGCGATGCCGACCGAGGTCCCCGAGGCTTCCGCGATCTTCCGGACCGGTGCCCCGGCGAAATGCGGCCAGGTCAGCAGAACGAAGACCACCTGCATGCGCCGCGCGCTGAATAAGCTGGCGCCGGATGGGCGGTGGCTCGGCTCCTCAACGGCAAGCCGACGCCCCCGGATATCCACGAGCAGTGGGCCCGAGTCGAGTGAGGCGTTGCCCGCGTAATCGACGTAGTCGATGCCGGCCGCACGCAGCGCATCGCCGGTGCGGCCGGTGACCTGCGGCCCGGTCACCAACTGCCGATGGCCTCGATCCTGTTGGTCGATGCGGGCCAGCTCCGTCAATGTCACGTGCGGCAGCCACGTCATCTGGTAGACCACTTCGAACCCGCGTCGGTTCAACGTGACGAGCGCGGTTCGCTCCGATGTCCACTGGTCCACGGACAGCGTGATCGCGAGCTTCGACAGCGCTTCGGTCAGCGCTTCTTCGACCTCTTGCTGTCGCGTTCGGCTTGCCATGATGTTCAGTTTAATTGAACGTGCGTAAATATTGAACATATCCGGGTGACCCGGGTGGTGCGCGGCTGGTCGGCACCACCCCAGCGGATCCGCAGCTCGGCCCGGGCGCGGCACGGCGTGCCCACCGCCATTCCCGTCCGGCCGGTGGCGCGCGAGGAACGCTGAACGGTCAGTCCCCGGAAAAGCTCACGCCGGTCAGCTCTTCCGACAGTTGCCAGATCCGGCGGGCGTCCTCTGGGCTGCGGAGGCGGGAGTAGAGCTTCTGTTCGGCGGGCGGGCCGCCCAGGTGGCCGGGGCCCTTCGGGCCGTAGAGGCGGCCACCGCGGGCGTCGCGTGCGGTCGCGGCGTAGAGGGCGGGGAGCTGGGCGGTCTCGACGGTGCCGAGGAGGATGCCTCGGGCCGACAGGGCGCGGATCACGCGGACGCCGAGGGTGTCGCGGTCGCGGCCTACCTCGGGGCGGGCGGCGAGCAGATTGGTGGGGGCCACACCGGGATGGGCGAGATTGCTCGTTATCGACCAGTCGTTTTCGCGGGCGCGGCGGTCGAGTTCGAGGCCGAAGAGGCCCAGGGCGATCTTGGATTGGCTGTAGGCGTTCTGGCCGCTGTAGGAGTTCTGCCAGTTCGGGTCCTGCCAGTTGATCGCGCCCCGGTTTGCCGAGACGCTGATCTGCGAGGTGACCCGGGCCCGGCCGGCGCGCAGCAGTGGCAGCAGGCGGGCGACCAGGGCGAAGTGGCCGAGATGGTTGGTGCCGAATTGGAGTTCGAACCCGTCGGCGGTGGTCTGCCGGTTCGGCGGCGTCATCACCCCGGCGTTGTTGATCAGGAGGTGGATCGGGCGATCCTCGCGCAGCAGGGTCGCGCCGAGTTCGGCCACCGAATCCAGCGCGGACAGGTCGAGCCGGTACAGCGAGACCTTCGCCCCGGGCGTGGACCGTTCGATCGTCGCGACGGCCGCCGCGCCCTTGTCCGGATTGCGTACGGGCAGCAGCACTTCGGCCCCCGCGGCGGCGAGGCGGGTGGCGATGCCGAGGCCGATCCCGTCGCTGCCGCCGGTGACGACGGCGCGCTTCCCGGACAGATCGGGAATGGTGATGTCGATGGGCGTGCGCGGCATTCTTCGCTCCTCGTGGATGGGTCCCCGGTACGTCGAAAGCCTCTTCAACATAGAGGCATCCCGCGCGCCGGCCGCCCGTGTCGTCACAACGCCGAGCCCAACCCGGTGTTTCGGGGAGCGCGGCCGCGGGTGCGCCACGACCCGGCGGGGTCGTCACGGACGAGGATCGTGGCGCCGCCCACCGGTCACTCGAACTCCGGGCATCGCTGTCTCAGCGAACGTCGTTCTCCCGCTGCGCTTTACGCTTGGCGCGCGCCATCCGCAGCAGATAGCCCGGCGTCGGCGGCACCCACCCGAGCTGCACCGCCTGACCGAGATCGTCCCGATTGGCCCAGTGCTCGATCACTTTGCCGTCCGCGATCCGCAGCCAATGTGACTGCGTCACAGCGAAAGTCTTCCCGGTGGGCGGGAAGACCTGCTCCACGCTCCCGTCGGCGGCGTAGGTCACGAACGGTCCGGTGTGCCGGCCGTGCATGGTGGTGTGCAGGGCGACCAGGTCCCCCTCCACGACCGCGGACTCGACGGTGTGCCGCAGCTCCGAGTACGCCGAGCGCAGCCACAGCGCCGTCGCGTAGTAGGCCGCGGGACCCCGTCCTCGCGTGTCCGGCGGCTCGGCGGCGGCCTCCCGGTTGGTCGCCTCGGGGTGGATGACCGCGTCGAAGTCGGCGAGTTCGCCGTCGGCCATGATGCACACCGAGCGAATCGCCAGTGCCCGTGCGAATTCGGCGGTGGTCGGGGCGGTGATGTCCATGCGGGACCTCGCAATCCGGAGCGTGTCGGCCTGTGTCCTCAGGAGATATCGGTCGAACCGCCCGTCGCGTTCGATTCGGTAGCGCGCGAGCCCGCGCGCTCGGTCACCGTCGGCGGCCCGCCGAGACCCGTTCGTCGCCTACGGTGAAGGCGTGAACGAGATCGCGACGGTCGAGGCGAACGGGCTGGAATTCGCCTACCACTCGGCCGGTCCCGCCGGTGGTCCGCTGGCGCTGCTGCTGCACGGTTTTCCGGATACGCCGCACTCGTGGCGGCACCTGTCGGGGGCGCTCGCCGGGGCGGGATACCGCGTGATCGCGCCGTATACCCGGGGATACGCGCCGACCGGCGTGCCCGCCGACGGCGCGTACCAGGCCGGGGCGCTGGCGTCGGACGCCAACGCGCTGCACGCGGCGCTCGGCGGCGGCCCGGATGCCGTTCTCGTCGGCCATGATTGGGGCGCGCCCGCGGTGTACGGCGCGATCGCGGCCGCGCCGGAGCGCTGGCGCCGCGCCGTGACGATGTCCATGCCCCCGACCACGGCCCTGCGCGCCGGATTCCTCGGCTACGAGCAGCTGAAGCGATCCTTCTACATCTTCCTGTTCCAGACGCCACTGGCCGAATCGGTCCTCACGCCCGATTTCATCGCCGGCCTGTGGCGCGACTGGTCACCCGGCCACACCGAGGATCTGACCCCCGTCTTCGCAGCCCTGCGCGCCCCCGAGAACATCGCCGCCGCCCTCGGCTACTACCGCACCATGCTGAAACCGTCCCGCCGCCCGGGAACCACTGCCGCGCAGCCCCTTACCGCGAGCAAGGTCCCCACCCTCTACCTGCACGGCGCGAACGACGGCTGCCTGAGCCTCGACGCGATCGATCCCGAGATCGAGAATCACCTGCCGCCGGGCTCGCGCGGAGCGGTCATCGCCGAGGCCGGTCACTTCCTCCAGGTTGAGCAACCGGGTGCGGTCAACACCGCCGTGCTCGAGTGGTTCGACGTCGCGAATCTCTGACCGGCGCGGGAAAGCTCGAAGTGTGCTCGAGGCCGACCGGCGGGTTCGGAACGCGGGCGCTCGGAGCCGCCGCGACCTCGCTCGGCGTTCGGTGCCGTTATCGGGCGTCTCGTCTCGCGCTGTGACGATGAGGAGAAGCCGCATCCGGTACCGCTGCCCGGCACACCCGGGGTGAGCTGCGCCGACACCTCGCGGAGACGAAAGTCGTTGCGGCAGAGAACCGGATGAATCGGACGGTTCGGCGGTTCTCGCGTTGCGTATCGCATTCCGCGAGCGTGTCGCGCCCGGACAATGCCACCCGGCAGCCCGATTCGGGACTATCCTCCGACATCGGCGGGGAAGTGTGCTGGCAATTCGCGGGATCTGTTTCGGTGGGCGTGATTCGGGAAACCCCCTTACTGCTGCAGGCGTGTGCCGGCTATCGGCGCTCGGTGCGGGTGCGCGGTTCCCGGGCCGAGTCGCTTATCGAGCAAGGCGATCAGGAGCGGAGGAACAGCCGTGAATTTTCGACCGACAGCGCTTGGCTACATTCGGAGTGATGTCTCCCGGGTGCAGCAGGCTTGGGACGAGGAGCAGATTCGGAGCCGTGCCCGCAGGCTCGGGTACGACTTCGCGAAAATGATTGTGGTGGACGGGCGTTCCAGCGACCGGCCGCTGGCCGGTTTGAAGGCCACCATCGCGCGCACCCGGGCGGAAGCGGTGTTCGTGCCGGGTATCGAGCACTTCCAGGACGGCGTCGTGCCCGCCCATCTGATCCAGGTGACCGACGTGATCACCGTGAATCCCTTCGCCACCTACGCCAGGTGGTCGAACGGCCTGGTGGATTCCGCGGGGCAGGGGACGGCGGATACGGCCTAGTGCCGCGGCGTTCGCACCGCCGTCCGCAACCCCCGATACCCGCCGGCCCGCGTCTACAGCGGGGATTGGCGGATGGTGGTGAACACGCGCAGACAGTGCTCGGTCATCTCCTCCGGCGAATAGCCGGGATGATCGCGCCACCAGGTGATGGTGGTGGAGACGATACTGAACCACCAGGCCAGCAGGAGCGAGTGATCCTGCGGCGCGGACACGCCCGCGCCCTGCAGCACTTCGGTGACGCCCTCCGAACCCATCGTGTTGAGGGCGCGCTGATAGCCGTGGGCGCGGTCGTACGCCTCGCTCGGGCGGGGCAGCGTGGTGTCGTAGATGATGCGCCAGTTCTGGGTGCGGCCGTCCAGCGCCGCGAAGATACCGGCGAGGGTCGCCAGCGCCTTGCCGTGCGCGCCCGGCACGACCTGGGCGTCGGCGACCGCCGCCACGAGGCTCTCACCGGCGCGCCGCACGCAGGCGGCGTGCAGGCCGTCGCGCGATCCGAAGTAGGTGTAGATGAGGGGCTTGGAGACCCCGGCCGCGGTCGCGATGTCGGCGACGGAGGCGTTGGCGTAGCCGCGATCACCGAACTCGCTCGTGGCGATGTCGAGAATCTGCTGTTCGCGCTGTTCGCGCGGTACGCCCTTGGTCCCGGCGCGGCCCACGGCGCTCATCGCGCCGGTGCCGCGGGGTCGATCAGGACGCCGGGGTTGAGGATTCCGGCGGGATCCAGGGCCGCCTTCGACGCGCGCAGGGCGACCGCGAACGGGTCCGGGCGCTGGGTGTCGTACCACGGGCGGTGGTCGCGACCGACGGCGTGATGGTGGGTGATGGTGCCACCGGCGGACGAGAGTGCCTCGGACACAGCGGCTTTGATCTCGTCCCACTGTTCGACCGTCCGGCCCCACTGCCCGGCGGCGTAGATGCCGAAGTACGGCGCGGGACCGTCGGGGTAGACGTGGGTGAAGCGGCAGGTCACCACCCCGGTGATGCCGAGGGACTCGAAGACCCGGGTGGCCGCGTCGCCGACCGCGGCCCGCAGTTCGTCGAAACGGTCCCAGGTGCAGGCGGTTTCGAAGGTTTCCACGATCATCGACTGCGCGGCGAGGGCGTCGCGCTGGTACGGCATCCGCAGGAAGGACGATCGCCAGGTGTCCGCCGCGCCGGTGCGCGCCGAATCCTGTTCCGAGTCCGAGGAACTCACGCCGTCGGGGGTGCGCCCGCCGTGGTCGTGACAGATCCCCACGGCGCGCGACAGCGCCGCGTCCACCGGATGATCCGCCGATTCGAAGCCGAGTACGAGCACGCCGCCGGACGTTGGCGTACCCGCGTTGAGGAAGGCCTCCATCGGGTCGAGCAGGCGACAGTTCGCCGGGAAGAGGCCGGACTGGGCGATGGTCCGGGTCGCGGCGACCGCGGCGGAGTAGTCGTCGAACAGCACCGACGCCCCGGCTCGCCAGCGCGGTCGCACCTGGACGCGCATCCACGCCTCGGTGATCACGCCGAGCACGCCCTCGGACCCCAGGAACATGCGGTCCGGTGACGGACCCGCGCCCGAACCGGGCAGCCGGCGCGATTCGCTGGTTCCGACCGGCGTCACCACCCGCATCGACTCGACCATGTCGTCGATATGGGTGTAGACCGTGGCGAAGTGCCCGCCCGCGCGGGTCGCCAGCCAGCCGCCGAGGGTGGAGAACTCGAACGATTGCGGGAAGTGCCGCAGGGTCAGGCCCTCGGTTTTGAGCGCCTGCTCCAGGGCCGGGCCGAGCATGCCCGCTTGGATACGCGCGGCCCGGCTGGTGTGGTCGACCTCCAGGACGCGGTTCAGCGCACCCAGATCCAGCGAGACGACGCCGGCGTAGTCGGCGGTGCCGCGCGGTTCGACCCCGCCCACCACCGACGTCCCGCCGCCGAAGGGGATCACGGCGATCCCGGCGGTGGTGCACCAGTCCAGGACGTCGACCACGTCCTGCTCGGTGCGCGGGCGCACCACCAGGTCCGGCACGTTGTCCACGCGGCCGAGCAGTGCGCGCACCACATCCCGGAAAGCCTGGCCGTGCCCGTGCGCGACCCGGTCCCCGAGATCGTGGGAAGCCAGTTCCGCCAACGCTTTCGGCGCTCGGATACGGGATTCGGCCACGGTCAGCTCGCGCAACGCCGGCGCCTCGTGCACCGAGAGGTCCGCGTCCGGCGCGATGGCCGCGACCCGCCGCGTGAGCGCCTCCCGCTCCTTCCCGGTGACCGCGTCCTCGACGTTCCCCCAGCCCCACCACGACCGCGTCACAGCCGCCTCCTCTCGCAGCGCCACTAATTGACCTGAAGGTAATTTACTTCGAAATCAATTACAAGGGGCCGATTCGGCCGCGGCGCGACGCCAGGCCGACGTGCGCAGGAGGCGGAGGCCGTTGAGAGCCACCAGGATCGTGGAGCCCTCGTGGCCGGCCACGCCGAGGGGCAGGGGCAGGGTCGCGACCAGGTCCCAGGTCACCAGGACGGCGATGCACGTGGCGGCGATCGCCAGGTTGGCGATCACCACGCGGCGGGCCCGGCGGGCCAGGGCGATCGCGGCGGGGATGGTGGACAGGTTGTCGCGCACGACGATCGCGTCGGCGGTGTGCAGGGTCAGGCCGGTGCCCGCGCCGCCGAGGGCGATGCCGACGGTGGCGGCGGCGAGGGCGGGCGCGTCGTTGATGCCGTCGCCCACGACCGCCACGCGGTCGCCGTGCGCCTGGTACTCGCGCACCGCGGCAACCTTGTCCTCGGGGAGCAGGTTCGCCCGGACATCGGTGATGCCGAGTTCGGTGGCCAGGCGCCGGGCGGCGGCGGAATTGTCGCCGGTCAGCAGGATCGGGTCGTGGCCGGTCACCTCACGGATCGCGGCGACGGCGGCCGCGGCCTCCGGGCGGGTCTCGTCGCTGAGGGCGAGCACTCCCACGGGGACGCCGTCGCGGGACACGACCACGGTCGTCAGCCCGCTGTGCTGTAGCTGGGCAACGGCTTTCGCGGCGGGGCCGTCGCCGGTCAGGGTCGCGGGGGATCCGACCTCGATGACGTGACCGGCGATCCGTGCCGATACGCCGCGACCGGGCAGCGCGGAGAATTCCTCGGCCTCGGGGAGCGACAGGTCCCGCGCGCGGGCCGCCCGGACGATTGCGGCGGCCAGCGGGTGCTCGCTCGCGTGCTCGGCCGCCGCGGCCAGGCGCAGTAGTTCCGATTCCTCGAATCGTGTGTCCACGCGGTGGATTTCGACCAGATCCGGCAGGCCGCGGGTGAGCGTTCCGGTCTTGTCGAAGGCCACCCGCGAGACGGCGCCCAGCTGTTCGAGCACCACCGCCGACTTGATCAGGACGCCGTGCCGTCCGGCGGTGGCGATGGCGGCCAGCAGCGGCGGCATGGTCGCCAGCACCACCGCGCACGGTGAGGCGACGATCATGAAGGTCATGGCGCGCAACAGGGCTCGCCGCAGGGTGTCGCCCAGCAGCAGGGGGACCGTGAAGACGGCCAGGGTCGCCACCACCATGCCCACCGAATACCGCTGTTCGATCTTCTCGATGAACAGCTGGGTCCGGGCCTTGGTGCGGCCCGCGGTCTCCACCAGCGTGGCGATCCGCGCCACCACCCAGTCCTCGGCCCGCCGATCCACCCGCAGCCGCAAAGTGCCGGTGCCGTTCAGGGTTCCGGCGAACACCTCGTCGCCGATCGTCCGGTCGACCGGCAGCGGTTCGCCGGTGATGGTGGCCTGATCGACCTCGCTGCCGCCGCCGATCACGGTGGCGTCCGCGGGAATTCGCTCACCGGGCCGCACCACCAGTACGTCGCCGATCGCCAGCTCCGCCGCGCGCACCACCTGCTCCGCGCCCGCCGGGGACAGCCGGGTCGCGGTCTCCGGCGCGAGATCGAGCAGTCCGCGCACCGAGTCCTCGGTGCGCGCGGTGGCGAACGCCTCCAGCGCCCCCGAGGTGGCGAAGATGACGATCAGCAGCGCGCCGTCGGTGATCTGCCCGATCGAGGCCGCGCCGAGCGCCGCCACGACCATGAGCAGATCCACGTCCAGGGTCCGGTCCCGCAGCGCCCGCAGCCCCGCCAGCCCAGGTTCCCAGCCGCCCGCCGCGTAGCAGGTCAGGTACGCCGCCCAGTACACCCACGCGGGCGCCCCGGCCAGCTGGGCTCCGAGCCCGAGTGCGAAGAGTGCGAGAGCGGCTGCGGCCCAGCGTGTTTCGGTGAGATCGAAGAGCTGGGTGCGGCGTATCGCGACGGGCTGCGGGGCGGGGCGGCGCGGCGTGAACGTCGGCGCGATCATCGGTCACCTCCGGGTCGTACGGGCGGGGAACGCGGCCAACATATCAGAAGATATGAAGAGGTGTTCATGTGTTGTGGCACACTAAGCTCTCCGGCATGGGACACGGAGTCGACGGGCGTGACCGCCCCCCGGTGCGGCTGGACGCCGCCGCGGCCGCCCATGTCGCCAACACCCTGCAGGCCCTCGCGACCCCGAGCCGGCTGCTGATCCTCACCGAACTGCGGCACGGTCCGCTGCCGGTGAGCGAACTGGCCGAGGCGATCGGCATGGAGCAGTCGGCGGTCTCGCATCAGCTGCGCCTGCTGCGCAATCTCGGCCTGGTCGTCGGCGCCCGCAACGGCCGCAGCATCATCTACAGCCTCTACGACCAGCACGTCGCCCAGTTGCTCGACGAGGCGATCTATCACAGCGAGCATCTGCGGCTCGGGCTGTCGGAGGAACCCGAAACCGCCGCCCCGGGAGCGGATCCCGGCGCCCGTATCGGCCCGAAAAACTACGCCGAATAGTAGGTTGGGCGGGCGGCGCCCGGACGGGCGTCGCGGCCGGAGCGAACGAGGGGCGATGAAGGGGCTGGGAGCGCTCGAGAAGCAGGCCATGGGTGTGCTGTGGGAGAGCGCGGACGCGCTGACCGTGCACGATCTGGTGGCGGGGCTCAGCGCGGGGGAGCGGGTGCCCGCGTACACGACGGTGCTCACCGTGGTGACGCACCTGTGGGAGAAGGGCTGGGTGGTCCGGGAGAAGGTGGGGCGGTCCTACCGGTACCGGCCGCGCCGCACGCGCGCGGAGGCCACCACGGACCTGCTGCGTGAGATCCTGGACGACAGTCCCGACGCCCCCGCGGTGCTGCTGCATCTGGCGCGGACCGCGAGCGCGCGCGAGATGGAAGCGTTGCGGCAGGGGCTGTCCGGCGGCGAGCGGCGGCCATGATCGTCATCACCGCCCTGCTGGCGGCGGGCATCGCGCTGGCGGCCGGCGGGCCCGCGGTGCTGTCGCGCGTCGACTTCCGCGCCGCGCCGGGTGTCGGCATCGCGGCCTGGATCGGGGCGGTCGGTGCGGTGATGTGTTGCGGCGCAATGATATTGATCGCGCTGGCCTGGCCGGGCGATCCGCCCGGCGAGGCGTTCGCGGGCAGTGTGGCGCAGAGCCTGGCGGCGGTCGAGCCGCTGGTGGTCACCTGGACGGCGGGGCTGATCACGCCGCTGGTGGTGATCGGCGTCTTCGTGCCGACCGGGCAACTGGCGCGCATCGCCCTCGGGCATCGCGGACGTGCGGTGGCCCAGCGGCGCAGGCACGAAGAGCTCATCGAGATCCTCGGCCGGGCCGATCCCTCGGGTGCGAATCTGGTGCGGCTCGAACACCCGGTTCCCCTGGCGTACAGCGTGGCCGGGCGCGGGGGCTACGTGGTGGTCACCGACGGTCTCGCGCACTGCCTGACCGATGCGCAGTGGCACGCGGTGCTGGCGCACGAGCGCGCGCACCTGCGCGGCCGTCACCACCACATCCTCGGCGCGTGTCACGTTCTGGCGCGGTCGTTCTCGTGGGTTCCGCTCTTCGCGGCCCTGCCCGCCGCGGTCGCCGCGCTGCTCGAACTCGCCGCCGATCGCAGCGCGGCGGCCTCGACCGATCCGCGGGCGCTCTACACCGCGCTGCACACCGTCGCCGCGCACGCGTCCGCGACGCCCGCCGCGCGACTCGGATTGATCGACGCCGAGCTGTCGACCCGGCTGGAATGTCTGGCGGCCGCGCCGGAGTCGCGGTCGGCCTCCCGCCGGACCGCGACGACGCTGCTGCTCGCGACGACGCTGCTGGTCCCGGCCGCCTCGGTGCTCGCGGTGGGTCTCAGTGCGGGGCTGGTGTTGCTCTTGGCCGGGTAATCGGCCACAAAAAACTATGTTCCATAGTATTTTGACGCACGGGTGCGCGCCGATGCGGGCCGCGTCCGATCGTCACGGGTGCGGATCGCGTCGGCGCTCATTGTGAAATGGAACTAGTTCAGAATTGAGATCCCTTGCGCTGCAACACTTCCCGAAACTGGCGCACGCGCCGCAGCCGCCTGGCGGTACTGGTCGCCGCCGTGCTGACCGCCACCGGCCTCGCCGGGCCCGCCACCGGTGATCCCGCCCCCGAACCCGGGCAGGCCCGCTATTCACTGGTCAACGGCTGCTACCGGATCGATACCCCCGCCGGTCCACTGGTGCCGGCGGCGAGCCCGTATCGCCTGCGCGCCACCGCCCTCGGCGAGTACCTGCTCTACGGGCGCACCCGCGAGGTGCTCGAGGCCGCCGAGGGCACGATCCGGACCGCGAAGAACCCCTCGGACGCCGCCGTGTGGCGGGTGAACGGTTCCGGCGCGGCCGGATTCACCATCGCCAACGGCGCGACCGCGACGCCCGCCACGTTCGTGCCCGACACCGGCTGCGCGGACTTCCCCGAGGCCCAGGCCAATGCCCACGGCACCCCGGGCTCGGGCGCCGGCCCCGACGGATCGATCGTGGGCACCATCGACGCGCACGCCCACGTCACCGCCTACGAATTCATGGGCGGCAACTTCCACTGCGGGCGACCGTGGCACCGGTTCGGCGTGACCGCCGCGCTGGGCGACTGCGCCGGAAACCGCACCGGCACCAACGGTTTGATCGCGAGTTTCCTGGACTACGGCGAACCGTTCCGCAAGACCGACACGGTCGGCTGGCCGAGTTTCCGGGACTGGCCCAAGCCATCTGTCCTTACCGCCGAGGGCGCCTACTGGACCGGCATCGAACGGGCGTGGAAGGCCGGACTGCGGGTCATGACCGTCGATCTGGTGGACAACGAATCGCTGTGCGCCATGATGACCGATCGTCGAAACCCCTGTGACGACATGACATCGGTGCGCACCCAGGCGGCCGGGCTGCGCGCGCTCGAGGATTACATCGACGCCCAGGCCGGCGGCCCCGGGCTCGGCTTCTTCCGCATCGTCACCGATCCGGGCCAGGCCCGTGCGGTCGCCGCGTCCGGCAAGCTGGCCGTGGTCCTGGGCATGGAACTGTCGGATCCACTGGGCTGCGGGGTGTTTCTCGGGCAACCCACCTGCACGCGCGGCGACGTCGACCGCTGGCTGACCGAGCTGCGTGCCATCGGGGTGAGCAGCTTCTTCCCGGTGCACAAGTTCGACAACGCCTTCGGCGGCACCAAGATGGACCACGACGTCACCGGGCTGCTGGTGAACGCGGGGAACTTCATGCAGACCGGCACCTTCTGGAACGTTCAGTCCTGCCCCGGGCCCGAACACGACAGCACCCAGCCCTCGGTGCCCATCGCCGGTGACGTCAACCAGTTCCTGGCCCTGCTCACCGGGCCGCTGCTCGGCGGGGCGCCGTTGCCGCTCTACGCGCCCGGATCCCATTGCAACGCACGCGGATTGACCGATCTGGGTGCGTACCTCATCAACCGGATGATCGACCTCGGGTTCCTCATCGAGGTCGATCACCTGAGTGAGGCCACCGCCGACGAGGTCATGACCATCATCGAGAAGCGCGGCTATCCGGGCGTGCTGTCCTCGCACGGCTGGGATTCGGAGAAGACGACCGCGCGGGTCTACGCCGCGGGTGGTTTCGCGACGCCCTACGCGGGCGGCCCGGAGAGCTTCGTGCGCAACTGGCACGCGGCCCGCGCCATGCCCCGCCCGGGTGAGTTCGGCTTCGGCTTCGGCTCGGATATGAACGGCATCGCCGGGCAGGGCGGTCCCATCGGACCCGGGATCGTCTCCTACCCCTTCACCTCGCACGACGGCAGCGTGGTCTTCGACCGCGAGCGCTGGGGTGAGCGCACCTTCGATATCGGGGCCGACGGCACCGCCACCTACGGCAGCTACGCCGACTGGCTCGAGGCCGTCCGGGTCCTCGGTGGCCCGGAGATCATGACCGATGTCTTCCGCGGCGCGGAGGTCTACCTGCGGCTGTGGGAACGAGTGCGGAGCTGATCGTCGCGGGATGTGAGCGGGATCCCAACATTGACTGTTAACTGACCTTAACTTTTGACTTTCTTTACCTTTGTTCGGGATCCCGGTAGCCTCGACGAAGACCCAGGGGCTCTCCCGCTGGCGACCAATCCTTGATCGTGTTGTGCGGACCTGCCCCGGAGGCTTGTGCTGTGGATGTTTCTCTGACCATGTGGGCGGTGACGGTCGCCGCGTTGAGCGCCCTCATCGCCGTCGACTTCTTCATCGGGCGCAAGCCGCACGACGTCTCCATGAAGGAAGCCGGCATCTGGACCGTGGTCTGGATCGCGCTGGCCGTGGTGTTCGGTCTCGGTCTGCTCTTCATGGGCGAATCCCAGGCGTCCACCGAATTCTTCGCCGGCTTCATCACCGAGAAGTCGCTGAGCGTGGACAACCTCTTCGTCTTCGTGCTGATCATGGCCAAGTTCTCGGTGCCCTCGCACCTGCAGCAGCGCGTGCTGCTGTTCGGCGTGCTGATCGCACTCGTGCTGCGCGCCATCTTCATCGGCGCGGGCGCGGCCATCATCTCCAGCTTCTCCTGGGTGTTCTACATCTTCGGCGCGTTCCTGATCTACACCGCGTGGAAGCTCATCAAGGAGGCACGCGCCGAGGAAGAGGACGAGGAATTCGAGGAGAACCGCCTCCTGAAGTCCATCGAGCACCGGTTCGGCGTCTCCGACCAGTACCACGGCACGAAGCTGTTCATCGTCAAGAACGGCAAGCGCATCATGACCCCGCTGCTGGTGGTCATGCTCGCGATCGGCACCACCGACATCCTGTTCGCCCTGGACTCGATCCCGGCCATCTTCGGCCTGACCCAGGATCCGTACATCGTGTTCACCGCCAACGCCTTCGCGCTGATGGGTCTGCGCCAGCTGTACTTCCTGCTGGGCGGACTGCTCAAGAAGCTCATCCACCTGAGCTACGGCCTGTCGGTCATCCTGGGCTTCATCGGCGTCAAGCTGGTGCTGCACGCGCTGCACGAGTCCGGCGTCCACGTCCCGCAGATCTCCACCCCGCTCTCGCTCGGCGTCATCTGCGGCGTCCTGGTCGTCACGACCATCACCAGTCTCGTCGCGGCCCGCAAACTGGAGGCCGCGGACTCCGGCAAATAGGTATTCAAGTGACCGGGCGGCACCGCCCGGTTCGCACCGCCCGCCGGTCGCCTCGAGCGCCCGGCGGGCGGTTGCCGTTTCGCCGGTCCCGCGGCTCGGTTCGCACCGTCCCGGACACGAGCAAAATCCCCGGTAGTCGGTACGATTCGGGCGATTTCCGGCAGCCGCGGCGGCCGTGTCCGAAGGCGCGCCAGCGACTCTGCGCGACACGCTCAGCGGCGGGGGAGAATTCTCGCGCAGCCTTCCTGGTTGTGAGCGTGTGTTCCGCTATCGTTCATCGCACTGTTCGATGCTGCTACTGGCGCGCCAAGGTTGATTCGTCGATTCCGGAGCACTCGACCGGTCCGGCACTGCCGAAAAGCGAGCCCCCGACCGTCTCCGAAAGATCGAGGGAACGTGCCTGTACCCCTTACTCTCGCCGGCCGTCTGGTACGGCTGGAACCCCTTGCGCCACAGCATGCTTCGGGTCTCGCGGAGGCGGCAGCAGGGAACCGCGACGACTACGCCTTCACCCCCGTGCCGCACGGGGTCGACGAGGCGCTGGAGTACGTCTCGGCCGCGCTGGCCGGACACGCGGCCGGCACGTCGCTGGCCTTCGCCATCATCGCCGTCGCGAGCGGCAGAGTGCTCGGCTCCACCAGATTCACCCGCTTCGACTACTGGCAGGGCCCGGTGGTGTGGCCGCTGGTGCACGGACTGCCGTCCGGCGACCCGCTGCTGGCCATGCCCGACGCCGCCGAGATCGGCAACACCTGGCTGTCCCGCGAGGCCCGCGGGACGGGCATCAACCTCGAATCCAAGCTCCTGCTGCTGGCGCACGCCTTCGACACCTGGCGGGTGCGGCGCATCGCGCTGCGGGCCGATATGCGGAACCTGCGCTCCCGCATGGCCATCGAACGCATCGGGGCGACCAGCGACGGAGTCCGGCGGGCGCACTCGCGCGGACTGGACGGCGAGGTGCGCAGCACCGCGTTCTACTCCATCCTCGACGAGGAATGGCCGCACGTGCGCGAGACCATCCACGGGCAGTTGCGCGCGGTTCCGGCGGCTCGGGACAGACTGATCGACGCGTAGTTTCGCGACTATACTTCCGGGTGTTGCACTGGTCGGTCGCCGAGGAGAGATCAGTCCGAGTCGGGTGACTCGGCGGCCGGCGGAACCCTCGGATCACATAGTCAGCAACCGGGCGCGGGGTCGCGCGCCCAGACGTCCGCCGGGCGGCGGCGCGGGCATGGCGGCCCCCTCTTCCTCGTGAAGGAGACGCGCATGCCCGACCCCATGTCCACCCGGGTCTACCTCGCGGACACCCGCTCCGGCGCCGCGGCGCTCACCCTCTTCCTGGCCCCCGAACCGCGCGTACGCGGCGGCGCCATGCTGCACCTGCTCGAACAGGCCCCGCTGCTGGGCGACCGGCTGCGGCCCACCGACCGCACCCTCGTCGACTGGTTGCAGGTGCATTCGACACCGGCGATGTGCGCCCGCTTCCGGGCCTTCGCACCCGGCCGGCACGACCCGCCCCGCGTGCGGGCGGTGCTGCACGATCACTTCATCGCCGACCCGGCCCCGCTGGGCCTGGACCTCGACGATCAGGCGGAGATGGCCAGGCTCGACCTGCTGCCCGAGCACGCCCTGGGCGCGCGGCGCATCGACGACTTCCACGATCACGCGGTGCGCACGGCCATGCTCGCGGTGTACCGGCACTTCGGGGTGGATCGGCGCATCCCGCTGATCTATCACGGCTTCGCCGCGCCCGAGGACGGGTGGTTCGAGGAGCCCGCCGCGGAAGCGTGAACCGGGCCCGGGCGGTCGCTACTCGATCGGCATGACCGAGAGCAGGGCCCACGGCCGGCGAGGGAAGCTGAACTGGAAGGTCTGCACGTGCATGCGGCGGTCCGAGTCCGATTCCGGATTGCGCATGAGCATGGTGCGCTCGGCGGCCTGCCCGACATCGGTCATATTGCGCCACATGCGATCCCATTCGGGTGTGCGCCGGCACAGGGTGATGATCTCCTCGCGGCGCTCGGGGCGGATCAGACCCTCGGGCAGGTCGCGGAAGGCCGAAACCATCAGCTGCGCTTCGGATTCCCAATCGCTCAGGCGCAGTCGCGACATGGGCTCGAGCATGATGGCGGTCAGCAGGTTCGCGCCCGGCCCGGTGCCGGGAAACAGCTCGCTGAACGCGGAGTTCGTCTCCACCACGTCGTAGGCGCCGTCATGCAGGCAGGCCGGGTGCGGAAGGCTGTGCAGCAGCGCGAGATCGGCGGGCGGCGGGCTGGAGGGGTCGAACACCCTGGCAGTGTGCGGCACCACTCTTCGTTTTCTCTTCGCGCCGGGTTAAGTCCGATCACAAGACTGGGTGTTGTCGCAGAATTTCTGTCATATTGGACATTCGGTTTGGTTTGTTCTTTTGTGGGTATGGGGGTGGCTCGGCGATATGACGACCACGCGAATCGGTGTGCTGGGTCCACTGCACATCAGCATCGACGGCAAGCGGGTACCCCCCGGGGCGCCCATGCAGTGCGCGGTGCTGGGGCGGCTGGTGGCCGCGGGCGGCCGGGTGGTGCCCACCGACCGGCTGATCGACGATCTCTGGGGCGGTGACCCCCCGACCAAAGCCGTTGCCGCGCTTCAGGTGTACATCCACAATCTGCGCCGGGTCTTCGAACCCGACCGCCCGCGCCGGGCGCGCTCGCGCGTGATCGTCTCCGAATCACACGGCTACGCACTCAATCTCGAGCCCGAGCAGGTCGACGCCTGGCACTTCGAACAGCTGCTGCACGGGCACGAAACGGCCATGCGCGATCCCGCCGTCCGGCCCGAACCGCTCGAACAGCTGCGGGTGCTCGACGCCGCGCTCGCCTGCTGGCACGGCAGCGCGTTCGAATCGTTCGCCGGAACCTCCTGGGCGGCACAGGAAATCGCGCGGCTCGCGGCGCTGCGGCTCACCGCGTCGGAACTGCGCGCACAGGCCGCGCTGGAAACGAACCGGCCCGCCGACGTCGTGCTCGCGCTGCGGCCCATCTTCGAGGAGCATCCGGGCCGGGAGGAATGCGCGCGGTTGCTGGCGCTGGCGCAGTACCGGCTGGGGCAGTCGCTCGACGCGCTGGCCACCGTGCGCCGGAGCCGGGAATTCCTCACCCTGGAATTCGGGGTGGATCCCGGACCCGGGCTGCGGGATCTGGAAACCGCCATCCTCACCCATTCGGTCGAGGCGGAGCCGTCCGTCGCGGCGGTCGCGGTGCGGGCGCCCGAGCGGGCTCCGGCCCCGGAACCGGTGGTGGACAGCGGATACGGGGCGCAGCGGGCCGCGATCCTCGAGGCCGCAGCGGCGGCGGAAGCCGGTGAGGTGCGGCTGGTCTGGCTGGCGGGGGAGGCCGGGGCGGGCAAGACCACCCTGGCCGCGACCGTGCTGACGCGCCTGGCCGGACGGTCCTGGGCCACCGTCGTCGCGCGCTGCCCCGAGGTGGACGGCGCGCCGCCGGCCTGGGCCTGGTCCGAGGTGCTCACCGGGCTGGACGCGGGCGATCCCGAAACGTACACCGCCGCAGACGCTTTCACCCTGGCGCGGCGGGTGGTGCGGTCCTGCCGCGAGCGGACCGCGCACGGACCCGTCGCCATCGTGCTGGAGGACGTGCACGGGGCCGACGCCGCCACGCTGCAGGTGCTGCGCCAGGTGGTCAACTGGCTGCGCGACCGGCCCATCCTCATCGTCGCCACCCTGCGCGGCACCGAGGCCGGGCCCGGGGTGCGCGATACCGCCGCGGCCCTGGCGCTGTTCACCGCCGACCGCGTCGAACTCGACGGACTCGACCTGGCGGGGACCAGGCAGGCGGCGCTGGCCGCCGGACTCACCGCGGTCGACGATCGCACGGTGGCGCTGCTGCGCCACCGGACCGGCGGGAACCCGCTGTTCGTGCGCGAACTCGCGAA
Organism: Nocardia sp. NPDC055321; assembly: GCF_053645575.1. Classification (NCBI taxonomy): domain Bacteria; kingdom Bacillati; phylum Actinomycetota; class Actinomycetes; order Mycobacteriales; family Nocardiaceae; genus Nocardia; species Nocardia sp. NPDC055321. The sequence continues at coordinate 203,180 of NZ_JBSHMS010000007.1, forward strand.
ACTCTTCGCCACCCAGGGCGCGTCGGACGCGCTGCCGGTGACCGTACGCGATCTGCTGGGGCGGCGCATCGCCCAACTGCCGGACACGGTCGTGGAATTGCTGCGGCACCTGGCGGTCTGGGGCGAGCACATCGACGTGGATACCCTGGCCGCCTCGGCCGGGCGGCCCGCGGACGACATCATCGACCTGATCGCGGGCGCCGAGGCCGCCCGGCTGCTGCGCACCGACCGCAGCGGACGCGTCAGCTTCGACCACGCCCTGGTCCGGGAGACCGTGTATCACGACATTCCGGTCCTGCGGCGCGCCCGAATGCACTGGGCGGCTTTCGAACTGCTGCGGTCGAATCCGGGCCTGGCCCGCGCCGGTGGAGTCGACGCGCTGGCCCACCACGCCGCGCTGGGCGCGGGCGTGGACACCGCCGAACTGGCCCTGGGCTACGTGCGGGCCGCCGCCCACCGCTGCGGCGAACGCCGCATGCGCGCCGACGCGGTGCGCCGCTGGCGCTCGGTGCTCGCGCTGCACGAACTCGCCGGACACAATGCGCCCCGCGGGATTCGGCCGACCACGGAGCCCACCCACCAGACCCTCGCCGACTGGCCCGCCCTGACCAGCCGCGAGTCCGGCACCCACCGCGCGACTTTCACCGACCACCTCACCCTCGCCGAACTGGCCGCCGAGGCGAGCGCGGCCGCGTCCCTCGAACGCGCCTCGGCCGCCGAGGTCGCGTGGTCGGCGGTCGATCGTGGCGATACCGCTGTGCCGCACGCGACTACCGGCCACGGTCCCGGCAGCGAGACTTCCGCAGCTAGAACGTCTGGAGCGATGGACGAGGTCGGCTCGTCTGCCGCGACCAGTGACGCTGCCCCGACCGGCGCTTCCGACCCGATCGGCGAAAGCGCCCCGGCCGCAGGGAATGCCGCCGTCGGCGCGTCCGGCCTGGCCACTGGGTCCGGCGCGACAGACGGGCCGGCTGCGACCGCTCCGACCGGTGCGTCCGTTGGGTACGGAGCCGCTGGTACGCGCGGAGCGGCCGAGGTCGAAGGCAGTCTGCGTGGCGCGGGGGACATCGGCCCGGAACCCGTTGTCGCCGAACAGGGGGAGATCCCCGGTGACGTGGCCGGACGTGCGTCCGGGGAGGGCATCTTCGTCCTCGCCGACCGGGTCGCGCCGCGCGAGGAGATCACCGTGGCGCGGGCGGACCGGGTCGCGTTGCTGCGGGCCCGGTGCGAACTCGTCATCGCGCTCGCCTACGACGGACAGCACATCGCCGCGCGCGCCGCGCGGGAGCAGGCGCTCGAACTGGCCGAAACCCTCGGTGACACCGCGTTGCTCGCGCACGCCGCCACCTGCTGGCCGACGCCGCTGATCTGGTCGGTGCACGACTGGCACACCCCCGACCCGCGCATTCGCGGACCGTTGCGCACCGCGCTCGCCGACCCCGCGCTGCCGGTCGCCGCGCAGGTGCGGCTCCAGGTCACCACCGTCTTCGAGCTCGCGCTCGAGGACTTCGAGGCGACCGCGCTGGCGGCGGCCGCGGCCACCGAACTCGCCGAGCCGCACGGTGATCCGGAGCTGCTGTGCACCGCCATCAACGCGCAGGCCTTCGCGGCCTTCGGTGACGGCGGGTTCCTGCGCGCGACGGAGGTGAAGCGGCATGCGACACGGCTGCTTCAGGTGTCGACCGCCGCGCAGCTCACCGAATTCCGCGCGCTCGCACACTATCTGCTGTTCCGCGCCGAACTCGCCGACGCCAATCTGCTCGCCGCCGCCGAACATGCCCGGCACGCCGGCGAATACGCGTCGGATGGGCAGTTGCGCCACCTGCTCGACGCGCTCGCGCCGTTCGACATGATGCTCGAACTGCTGCGCGGAGACACCGACGAGGTGCACTACCTGCTGGCGGTGGGCTTCGCGCCCGTCGAACGCATCGTCGCGCTCTCGGAGGAGGGCGCGGCCGAACCGTCCCGCGATCCCAACACCCTGCACATCGGCATCGCGATCTCGCTCGCCTGGCTCGCCGACGACATGTCCGACTACGTCGACGAACTGCGCGATCGGGTCGCCATCAAACCCGAGCTCTTCGTCTACGGCTACGCACTCGCGCTGGTGCACGCCGGGCGGCACGACGAGGCCCGCCGCGTACTGGCCGACGCGCCGCCGCTGGGCCCGCAGTTCTGGTCCACGTTCAGCGCCGTGCGCGCCCGCGCGGTCATCGCCCTCGGCGACCTGGCCGCGGCCCGCGAACTCTACGATCAGCTGCTGCCCTACGCGGGCACCATCGCCGGCCTGGAGACGGGCGCTGTGGTCCTGAGCCCCATCGACACGGTCCTGGCCGATCTCGCCGCGGCCGTGGGCGATTCCGTCCGCGCCGCCGCCCACCGCGCCGCCGCCGAGGCCCTGGAGGTCCGCCTCCAGGCCGACCTTGACGTCCTCGCAGGCAGGTCCTCCGCGGGCCGGGTCCTGGTGCGCCCCAGAACGTTCCGAGCTCCCGATCCCGAGCCCCGCCCCTGACGGCTCCCACCCCTGCACGCCGCGGCCACGGTCGCAGGACACGCTGCGCCGCAACGTGTCCTGCGCCCGCAGGGCCTGCCGTGTTTGCCGATTGACCCGGTGTGGCTGCCTCGTCGATAGGTCCGGATCCTCGCCGTGAAGAAGTCGGTGGCCACCGGCCCGCATCCACCGGTTTCACGCTGCTGCGCCAGTGTGGAGGTTGTTCGGATCCCACATGCGAACAAGGGAATTCGGCGGGTTCGCGGCCGAATGTTCGCAGTGGTGTCATCGCGCCCGGATGGGTTCGTGTGCTCGGCCCGCGGCGGTGCGCGGGGTCTCGGTGGCGGTGCGGCCGGACACGAGCTGCCCGCCACTGTTATCGCTCGATGGGGCATTCTCGATAACGAGGAGTGCGCCGGGGGAGCCGGGGCGCCGGAGAGCGGGAGGTTTCGGGTGGTCGAGCTGGACGGACGGCGGCGGGCGGGGTCCACGCGGTGGGCGGTCGTGGCCGGAATCCTGGCGGTGCTGGTGCTCGTCGGGGTCGGTGGCGCCGCGGGCGTGCGGTGGTGGCAGGACCGATCGCTGCCGGTGCTGGCGGGGGAGCGGCTGCGGGAGTTCCCGGACGTGGACCGGGAAGGATTGAGCGATACGCAGCGGCGGATTCTCACCGTGACGGCACGGGAATTCCAGGCGCAGGACCCCGGGACCAAATACTCCGAGGGCATCGACGAAGCCTGGTGCGCGGATTTCGTGAGCTGGGTGATGCGCGAAGCGGGACAGCCGCTCGCCAATCCCAATTCGGGGTCGTGGCGGATTCCCGGGGTGTACACCCTCGAGGAGTACTACCGGGGTGAGCGCAGATTCGAAGATCGCGGATATCGGCCGCGCGTCGGCGACGTCGTCCTGTACGCACCCGACAGCGCGTTCAACCACCACACCAATATCGTGATCGACGTCGCCGGCGACACGATTACCACGTTGGGCGGCAACGAATTCGGCGAGATCACCATCCATCGTTACGCGCCCGCCGAGGTTTCGGGACTGGTCGGTTTCGGCAGGTTGTGAACGCGCAGGTTCCACATTCTGGAAATGCCGGGACGCGAGGGTGGGCACTCGCCATCGCACCGCCTACGATGGTTGCGGCGGTGCCCGGCAGCATCGCCGATCGATCCCTGTCCTGCTGCCCCCTCATCGGCAGGACAGGGATCCCCGCCCGAGGAAAGTAGCTGGATGACCCCGTCCGAACCGACCTGGATCGATTACGCCGAATTCGGCGAACGTTTCGTCGCGGCGGCGGTTACCGAATCCAGAATCGACGCGGCCGTGTCCGGAATGGCCGGGCGCGGTATGACGATCGGTCCCTTCTCCATCGGACCCGCGGGCCTGGCCCGATTCGTCGCCAAGGGCAGCGTCGGCAAACCGACCATCATTCGCCGCGGCCCGCACGTGCACTTCGACGTCGCCCTGCCGGTCACACTCCGCGTCGACGTCACCCTGGGCGGTCAGCGCCTCGGGCTCGAGGCGATCGTCGACATCGACCTGAAGCTGCACGCGCGCACCGCCGAGCCGCTGCTGATCGTCATCGACATCGAGCCGGTCACCAATCGCGACGTGAGTTTCGTCATGCGCGCCCAGGCCATCGGCAGCGCCTGGGAATTGCTGCTCGACCCCATCGCCAAACTGGTGCAGCGCGAGGTCGCCACGCGCATCAACGCCCTACTCGCCGACCCGGACGCCCGGCGCGGGCGCACCTTCGACGTGGAAGCCATTCTCGACGGCGCCAAGTCCGGCTACCGCGGACCGGTGGACTACCGGTGGATCGGCTACGACGAATTCGGGCATCGCTTCTTCGAACGCGTGGTGACCGCCGACCGGGTGCGCGAGGCCGTGGAATCCATGGCGGGCAAGCCCATCGAGGTGGGACCGCTGCGAACCGGACCGGGCCGCAAGGCCCAGGTGTCGGTGCAGGGCCAGGTGCGGCTGCCGCGTGTGGTCGGTGCGGGCGAGTCGCCCGAGCGCCCCGAGCCCAAACCCGAACCCCGCATCGCCGAACTGCCGCCCGTGGTTCCGGCCGCGCCGCCCGCCCCCGAAGTGAACGGGGAGACGCTCGCCGCCGCCGACCGCGATCCCGCGCTGGTCGCCTTCGACATGACCATCCCGGTCTCGCTGGACATCACCGTGGACGTGCTCAAGTCCAACCGCTACCGCGCCGAGGTGCAGGTGCCGGTGGCCCTGGTCGCGCGCGCGGCCGACCCCCTGCTCATCGTGATCGAGGCGGAGCCGCCGCACGCCGAGGACATCACGCTGGAATTCGAGGCCGAGGGGCTGCGCGCCGCGGCGCTCGGCCGCGTGGCGGGCATTCGCAAACAGGTCGTCGCGCAGGTGGCGGCGGTCGTGCGCAGGGAGGTCGCCGATCCGTCGCGGCGCACCATCGACGTCGCCGCGCGGTTGAACGGCACCCGCGTCTGACGCTGTCTCACCGGCTCTGACCGTTCTGAGACTATTGGGACTCATGATGCTCGTGTGTCCTGTGCGCCTGGCGATCCCATAGTGATTATGGTGAAATGAGGGCACGTTCAGGGCTCCCGGCGCACAGATGACCGCAGGTCATCGGGGAAGGTGCGCCGGGCACGCCGCCCGCAAGTCTCAGCTCCACCGGATCGTGTTCGACCGGCATGTGCCAGACCAGGCGAGTGTGCGAAGGAGTCCTTCATGCGTTCCGTCCCGATGAACCGCCGATCCCTGCTGTCCGGTGCGGCCGTCCTGGCCGCGGGACTGTCCGCGGGATTCGCGCTCCCCGCTCCCGCCGCCGCGCGCCGGCAGGAGATAGGCACCCTGCTCGACTACGCGGGCGGGGTGCCCGCCGCGCACGCCATCGGCGCCGCGGGCCACATCGGCGTCATCCGCTACGTGTCGGATCGACGGCCGGGCGCGGAATGGATGGCGGGCAAACCGCTGCTCGCGCGCGAGGTCGAGGCGCTCGCCGCCGCCGGACTCTCCGTGGTCTCCTGCTACCAATTCGGCAAGGGCCCCACCGCGGATTGGCGCGGCGGGTACGAGGCGGGCGTCGAGCACGCCACCCGCGGGCAGGTGCTGCACCAGGCCGCCGGCGGCCCCGACACCGCGCCCATCTACGCCTCGATCGACGACAATCCCAGCGACGAGGAGTTCGAGACCCAGATCGAGCCGTACCTGCGCGGCTGGGAATCGGTCATCGGGCACGAGCGCACCGGCGTCTACGCGAACTCCCCGACCATCGACAACATCCTCGGCGCGGGCCTGTGTTCGCTCTACTGGCAACACAATTGGGGCACCCCGCGGGGTTACGTGCACCCCGAGGCGCACCTGCACCAGTTCGAGATCGACAAGCGCGCCGTCGACGGCATCGGGGTGGACGTGAACTCGGTCCTGCACCCGGCCTACGGCCAGTGGTGGTGAGACCGCCCGCTGCTCAGGTCTGACAGTGGCAGGTGGGGTCGGCGCGGAGGTCGGGTTCGTCGGCGACCACGCGGAGTGTCGGCCGGGGGTCGCGATCCTCGCGGCCCTCGCCGAACGCCTGCCGATCGCCCATCCACGAGAACATGGACCAGCGGGACAGGCCGGAGAAGGCGGATCCGAGACTGCCGAACGAGCCCGAGGAAATGATCGAGCCGAACGAGCCCGCGGATCCGATGGACAGCACCGATCCGACGCTGCCGATGGACAGCACCGAATAGGCGGAGCCGATCGACAGGATCGAGCCCTCGGAGCGGATGGACAGGATGGAGCGGCGCGAATGCAGTCCCCGCGCGCGGGATTTCACAGCGGCCATAGGTAGCGGTCTACCACAGAATCGCCGCCCGGAAACGCGTTTCGCCCCCGGGCCGGTCCGCTTGTCGCGGGCCGGAACGGGGGCGGAAGCTCGGGGTCCGGCCGTGGCCGGACCGGCCTACGCGACGGTGAAGAACCCGACGGTCGGCAGGAACGAGCAGGTGCGCGGCTGCGACTCGGCGTCGGCCTGGGTGGTCAGCGAGCCCGACACCACGGCGACGATCCGGCCGGAGCCGGTGTTCGCGATGGTGGACAGGGTGGCCGGGCCATCCGGGTTGATCTTGGCCTCGTCGGTCAGGTTCTGCACACCGCTCTGGCGGGTGTCCAGGTTGATCCACTGCACGGTCATCGGCGGCGTCTGGACCTCGGTGGGCTTCTTGGTGCCCAGCGCGGTGAAGACGAAACCGGTCTGGCCGTTCGCCGGTCCGGGCGGCGGCAGCGTCGCGGGGCCGCCCACGGCCAGCGCGGTGCCGACCGAGTCGCCGCTGTCGCTGATGCAGCCCTTGCCCAGGGTCGGCCACAGGAACTGGGAGATGACGGGACCGTCCTGCGGAATGTCGACGCCACCGCCGCCGCTGCCGTCCAGGAAGGTGATGATTCGTTCCAGCGTCGACTTGATCTGCGGGGGCAGATTCAGCGTCGCCAGAATGGTCCGGGCCTGCGCCAGAATGGCGGCCTGGGGGCCGGGGGCGGCGATATCGGCCGGCCCCGCCGCCGCGCCGATGATGGCGGGCACCAGGGAGGCCAGCGCCTCGACCGGCACGCCCTCCGGAATCATGGGAACAAACGCGGTGGTTTGCGGGGCAGGAGCCGGTGCGGCGGAAGCGGTCGGCACGACAATAGTGGCGCAGGCCGCAAGGGCCAGCGCGGACATTGTGAACCGCGATCCTCGGGTGCGAAGCACTGGTGTAGCCGTCCTTACCTCGGGGTACATCAAGCAGCGATGCAGCGATATGGACATCGCTCCGCGCCACTCTAGGTACCTGGTCGCCCTGTTGTACAGCCAAGGTGTGATCTTGCTGTCCACGATTGCCTCACGCTATCGAACACTCGACCAAATTGTGTGTTACCAGAGTGTCCGGTGATGCGAATGTTACAGCAGTGAGTCCGGGTTTCCCGGCTGTTTCCCCCGTCCGACTATTCTTGTCGCGGCCGAACGCCCGCCGGGATTCTCCGGCGCCCTTGCCGCCCGAACGGAAAGTCCGCGCCGTGAATCGACCTGTCCGACTGGCCGCCCTGGCGCTCGGTATTTCGGTACTGGCCCGTCTGGCCTGGGTCTTACTGCTACCCAACGGCATGAATTTCGTGGATCTCCATGTGTACGTGGATGGTTCGGCCGCGCTCGGCTCGGGTCACCTCTACGAGTGGACCGACCGGAGTCGTACGCCGGACTTCGCGCTGCCGTTCACCTATCCGCCGTTCGCGGCGCTCGTCTTCTATCCATTACACCTGTTGCCCTTCACATTTGTCGCAATTGTCTGGCTACTGGCGACCATGGCGGCGCTGTTCGGCGTGGTGTGGCTGGCGCTGGAGTTCATGGTCGGCAAAGCGGCTCTGCGCGAAGAGTATTGGCGGACCGTCGCGCTGGCGTGGACCGCGGTCGGCATCTGGCTCGAACCCATGCGCATGACCCTGGACTACGGACAGGTCAACGTGTTCCTGGTCCTGCTCGCGCTGTTCGCGGTGCGCAGTGACCGCTGGTGGATCTCGGGCACGCTCGTCGGCGTGGCGGCCGGGGTGAAACTGACCCCCGCCATCACCGGCGTCTACTTCGCGGCGAGCCGGCGCTGGCTCACCGCGGTGTGGTCGGGCGTGGTCTTCTTCGGCACCATCGGCCTGACCTATCTGATCACCCCGGCCGAGACCCGCACGTACTTCGGCGAGTTGCTCGGCGACGCGTCGCGGATCGGCCCGGTCGGCTCGGCGTCGAACCAGTCGCTGCGCGGCGCGCTCAGCCGGCTGCTCGGCCACGACGTGGTGAGCGGCCCGGTCTGGCTGGTCGCGGTGCTGATCGCCGCCGCGCTGGCGGTGCTGGCCTGGCGCGCCCTGGCCGCGGACGACGTGCTCGGCAAGCTGCTCATCGTGCAGCTGTTCGGCCTGCTGGTGTCGCCGATCTCGTGGTCGCACCACTGGATCTGGCTGATCCCGGTGATGCTGTGGCTGGTGTATGGCCCACTGCGGCGCGCCGCCGGGGCGCGGGTGCTGGCCGGGTTCTGGTTCCTCACCACCCTGGTCGGCGTGCCGTGGGTGCTGCTGAATTTCCAGACGTCCATCTGGACGATCTCGCGGCCGGGCCTGATGTCGTGGCTCGGCACCGTCTACGCGGTCGGCGCGGTGGCCTTCTACGTGTGGGTGATCCGCGCGGGACGCGCTAGCTCTGGGCTTGCAGCCGATCTATCTCGTGCGCCAGCGCCACATCCAGCCGGGTGAGGCCGCCGGCGTCGTGGGTGGATAGCGTGAAAGTGACTCGCCGCCATCGGATATCTATGTCCGGATGGTGATTGGCGGCTTCGGCGGCGACCGCGACCCGGCGAACCAGTTCGATACCCGCCAGGAACGAGGCGGCCGAGATCGTGCGCGCGATGCTGTCGCCGGTGCGGGTCCACTCGGGGAGCTCGGCGAGTGCTGCGGCGATGGCGTCTTCGGAGAGCGGTGGGGTGGTCATGTCTCCGGTGTACCCCGCACTCAGGCGGCGCGCGCGGCTTTGAGCCCTTTCTTGAGCTCCTTGCCGTGGCAGCCCGCGGCCTCGAGCTTCTTCATGCGCATGATGACCACGGGGCATTTGAGGCACCGCGTCTTCTTGCGGCAGCACTTCTTCTTGGGCTTCAGACTGGAAACGTCCTTAGCCTTCACCTTGCCCATGTTGGTTAGCTTAGCCTAACTCGGGTGCGTTAAACCTGTGACTTCGGCGGACGGTAGTGTGTAGCTCGCCGCATGCCCGGTGGAATCTCGCTTACTTCCCCATGCATGACCCCGCCGGGTCCGGCCAACCCTTTTCACCAGGAGGAATCTAACGTGTCGTCTGTCGAGTTCCGTAACGTCGCCATCGTGGCGCACGTCGACCACGGCAAGACAACACTGGTCGACGCCATGCTGCGTCAGTCCGGCGCGTTCGCCGAGCGTGCCGAGATGGTCGACCGGGTGATGGACTCCGGGGATCTGGAGCGCGAGAAGGGCATCACCATTCTCGCAAAGAACACCGCGGTGCATCGGCACAATGCCGATGGTTCGGTCACCGTCATCAATGTCATCGACACCCCCGGCCACGCCGACTTCGGTGGCGAGGTCGAGCGCGGCCTGTCCATGGTCGACGGCGTCGTGCTGCTCGTCGACGCCTCCGAGGGCCCGCTGCCGCAGACCCGCTTCGTGCTGCGCAAGGCGCTGTCCGCCTCGCTGCCGGTCATCCTCGTGGTCAACAAGACCGACCGTCCCGACGCCCGCATCGAGGAGGTCGTCGAGGAGTCGCACGACCTGCTGCTCGACCTGGCCTCGGACCTCGACGACGAAGCCTCCGAAGCCGCCGAGCTGGCCCTGGACCTGCCGGTCCTGTACGCCTCCGGCCGCGAGGGCAAGGCCTCGACCACCCGCCCCGAGAACGGCAGCGCGCCCGACGCGGAGAACCTCGACGAGCTGTTCGAGGTCCTCATGAAGCACGTGCCCGCCCCGAAGGGCGACAAGAACGCCCCGCTGCAGGCGCACGTCACCAACCTCGACGCCTCGCCGTTCCTCGGCCGTATCGGCCTGGTTCGCATCCACAACGGCACCCTGCGCAAGGGCCAGAACGTCGCGTGGATGACCCCCGAGGGCACCAAGACCGTCAAGATCACCGAGCTGCTGCAGACCATCGGCGTCGAGCGCAAGCCCGGTGAAGAGGCCATCGCCGGTGACATCGCCGCCGTCGCGGGCATCCCGGAGATCATGATCGGCGACACCCTCGCCGACGTGGAGAACCCGGTCGCCCTGCCGCGCATCACCGTCGACCAGCCCGCCATCTCGGTCACCATCGGCACCAACACCTCGCCGCTGGTCGGCCGCGTGTCCGGGCACAAGCTGACCGCGCGCATGGTCAAGGACCGCCTGGACAAGGAACTCATCGGCAACGTGTCGCTGCGCGTGCTCGACATCGGCCGCCCGGACGCCTGGGAGGTCCAGGGCCGCGGTGAGCTCGCGCTCGCCATCCTGGTCGAGCAGATGCGCCGCGAGGGCTTCGAGCTGACCGTCGGCAAGCCGCAGGTCGTCACCCAGAACGTCGACGGCAAGGTGCACGAGCCGTTCGAAGAGCTGACCGTGGACTGCCCGGACGAGTACCTGGGCGCCGTCACCCAGCTGCTGGCCGCCCGCAAGGGCAAGATGGTCCAGATGAGCAACCACTCCGCCGGGTGGGTGCGCATGGAGTTCATCGTTCCCTCGCGCGGTCTGATCGGTTTCCGCACCGACTTCCTCACCGAGACTCGCGGCACCGGTATCGCCAACGCCATCTTCGACGGCTACGCGCCGTGGGCCGGCGAGATCCGTGCCCGCCACACCGGTTCGCTGGTGTCGGACCGTGCCGGTTCGGTCACCCCGTTCGCCATGATCCAGCTCGCCGACCGCGGCCAGTTCTTCGTGGAGCCCGGCGCGGACACCTACGAGGGCCACGTCGTGGGCATCAACCCGCGCGCGGAGGATCTCGACATCAACGTCACCCGTGAGAAGAAGCTGACCAACATGCGGTCCGCCACGGCCGACGTGTTCGAGACCCTGGCCAAGCCGCTGCAGCTGGATCTCGAAGCGGCCATGGAGTTCTGCACCGACGACGAGTGCGTCGAGGTCACCCCCGAGGTCGTGCGCGTGCGCAAGCTGATCCTGGGCGCGACCGAGCGCGGCCGCGAACTCTCGCGCAAGAAGGCCCGCGACCGCGCCGCGCAGTAGTTTTGGCCTCCGCTCCGCTCCGGCGGGTTCGCGGCCCCTGAAGTCTCGTTCTTCCCTCCCTCCGCTCCTCCGCTTCGCTCCCCCGCTCCACTCAGTCCAGAACGAGACGGGCCGCGAACTGCGGGGCGGGGGGAGTTGTTTGTCCGGTGTTGGCGGGGCGAGTCGGCACTCACCGGGCTCGAACTCGGCGATGGGGCAGTTGCCGTACGGCGGTGTCGGGCGACCCAAGTTGGGGATTTGTTTGTCCAGGGGCCTTTTTGAGGCGGGGGTCTCTCGCTGATTTCCGGCAATCGCCGGTGACCGGGTGCGGAAAGGGCGTTCAAGTAGAGTGCCGAACGTGAAGAGTGGGGCCCCTCGCAGGCGCGGGAAATGGCGCGTGGCGCTGGCCGCGGTGGCGACCGTGCTGACGGTCGCGACCGGCTGCACCGCCAATCCGCCGCCGCCCATCGAGAGCACGGACAGCCCGAAGACCACACCCGCCAAGCCGGGCAAGAATTCGGTCGTGGTGGCGGTGGACGACATCGGCATCGGGTTCAATCCGCATTTGCGCGCGCAGCAATCGCCCGCCGCCGCGGCGGTGTCGTCGATGGTGCTGCCGAGTCCTTTCCGGCCGGTGCCGACACCCGGGGTGCCCGGCGGGTCGGATTGGGTGCTCGATCCCGCGCTGATGGTGTCCGCGGAGGTGTCGTCGCTGGAGCCGTTCACCATCACCTACCAGATCAAGAACGAGGCGTCCTGGTCGGACGGCGCGCCCATCGCGGCCGAGGACTTCCGCTACCTCTGGCAGCAGATGATCACCCAGCCCGGCGTGGTGGATCCCGCGGGCTACCGGCTCATCTCCGATGTCAGCTCGTCCTCGGGCGGTAAGACCGTCACGGTCACCATGACCCAGGAGTACCCGGCCTGGCGGCAGCTGTTCACCGATCTACTGCCCCAGCACCTGGTGAAGGACTCCGGGTTCGAACAGGGCCTGGTCGACACCATTCGCATCTCCGGCGCGCAGTTCCGGATCAAGCTGGTCGATCGCGGCCGCGAGGAGATCCTGCTCGAGCGCAACGACCGGTACTGGGGCAAACCCGCTGTGCCGGACGAGATTCTGCTGCGCCGGGGCGGTACGCCCGCGCAGGTGGCCGAGTCACTGCGGGTCGGTGACGCGCAGATGGCGCTGGTGCACGGCGGCGTCGCGCTGCAGGCGCAGCTGGCGGCGATTCCCTCGGTGCGCACGGCGATCATGGCGCAGTCGCGCGAGATGCAACTCGTATTGAACGGGCGCAGTGGGGATCTCGGCGACGTGCGGGTGCGCCGCGCGGTGCTCTCGCTGCTGGATCCGGTGCTGCTCGCCACGGTGGGCGCGCAGACGGGCAGCTGGGTGGAACCGGCCCGGGCGCAGGTGCTCACGCCGTCGGATCCGGGGTACGTCCCGACCGCCCCGACTCGGATCAGCGCGGAGGAGGCGTTCACGCTGCTGGCCGAGGCCGGATTCGGCCGCGCCCCCGAGGCTCCGGCGTCGCTGTCGCCGACTTCGCCCGCGCCGCAACCGCGTCCGATCGCCAAGAACGGCAAGACGCTGACCATCCGGATCGGCGCGGTCGAGGGCGACGACTACACGCTCGCGGTCGCCAATACCGCCGCCGACCAATTGCGCAGTGCCGGAATCGATGTCATGGTGCGCAGCATCGCGGCCGCCGAGCTGTACGGCAAGGATGTGACCGAGGCCGGGGTGGACGCCATCGTGGGCTGGGAGCGGGCCGGTTCGGATCCGGCGACGGTGCTGGCCTCGCGCTACGGGTGCGCCCCCGTCACGGCCGCCGATGCCGGCGGCGACGGCGATTCGGACGTGGTGCAGGCCGCGAAGAAGGCCCCGTCGAACCTGTCCGGCGTCTGCGATCCGACCCTGCAGCCCGCCATCGAGACCGCGCTGCGCGGCGTCGACGCGGGCAAGGTGATCGCCGAGTCCGAACCCAAGCTCTGGGACCTGTGGACGGTGCTGCCGATCGTGCAGGACACCCAGGTCGCGGCGGCGGGTCCCCGGGTGGACGGCGCGTCGCTGAGCGGGGCCATCCAGGTCGGCGTCTTCGCCGACGCGGCGAACTGGCGGCGGCTGCCGTGAGCGCGGCGGGCGGGACCGGCGGGCTGCTGCTGGTGCACGCGCACCCGGACGACGAGACGATCACCACCGGCGGCACCATCGCGCACTACCGGCGGCTCGGCATTCCGGTGACGGTGGTGACCTGCACCCTGGGCGAGGAGGGTGAGGTCATCGGCGCGCGGTGGGCGCGGCTGGTCGCCGATCAGGCCGATCAGCTGGGCGGCTATCGCATTCTCGAATTGACAACGGCCCTGGCCGAATTGGATGCCGCCCCGCCGCGGTTCCTGGGCGGCGCGGGCCGCTGGCGGGATTCGGGGATGGCGGGCACCCCGGCCGCGCGCAACCCGCGCGCGTTCGTGAACTCCGGTCCGGAGGCGGTAGCGGAGCTGACCCGGATCCTGCTGGAGCTGCGCCCGCGCGTGGTGGTCGGCTACGACCCGCGCGGCGGCTACGGGCATCCGGATCACATCCGCGCGCACGAGATCACCACCGCGGCGGTGGAATCGGCCGCCGAGCGGGGCTGGGACACCCCGAAGACGTACTGGACCGTCACCGACGGCGCGGTGCTCGCCATGCACACCGAGGCGCTCAAGCGGCGCACGGTCGATCAGTTGCCCGGCGCGCTGCCGCGCGGCTGGCGGCTGCCGCACGACGGTGAATTGGCCTGTGTGCCACACGAATCGGTCACCACGGTGGTGGACGTGGCCGACGCGCTGCCGGCCAAGCGGGCCGCGCTGCGCGCGCACGCGACCCAGGTGACCCTCGCGTCCTCCGGTCGCGAGTTCGCGCTCTCGAACGACATCGCGCAGCCGGTGCTGCCGGAGGAGCACTACGTGCTGGTGCGGGGCGAGCGCGGGCCGGTCGGCGCAGATGGTCTCGAGCATGACCTGTTCGCCGGATTGGCGGACACTCCGGGGCCCGCCGCGGCCGAGATGAGACACTGACCCTCATGTACAACTGGGATCTGCAGAACGCGATCGCCGCGTTCGTCGAGAGCCAGCGCCCCAACTTCCAGGCGCAGCACGACCTGTACCTGACGGTGCTCTACGCCTTCGTCGACATGCAGAGCCACCTGTTGACCCTCCTCGGCTTCCCGCCGGTGCCGTGACCTCGGCCCTGAGCGCCCGCGTCGGGCGCACCGCGCGCGAGGGCGTGTTTCCGCTGGGCCTGGACCCGATGGGCGCGGCCATCGCCGGGCTGCTGGTGCTCGACGCGCTGATCACCCTCGTGCTCGAGGTGCTGTTCCTGCCCCTGTACATCGGTCAGGGCACCCTGCCGACGGCCGCGCCCGGGATGGGCGAGGCCGCCGCGCCGATCGCCTCCGGCGTGTCGACGGGTGCGATCGCCCTGCCGCTCTCGGCGCTGGCGGCGGCGGTCATCAATGTGCTGCTGGTGCACGGCATGGGCACGGTGTCGCCGAGTTTCGCGGCCATGTCGCTGCCGCTGAGCGCCTGGACGGTCGGCTTCGCGCTGATGATCTTCTCGGGTCCGGGCGGTGACATCATGCTGCTGCAGGACTGGCCGACCCTGGCGCTGCTGGTCGGCGGGCTGCTGCCCGCGGGTCTGTATCTGTACTGGCGCGCGACCGCGCACTACGCCGGCGAGAGCGGCCGCTGATCGCCGGACCGGCTGCCGATCGGGTGCCGCCGGTCGACCGGCAAGCCGTGTCCGGGCGCTGATCCATCGCGTGTGGCAATCGATCAGCGAATGCACTGACCGCCAAGTTGATTCGGTTCTGTAGTCGATTCGGGATGTTTCCGTTACTCTCCTCCAGACGAGGAAGCGTGACGAAAAGCTCATTTCGGGCGGATCGAAACGAGTTTAAAGGCGCGTCACGCGTTCGGGATCGGAAAGATTTTCAGTGGGCAGCTGGCACAACCTGCGCAAAACGCTTGGTACAACGTCCGATTCGATGGGCAAGGGTCTGCAGGGCCGGCTGGGCGTCCGGGTCCGGCTGCTGTCCATCGTGGTCATCTCCAGCGTCACCCTGCTGGCTATCGGCGGCGGCGCGGCCATATACCTGGTGAACGACGCGCACGAGGCCAAGGACTGGTCCGAACTGGCCAGCAGCACCACCGCGCCCGCGATTCTCATGGTCTCCGCCTTCGAGGAGGAGCGCCGGCTCTCGCTGCTGCGGCTGGTGGGCGACCCGGACGCCGCGGAGGCGCTCGTCGCCGCCAGGCAGCGCTCGGACGAGGCGCTGGCGGCGGTGAAGGAGAAGGGCGACATCGCCTCCGAGCTCAACCCGGACGGTGCCGTCAACGACGTCGAGGCCTTCTTCAAGCTCTTCTCGGCGATTCCGGGCGTGCGCGCCGGAGTGGACAGTCAGCAAACGCCGCCCGCGGACGTCTTCGCCTTCTTCACCTCGGTCATCGGCACGATCGTCGGCGCTTCGCTGCTGGCCGCGCGCGTCGCGCCGGACGCCAAGCTGAGTATGGAACTCAACCACGGGATCGAGGCGCTGCGCGCGGCCGAGGCGCTGTCGCAGGCCGACACCATGGGCGCGGTCGCGGTGATCACCGGCGAGTTCCCCGACATCGCGCTGCTGGAGTTCAGCCACCGGGTCGGCGAGTTCCGCAGTGAGGTGGCCTATTCCACGGTGGTGCTGCAGGGTAAGCGACTGGCGCAGCTGCAGGCCATCATGGCGAGTCCGGCCTGGCAGCAGGTCGTTGCCATGCAGGACGCGCTGCTGTTGCGCGGCGCCTTCTCCGCCAGTGCCGCGGCCGCCGAGAACGCGACCAAGCCCGAGAGCCGGACCCAGGACGCCAGAAGCCAGGACAAGACCAAAACCGAAGAGCCCGAACCGCTCCCGCTCACCGTCGCCGCCTGGCAGGAGGCATCCGGGCAGGTCAACGCCGGTTTGCAGAAGCTGTGGGAGGACCAGAGCCGCGACGCGCACGCCACCGCGCACCAGCAGAGCAACGACGCCACCCGTGATTCGCTGCTCGGCGGCGCGGGCGTGCTGCTCATCGCGGTGCTCGCCTTCCTGGCCGCCCTGGTGCTGGCCAACCGCTTCATCGCGCGTATGCGCCGATTGCGCGACGACACACTGGAATTGGCGACCGAGAAGATGCCGGAGCTGATGCAGCGGCTCGGCGCCGGCGAGGAACTCGATCCCTCGGCGGAGGTGGCGCGGCTGGACTTCGGCACCGACGAGCTCGGCGACGTCGCCGACGCCTTCAACCGCGCGCACGTGGTGGCCGTCGGCGCGGCGGTCGCCGAGGCCAAGACCCGCGCGGGCATCAACGCGGTGTTCCTGAACATCGCCCATCGCAGCCAGGTGGTGGTGCACCGCCAGCTCGCGCTGCTGGACCGGGCCGAGCGCGAGGAGCAGAACGCCGATCAGCTCGAATTGCTGTTCCAGCTCGATCATCTCGCGACCCGCGCCCGCCGCAACGCCGAGAACCTGATCATTCTCGGTGGCGAGCAGCCGGGCCGGCGCTGGCGAAATCCGGTGGCGCTGCTGGATCTGGTGCGCGGCGCGGTCGCGGAGAGCCTGGACTACACCAGGATCGAGACCGGCCGCATGCCCGAGGTGCGGGTCGCCAGCCACGCGGTCGCGGACATCATCCATCTGCTGGCCGAACTGACGGACAACGCCACCGCGTGCTCGCCGCCCGAATCCATGGTCACCGTCACCGGTTTGGTGGTCGGGCGCGGCGTCGTCGTGGAGATCACCGACCAGGGCCTGGGAATGTCCGAGGCCGAGTACGCCGACCGCAACGCGATGCTGGCGAATCCGCCGGACTTCAGCGTCGCGACGCTGTCCGGCAATACCCGCCTCGGTCTGTTCGTGGTGGCGAAACTGGCGTCGCGGCACGGTGTCTCGGTGCGGCTGGTGGAATCGGTGTACAGCGGGTGCCGCGCCATCGTGCTGATCCCGCAGGTGCTGATCGAGGGCGGCAGGCATCACCCGCCGGTGCAGGCGCCGCCGGGCACCGGGCGCAACGGGGTGACCGAACTGCGCGATCCCGGTGTGAACAGCCTGACCTCGCTGGCCGCGCTGGCGGACGCGGTCACCACCGGGTCGCTGCCCGTGCTGGCGCAGCCGCCGGTATCGCGGCCGCCGCTGTGGGAGACCGGAACCGAGGTCATCGTGCCCGCCGAACCGGTCGCGGCTGCGCCCGCGTCCGCACCGGCGAGTGGGCGCCCGGAGCTGCCGCGCCGCAACCGCCAGGCGCACCGCAGCCCGATCGCGCACGCCGCTCCCGTCGCGCCCGCCGCACCGGGGGAGCCTGCCGCCGGTGCCGCTGCCGCTGCCGCGCAACCGATCCCGCCCGCCGCGCAGCCGTCCGCGTACGTACCCCCGCGTCAGCGCACCGCGGAGGAAGCGCGCAATCTCATGAGCGCGATCGCCAAGGGCACCCGGCAGGGCCGGCAGCCGCGCGTCGAACCAGAGAAAGGGCCACAATGACCACCTCCCAGCGAATCGATCTCGGCTGGCTGCTAGACGAATTGGTCAACGGCCTGACCGACGCGCAGTGCGCGGTGCTGCTGTCCACCGACGGGCTGCTGCTGGGTTCCTCGGCGGGGCAGGAGCGGGCGGACGCGGAGCGGTTCGGCGCGATGGCCTCGGCCCTGCACAGTCTGGCCCGCAGCGCCGGGCAGCACTTCAACGCGGGCGGGGTGTGCCAGACGGTCGTGGAACTGGATCAGGCGGTGCTGTTCATCACCGCGGCGGGGGAGAACGCCTGTATGGCGCTCTTGGCTTCGGAGACAGCCGATATGGGGTTGGTGGCCTACGAGATGAATCAGACCGTGCAACGAGTCGGCAGCCATCTGTCGGTTGACCCGCGCAGCAACGCGGGCGGCGCCCAGCATCCATGAACGAGCCGCGCGAGCACTGGTACGAGGACGAGGCCGGGCCCCTGGTCCGCCTCTACGCCCTGACGCGCGGCCGGAGTACGGCCGAGCGTCCCGAACTCAGCGTCACCACGCTGGTGGTCGACGTGGAGCGCGGAAAGCCGTTGCGGCGCACCGAGCCCGAGTACGCCGCCATCGTGCGGCTGTGCCGGACCGCGCTGTCGGTGGCGGAGGTGTCGGCGCATCTGAACCTGCCGCTGACGGTGACCAAACTGCTCATCGGCGATCTCATCGACGACGGCAGGCTGCTCTTCCGCTCGCCGCCCACGGGCAACAGCACCGATATGGGGCTGTTGACCGCGGTGCTGGAGGGCATTCGGGCCATGTAGGGCTCAGCTCAGGCGCGCGGCCAGGCGGGTGGCGTTCATGTAGGCGATGGCCTCGATGCTCACCATGGGGTTGACGCCGGGGGCGGTGGGGAAGCTGGAGCCGTCCGCGACGACGATGTTGGACACCTCCCAGGTCGCACCGTCCGGATCGGTGGCCGACATGTCCGCGGAGCCGCCCATGCGGGCCGAGCCCATGATGTGCAGGGCGCCCATGGCGCATCGGCCCGGACCGTAGCCGGCCGCCTTGGCGGCGGCGTCGAATTCGGCGTGCGAGCCGCGCACGCCGGGCTCGTAGGACACCCCGGCCTGATGGCCGGAGAAGATGCGCTTCGCGCCCGCGGCTTCGAGAAGCTCGGCCGCGCCGACGATTCCGGTGTGGAAGTGCGCGGCGTCGTAATCCGAGATCTGGTACTTCACGATCGGCTCGCCCGAGCCGTCGACGCTCACGGTGCCCGAATCGCGGTCCCGGGTGATGACGCCGATGGCGTTGGAGCGGGCGAAGTCGAGCATGGTGGCGCGGTGCTGCTCCGCGCCGCGCCAGCTCATGAAACCGGTGGCCAGGCCCGGGTGCAGCGGGCCGGTCTCGTAGATGACGCCGTAGCCCTTGCCGTCCAGATCGGCGTGCCTGCGGCTGATCCGGGTCTGCAGACCGCCTTCCCAGGCGCGGATCTCGTCGTCGAAGACGCCGAAGACGGCGCCGGCGGGGTGCAGGCGCAGGTGCCTGCCGATGTTCTTGTTCTTCAGGCCCGAGCGGTGCAGCAGCGCCGGGGTCTGAATCGCGCCCGCCGCCACGACCACCGCGCGGGCGTTGACGGTGATCTCCGCGCCGCCGGAGGTGAGCGCCGACACCGCTTCGGCCCGGCCGTTCTTCACCACGACGCGGCGCACGTTGGCATCGACCACCAGGCGCGCGCCCGCGGCGGCGGCGTCCGAGAGCCAGGTCTTGGTCACCGACTGCTTGGCGCCCAGGCGGCAGCCGTAACCGCAACGGCCGCACTCGGTTCCGGCGTCGCACGCGTCGGAGACGTTGCGCGGCAGGGTGTCGATGTCCCAGCCGAGGGCCTGCGCGCCGCGTTCGAGGACGCCGTCGCGCGCGGACAGCGGTGAGCGGTCGGTCGTGACGCCGATGCGCCGGGACACCACGTCCAGCGCGTCGCCGAACTCGGCCTCGGCGAATTGCTTCGCGCCCAGCTCGGCCCATTCCGCGCGCACGCCGTCCGGGGTCGGCAGCGAGGTGCTCCAGTTGACGACGGTGCCGCCGCCCAGGCAGGTGCCGGCGACCAGGGTGATCTGTCCCTCGGCGGACGAGGGCGGGCCCGGGGCGTACATGTCGGTGATCGCGGCGAGCTCGCCGGAGCCGAAATCGCGGTCGTCGTAGTAGTTTCCGCGTTCGAGCACGATGACGTCGAGGCCGGCCGCGGCCAGGACCGCGGCGGCGGTGCCGCCGCCCGCGCCGGAGCCGACGATCACCACATCGCAGGTGAGCGTGGTGGATTCGGTGAAGCGCAGCGGGGAGAGCGCCGGTTGCGGCGCGGTGGGCAGCGCGCCCGCCGGAGCCGGGTAGCCGATCTCCTTCCACAGCGGATTGACGCCGGTGGGACCGGGAGTCACGTTGTAGGACAGCAGGGCCGCGCCCTTGAGCGCCTGGAAGATGGCGCGCACGGGAGCCAGCGAGGAATCGCCGAGACGCAGCAGGGCGGCTTCGCGCTGCTCCTGCGACAGGGTCGAGAACTTGCGCGGGCCGTTGCCCGTCAGCAGGCCGGTCAGGCGCGAATCCCACAGGCCGAGCAGCATGGCCAGCTGCTTCTTGTCCGCCTCGCGGGGGTTGCGCCCCAGGATCCGGAAGATCGTGTCGACCGCGCCGAGTTCCGAGGCGGGCGGCAGGGTCAGTCCGTCGCCCGGCAGGAACGTATCGCAGATCATGCCCAGTGCCGCCCGCTGCCCGGCCGTTGGTTCCATGACGAAAATCCACCCTTCGTAAAGCTCGGGTGATTTGTACCACAGTGATAGGAATGGCCGCTCACCAACTCGCAGTTCGAGCTGGTGGAACCCGGTGAAGAAATAGTGAATCACCGATTACATCAGGCGTGATTCCACCCGGCCTCGGCGTGCTGTGTCCGGCGTCACATCCCACCCTATGTCACACCCCGTCCCGCCGCGTCGTCCCCTTCACGTAGCCGACGAACAACCTCGCAGAGAAGAGCAGACGATGACCCGCTTCGCCCTGTACGCCAACGAGATCGCCGCCAAGTTCAACAAGCGCCTGGTGACCGCCGCCCGTGTGATCGACGAGTCGCCGCTGCCCAAGCCGACCCAGGAACTGGTGAAAATCCGTGCCTCGCAGATCAACAGCTGCGGCATGTGCCTGGACATGCACACCAAGGACGCGGTGCACGCCGGTGAGACCCCCGTCCGCCTGGCCCTGATCGCGGCCTGGCGCGAGTCCACCGTGTTCACCGACGCCGAGCGCGCCGCCCTGGCCCTCACCGAGGAGGGCACCCGCCTGGCGGACAACTCCCACGGGATCTCCGAGGACACCTGGTCCCAGGTCCGCAAGCACTACGACGACGACCAGATCGGCGCGCTGATCTCCCTGATCGCCACCATCAACGCCTGGAACCGCTTGAACGTGATCGCGGGGATGACGGGTGGTGAGTACGTGCCCGGCCAGTGGTGAGCCCCGCGTCGTTCCGCGAATCAAGGCCCGGCACAGGATCTTTCGGTCCGCCGCCGGGCCTCGTTCGTTCCGTAGTCAGGCGAAGCGATCGTGCGCTGGCCTCCGGCGGCGCGCAGCTGGATAGCGGCCGTGCCGTAGATCGCTGGGGAGCAATGGTTTTCGGGTGGTCAGCGGCTCCCGAGCTGGCCCGGTGTCACCGCCTCGATGAGCGGCCACGCCTCGGCCAGCGGGATGTCGATGATGTGATACCGCTTCTTGCCCGCCGCCGACGCCGCGGTGACGGTCGCGAGCCCCACTCGTCGCTGGAACCAGCTCTGGCGGACGGTCCAGCCGATGACGCCGGGGGCTTCGAGGCAGTCGCGGTCGCGGTCCAGCGACCCGCTGCGGGTGATGAGCCAGGTCGGCTTGCCGTGCGCGGCGGGTACGACCGCGTGCCCGAGGCCCCGGTACCTGTCCCAGGCCAGCGCGATGGCGATCGGCACGGCGAGCAGGTTCAGCGCCCAGATCCACGCCGGGATATGCACGCCCGCAAGCGATAGCACGAGCAGGACGCCGGCAACGGTGCCCACCGGCGACAGCGCCCGTGTGTACCGCCGCCGGTGTGCGGCGGGTCCGTGCGGTGTCAGCTCCACGGCGACCGGCGCCGGCGCGGCGAGCTCGCCCGGCCCGAGCTCGGCCGCGCACGCCTGCGCCGGGAAGGTCGCCGAATCGGCACCGGCGCCGGCGATTACGCCCGCTCGATTCCGATCGGTCGCGCTGCCGGGTGAGGTGTCGATTCCAGGTGCGTCGTCGATCCCGGATGCGGTGGTGGACCCGGGCGGTGTGCCGAGTCCGGATGTGTCGCTCGCTCCGAGCGTGACGTCGGTTGCGGCAGTGTCGCTCCCGGCCGGGGCTGCGGCCGCGGGCGCAGCGGCATTCGTGGTGGCGGTGTGCTTCGCCGGGTCACCCGCGTCCACGCGGGCCGTATCGTCCAGCAGGTGGGCGAGGGTGTGGTCCACGGCCTCGCGGGGGGCCTGGGGGAGGAGTTTCTGGCGGGGGTCGGCGCCGGTCATGATCGCTTCGAGCTCGGCGGCGCCGGCCCAGCGCAGCAGCAGGGGCTCGTTCACCGTCGCGCCGCGCAGGCGGGCCAGGTCCAGGGTGATCTGGCGGGTGGTGAACAGGCCGTGGCGGATGTGCAGGGTCGCGCCGTCGTCGACCACGCGCAGGTCGTGGTAGGTGGCCAGGTAGCGGGCGCAGGCGGCGAGGCTGACGATCAGCACCAGCGCGACGATCAGGGCGGCGACCGCGAGCGCGATGATCTGCACGCCACCGTTTTCCACACCCCGCACGGCGTCGGAGTCGAAGATGACCCCGGCGATGCCGTACTGGAACGCCAGGCCGACGATGGGCGCGATGATGGCGAAACCGGTCAGCGAGAGCGGCGCGTAGCGCACCCATTCGCGCCGCCAGTGCGCGATCTCGACCGGCTCGCGGGTGGGCGGCGCCGGGGTCTCCGCGCCGGGCAGCGTGACCGCCGTCCCCGGCTCGCCGCCGGAAACCTGTTCGGGTGCGGGCGCTTCCGCGCCGCCCCGGGTGTGCGCCAGCAGCTCGGTGCGCAGGTGCGGCACCAGTTTCGCGTCCAGCGAGTCGAGCTTGAACTGGTCCCCGCGCTCGGCCTGCTGTCCGGTGCCGATGGACAGCACCGCCAGTCCCAGCGCCCGGTGCAGCAGATCGGCTTCCACGTCCACCGACCGCACCCGGTTGCGCGGCACCGAAAGCCGTTTGCGCTGAATGAGTCCCGTGCGCAGTTCGACGTTGTCCGGCGTGATCCGGTAGGTGGTGGTGAACCACCGCGTCACCGCGACCACGACGATCGCCCCCACGACGACCAGGCTCCACACCGGGCTGTCCGCCCGCGCCCCCGCGATCAGCGAGGCCAGCAACACCGGAATGAACCGGATCAACTCGGTGACCGGATGCACCAGCAGCATGCGCCGGTCCAGCCGCTCCCAGGTCTCCGCGCCCCCGCCTATCCCGCCGGGACCACCAGGCCCGGCGTAGCCGATCGCGGCCGAATCGCCCTGCCCGCCCGCGCTACTCGGCGTCGCCGGACCGCCGGGCGGTGCCACGCCCGCGGCTGCGACCGGACCGCCGGTGCCGGTGTGACTCCACGGTGCGGCCGCGGCGCTCGCGGCTGGGGGATGTGCTGCCGAATCGCCCTGCGCGCCCGAGTGACCCGGTGCGGACGAGTCGCCCGGGATGCCGGCCACGGTCGCCGCGCCCGACGCGGGCGGGACGATCGGCGCCGCCGGGCCGGTGTGCGGGGCAGCTGTATTCGGGGTTCGAGTCGCATCGCCGCCGGGAGCGTCCGCCGGGGCCGGGTGATCGGGGTCGGGGACGGAGGTCATGTGGCGTCGCCCCGGTGGCGGGCGGCGATCTCGGTCAGGTGGGTGACGGTGGCGCGGGCGTCGGCCAGTTCCAGGGCGCTGATGTGTACCGCGCCCGCGGAGGAGGCGGTGGTGACCGTGACGGTCGCCAGGCCGAGGAGGCGTTCGAGGGGGCCGCGGTAGGTGTCGACCGTTTGCACGCGGGTGATGGGGGCGACGCGGCTCTCCTGGGTGAACCAGCCGGTGCGGGTGTAGACGGCCTCGTCGGTGATCTCCCACCGGTGCACCGCGTAGCGCCACCACGGCACCACGGCGATGTTGAATACCGTTGCCGCGAGCATGATTCCGAGCACGATCAGCTGCACCGTGCGTCTGTCCGGATCCAGCAGCATCCACACCAGCACGGCGAGGATCGGGAACACCCACGACAGGATCGCGCTCAGCGCCCACAGCAGTTTGGCGCGCGGGCTGGGCCGCCGGGCGGGATCCGCGAGGATGCCGCCGGGGGCGGTCGACGTGCCGCCTGCGGCGGTGGGCTCGGACATGCCTGCCATGCTTGCACGATTACCCGCCCGGGCGGGGTTGATACAAGCCGCGCGGTCCCTTTTCGGCAGGGTTCGAGCGTCAGCGCGCGGTGATCCGGAAGAACCCGCTCAGCGTGCCCTGGTACTGGATCTGCCCGGGCGCGATCGTCCCGACCATCTGCAGGGTGTCCTGGATGATGCTCGCGCCGATGGTCTGCTCGGCCTCGACCTTGCCGGTGGCCGCGTCGATCACCGTGTACTTGTACGAGTCGGTCACCGCCCCCGCGCTGCCGGACCCGCCGCCGCTGCCGGTGCCCAGGCTGCCCGAGCCGCCGCTGCCGGAGCCGAACGGCCCGCGCCGGGTGATGGTGTAGATCTTGCCGTCGGCGACCGAGAGTCGCGGGACCGCGGCCGAGGGCACGTCGATGGTCCACACCACCGAGCAGCCCGAGCCGGTCACGTCGATCCGGGTCATGCCGCCGGTGAAGGCCGCGCTCTCGGGCTGACTGGGCCCGGCGTTGGCCGGCAGTTGCGGGTAGGGATAGCCGTAGGTGCTCGCCACGAAGACGCTGTTGCCGGTGGCGACGGGCGAGTTCTCGGTGCCGTTGATCGCCGGGATCGAGCACACGGTCGCGCCGGTCACCGTGTCGAACACCAGCAGGTTCTCCTTGTTCGCGGCGTTGTCGGTGATGGCCAGGTATTCGGTGCCGCTGCCGGGCCCGAAGAAGGTCGGTGTCGCGCCGCTGCCCCAGCTGAGCTGGCCGGGCTTGCGGGCCGGGCCGCGGTCGTAGGCCTGGCGCCACAGCACGCGCGGGTTGCCCGCGGCGTCGGCGTCCACCAGGTACAGCGCGTGCGAGGTCGCGATGGCCACGCCCTCGGGCGCGCTGGAGATGCTGTTGGCCACCGACTCACCCGGTCCGAGCAGGATCGCCTTGGCCGTGCCGGTCGCCGGATCCACGAATCCGGCGGCGGCGTTGTCGGTCGCGAACCACACCCGGCCGTCGTAGTCGGGCATCACCGAGCTCACCGCGTCGCAGCTGCCGCCGCCGCAGTGCGCGGTAACCGCCTGGGAGACATTGGTTCTCGAGGTGATCGACAGTTTCCACCGGCCGTCGGCCCCGCGCTCGTGCCCGATCCGCAGCAGATCCCCGCTGCCGTCCACGGTGACCATGCGGTCCTGCTCGTCGAGGTAGGCGTACACGCCGCCGAGCAGACTGCCCTTGGCGAGATCGAGCGAGGCCAGCGTGTCGCCGTTGGCGGGATCGAGCAGGTAGACGGTCGGCGCGCGGTCGATCATCTTGGTGCACAGCGCCTGTGGGATGCCGTCCGCGCCCTGCAGGATGGTCGGGCAGGCGGCGGCGAGTTCGTGGAAGTCCGCGCGCACGGTCACCGGCCCGGGCCCGGGGAAGGGCGTGGCGTCCGAGGAGGCGGCGTCGCCGTGCATGGTCGCGGTGCCGAGCGGGCCGAGGTACGGATTGGCCGGGGGTAGCGGACCGAATGCCGCCGCGGCCGATCCGTTGGCGATGGTCAGCGTCAGCGTCGCGGCGGCCGCCAGCGACGCGCTCGCGCGGCCGAGTCTCTCGAACACGGATTCCCCGTTTCGTCATTCCCGGGCGATACGGCCCGAGCCCTGCGTATGAGCGTGAATGCGAATATTCGCATCGATGGATGCGATTAATCGTGCCGGACACCATAGAAGAGCAGGTCAACCCTGGCAAGGTTTTGTACCGTTCGGCTTGTCACGCCGTGCCGCCGGGCTTCGGGTGGGTCAGAATATCGCCGGGCTCGCGACGGAATAGCGTGCCGGTACCACCGGTTGCCAGCTTCTATGGCACCCGAGTCGGATCAGTCGGATGGATGGCGCATGATCGAAGACGTGACGGATCTACCGAACCCGAGTCCGCCCGCACCGGCGCCGAGCCCCGCGGGCATGCGCCGGGCACTGCGGCGCGCCCGTGACGGGGCCACCCTGAACCTCGACGAGGCGGTGGTGCTGCTGCAGGCGCGCGGCGCCGATCTGGTGGATCTGTGTACCTCGGCCGCGCGGGTGCGCGACGCGGGGCTCCGCGAGACCGGGTATGCGGGCGAGACCCTCCCGATCACCTACTCTCGCAAGGTTTTCATCCCCCTCACCCATCTGTGCCGGGACAGGTGCCACTACTGCACCTTCGTCACCGTGCCCGGCAAGCTGCGCGCCCAGGGTCGCGGCATGTACCTCGAACCCGACGAGGTTCTCGAGATCGCGCGCAAGGGCGCCGAACTCGGTTGCAAGGAAGCGCTTTTCACCCTCGGTGATCGCCCGGAGGAGCGCTGGCCCGAGGCGCGCCAGTGGCTGGACGAGCGCGGCTACGACTCCACCCTGGATTACGTGCGCGCCATGTCGATCCGGGTTCTCGAGGAGACCGGCCTACTGCCGCACCTGAATCCGGGTGTGATGACGTGGGCCGAACTGTCCCGCCTCAAGCCGGTGGCCCCGTCCATGGGCATGATGCTGGAGACCACCTCCACCCGGCTGTTCACCGAACCCGGTCAGGCGCACTACGGCAGCCCCGACAAGGATCCGGCGGTGCGCCTGCGCGCGCTCACCGACGCCGGTCGGCTCTCGGTGCCCTTCACCACCGGCATCCTGATCGGCATCGGCGAGAATCTCGTCGAGCGGGCCGAGTCGATCATGGCGATTCGCAAGTCGCACAAGGCTTTCGGACACGTACAGGAGGTGATCGTGCAGAACTTCCTGGCCAAGCACGACACCGCCATGCGCGACACCCCCGATGCCGATCTCGAGGAATTCCGCGCCGCCATCGCGGTGTCCCGGCTGCTGCTCGGGCCGAAGATGCGCATCCAGGCCCCGCCGAACCTGGTCTCGCTCGCGGAGTGCCGCGCCCTGCTGGACGCCGGCATCGACGACTGGGGCGGGGTCTCCCCGCTCACCCCCGATCACGTGAATCCCGAACGCCCCTGGCCGAATCTGGACACTCTGGCCGAGGTCACCGCCGCCGCCGGCTACGTGCTGACCGAACGCCTGACCGCGCATCCGAAGTACGTGCTGGCCGGCCACCCGTGGATCGACCCGCGGGTCTCGCGGCACGTGGCCGCGCTCGCCGATCCGACGACGGGTCTGGCGCGCACCGTGAATCCCACCGGCCTGCCCTGGCAGGAGCCGGACCACGACTGGGAGTCGGTCGGCCGCGTCGATCTCAACACCGCCATCGACTCCGAGGGCCGCAACACCGAATCCCGCAGCGACTCCGCGCTCGGCAACGACGGGCTCGGCGCGTTCGGCGACTGGGAGACCATTCGCGAGCAGGTGAAGGAGCTGGCGGTCGCCGCCCCCGAACGCTTCGACTCCGATGTGCTCGCCGCGCTGCACGCCGCGGAGAAGGATCCGGCCGGGCTCACCGACGATCAGTATCTGGCGCTGGCCACCGCGGACGGCCCGGCGCTGGAGGCGATCACCGCGCTGGCCGATCAGCTGCGCCGCGACACGGTCGGTGACGATGTGACCTACATCGTGAACCGCAATATCAACTTCACCAATATCTGCTACACCGGCTGCCGATTCTGCGCGTTCGCGCAGCGCAAGGGTGACGCCGACGCCTTCACCCTGAGCGCGTCCGAGGTCGCCGACCGCGCCTGGGAGGCGCACGTCGAGGGCGCGACCGAGATCTGCATGCAGGGCGGCATCGACCCGGAACTGCCGGTCACGGGATACGCGGATCTGGTGCGGGCGATCAAGGCGCGGGTGCCGGACATGCACGTGCACGCGTTCAGTCCCATGGAGGTCGTCAACGGGGCTTCGCGCGGTGGGCAGAGCATCCGCGACTGGCTCTCGGCGCTGAAAGAGGCCGGGCTGGACACCATCCCGGGCACCGCGGCGGAGATCCTCGACGACGAGGTGCGCTGGGTTCTCACCAAGGGCAAGCTGCCCACCTCGGCCTGGATCGAGGTCATCACGACCGCGCACGAACTCGGCATCCGGTCCAGTTCGACCATGATGTACGGGCACGTCGACAATCCGAAGCACTGGGTCGGGCACCTGCGCGTGCTGCGCGGAATCCAGGACTCCACGGGCGGTTTCACCGAGTTCGTCCTGCTGCCCTTCGTGCATCAGAGCGCTCCGTTGTACCTGGCCGGGGCCTCGCGCCCGGGTCCGACGGTGCGGGACAACCGGGCCGCGCACGCGCTGGCGCGGATCATGCTGCACGGGCGGATCCACAACATTCAGACCAGCTGGGTGAAGCTCGGCACCGCGGGCACCCGGCTGATGCTGAACGGCGGCGCGAACGATCTGGGCGGAACCCTCATGGAGGAGACCATCTCCCGCATGGCCGGTTCCGAGCACGGTTCGGCCAAGACCGTCGAGGAGCTGACCGAGATCGCGACGGGTATCGGCAGGCCGGTGCGCCAGCGCACCACCACCTACGGTGTGCCGCAGCACACTTCGGTGAAATCCTCGCTGGCGCTAGGCTGAGGGGAGCCCGCCCGGCGCCCGTGGCGGACGGTGAACAGCCGCTGTCGCGCGCCCGCGCCGGGATTCGGGGCTCCCGCCGGCCGAGGTGAGCCGGTGCGGGACGGCGAGGTCCCGGGTCGTGAGCACCGCGAACCATCCGCAGCGTCGCGGAGGGTGAAGTTAGGGTTGGCTGACCAGGAGTATTGTTACAGCGCCGGGATACTGTTTCGCGGGGCGGACTATCCCGCAGGGTGTGAGGACAGACTAGGAGAGCGGCAGTGCCGTACATCATCGCTGAACCGTGCGTTGACGTGAAGGACAAGGCGTGCATCGAGGAATGCCCCGTGGATTGCATCTACGAGGGTGGTCGCATGCTGTACATCCAACCGGACGAGTGCGTGGACTGTGGTGCGTGTGAGCCGGTCTGTCCGGTGGAGGCGATCTTCTACGAGGACGACACCCCGGATCAGTGGAGCGGTTACGTGAACGCCAACGTCGAGTTCTTCGACGATCTGGGTTCGCCCGGCGGCGCGACCAAGGTCGGCAAGGTCGACTACGACCCGCCGTTCATCGCCGCGCTACCGCCCATGGCCGCGGAGTAGGCACGACCTTGAGTACGCGTGGCCGGGTCAGTGCGCTGCTACCCGATTTCCCCTGGGACACCATCGCTTCGGTGAAGGCGAAGGCCGCTTCGCATCCGGACGGGATCGTGGATCTGTCCGTCGGCACCCCCGTCGACCCGGTCGATCCGCTGATCCAGCGGGCGCTGAGCGCGGTGGCGGCGGTACCCGGCTATCCGACCACGCACGGCACCCCGGAATTGCGGGAAGCCGTTGTGGCCGCGCTGAAACGGCGTTTCGGCATCACCGGCATCGCCGCCGACGCGGTGCTGCCGGTGATCGGCACCAAGGAGCTGATCGCCGGACTGCCGCGCACGCTCGGCCTGGGCGCCGAGGATCTGGTGGTGATCCCGGAGATCGCTTACCCGACCTACGAGGTGGGCGCGCTGCTGTCGGGTTCGCGGATCCTGCGCGCGGACGGGGTCACGCGGCTCGGCCCGGAATCCCCGGCGCTGATCTTCCTGAACTCGCCGTCCAATCCGACCGGCAAGGTGCTCGGGGTCGAGCATCTGCGCAAGGTGGTCGAGTTCGCGCGCGAGCGCGGTGCGATCCTGGCCTCGGACGAGTGCTACCTCGGGCTGCCCTGGGAGGGCCGGGCGGTCTCGATCCTCGATCCGGAGGTGAGCGACGGTGATCACACCGGGCTGCTCGCGATCCACTCCCTTTCCAAGACTTCGAATCTCGCGAGTTACCGCGCCGGCTTCGTGACCGGTGATCCGGCGCTGGTGGCCGAGCTGCTCGAGGTGCGCAAGCACTCGGGCATGATGCTGCCGTTCCCGATCCAGGCGGCCATGACCGCGGCCCTGGGCGACGACAACCACGAGGCGATCCAGCGCGAGCGCTACCGGGCCCGTCGCGAGGTGCTGCGAAAGGCGCTGCAGGACGCCGGTTTCCGGATCGACGACTCCGAGGCCGGACTGTACCTGTGGTCTACCCGCGACGAGCCGGGGCGCACCACCCTGGACTGGCTGGCCGAGCGCGGCATCCTGGCCGCGCCGGGCGAGTTCTACGGACCCCGTGGGGCACAGCACGTCCGGATCGCGCTGACCGCCACCGACGAGCGCATCGCCACCGCCGCCGATCGGCTGCTGAGCTAGTCCGGTCTCGTGACCAGCTGATTTCATGTACCGGCCGGGTGCGTGATACTGTTTGCGACGTCGCCAGGCCGGATGGCCTGCTTCGGTAAGGCCCTGTGGCGCAGTTGGTTAGCGCGCCGCCCTGTCACGGCGGAGGTCGCGGGTTCGAGTCCCGTCAGGGTCGCAGTATCCGGAAAGGCCGCGAGCATTGCTCGCGGTCTTTTCTGTATTTCCGGGCCGGGCCGCCGAGATGTGCGCGCCGCCCGCGCTGCCGAGTTCTCGCACGCGATCCGCCGGTATTTCGCACCCGCTGTCGCGAGTTTTCGCATGCAAGACTCACTTTGTTAGCCATCGTCATGAACGACACGCTGTGTCGACTCGCCGATAGATATGTTCAGTTTTGTCGAAAAGTGGCACAGCGGCACTTCACTATCCCTATAACAGGTTCTCATCTGAGTCTCGATGAGGAGCCGGTTCATGCGTGGTTTTGTTTATGAGAACACTGTCAGCAGCCAATACGGCAGCGTAGGCAGGGTCGGCCGACGCCGATTCTTGGCTGGAACAGGTGTCATTCTTGGGGCTGTGGCAGCGGGTGCGCTGACCACGAAAGCGGCTCCGGCACGCGCGTTGCCGACCAAACCGCTCGCCGACGGCGACCGGGTGCAGGCTCTGGTGATCGGCTCCGGATACGGCGGCGCGGTGGCCGCGCTGCGCCTGGCCCAGGCCGGAATCAACGTCTCCGTGGTCGAAATGGGCATGTCGTGGGACCAGGCCGGTTCCGACGGCAACGTCTTCTGCAAGATGATCAGCCCCGACGGGCGCTCGACCTGGTTGTCGGACAAGACCGATCAGCCGATCAAGCAGGTCATGGGCATCCCGATCGACAAGTCCGTCCCCCGCTACACCGGCGTGCTGGCCTCGGAGAAGTTCAGCGGGATCCGGGTCTACCAGGGCCGTGGCATCGGCGGCGGCTCACTGGTCAACGGCGGAATGGCCGTGACGCCCAAGCAGGAGTACTTCGGGAGCATCCTGCCGTCGGTGGACGCGGGCGAGATGTACAGCACCTACTACCCGCGCGCCAACGCCACCCTCGGCGTCAACTCGATCGACTCGGCCTGGTTCAACAGCGCCGAGTGCTATCAGTACGCCCGGGTCGGCAAGAAGCAGGCCGAGCGCTCCGGCTTCGCCGCGCCGTTCGTGCCGAACGTCTACGACTTCAACTACATGAAGCAGGAACAGGCCGGCACCGCCACGCGCTCCGCGCTCGACGGCGAAGTCATCTACGGCAACAACCACGGCAAGCGGTCCCTCGACAAGACCTACCTCGCGACCGCCGTCGGCACGGGCAAGGTCGGCATCACCGTCCTGCACACCGTCACCGCGGTATCGCCCACCGACGGCGGCTACAAGGTGGAGATGAAGCAGCTCGACACCAGCGGCAACACCGTCGCCACCAAATCCGTTGTGGCGGAGAAGGTCTTCTTCGCCGCGGGCAGCGTGGGCACCAGCAAGCTGCTGGTCACCATGAAGGCGACCGGCAAGCTGGGCAATCTGCCGGACACGATCGGCACCGGCTGGGGCAACAACGGCAATGTCATGACCGCGCGGCAGAACCACGCGTGGGACGCCACCGGCAAGCTGCAATCGGCCATCCCGGTGCTGGGCATCGACAACTGGGCCGATTCGGGGGGCCGGGCCTTCGCCGAGGTCGCCCCGTTCCCCGCCGGCCTGGAAACCTTCGCCAGTCTCTACCTCGCCATCACCCAGAACCCCAATCGCGCCAAGTTCACCTACAACTCCGGCACCGGCGGGGTGGACCTGAACTGGCAGCGGTCCTGGAACGAACCGAGCATCGCCGCGGGCAAGCGCATCTTCGACAAGATCAACAAGAAGGAGGGCACGATCTACCGCGTCGACCTGTTCGGCGGCCAGAAGCAGTGGAACGACGAGCTCACCTACCACCCGCTCGGCGGCTGCGTGCTGAACCAGTCGACCGACAACTACGGCCGGCTCCCGGGCTACCAGGGGCTGTACGTGATCGACGGATCGCTCATCCCCGGTCTGACCACGGTCAACCCGTTCGTCACGATTACCGCGCTCGCCGAACGGAATATCGAGAACATCATCGCCAACGATCTGGGCTAGCCGGAAGTATTTCGGTGCGTGTCCGGCGCGGCGCCGGTCTTGTTCGCGTTAGCCTGGGATATGGACGCTGTCACGGTTGTCCCCGCCCCCGCAAACGAACCGGTGCACACCTACGCGCCGGGTAGTCGTGAACGTGAACTGCTGACGGGCAGGCTCGCCGAAATCTCCGCAGAATCAGTCGATGTGCCGCTGGTGATCGGTGGCAAACATCAACCCGGCACGGGCGCCCGGGCCGACATCGTGATGCCGCACCGGCACCGCCATGTCCTGGGCGCCTACACCGAGACCACCCACGACGAGGCCCGCTCGGCCGTGGACGCGGCCATCGCCGCGGCCCCGGCCTGGCGGGCCCTGCCGTTCGACGAACGCGCGGCGGTGCTGTTGCGCGCGGCGGACCTGCTGGCCGGGCCGTGGCGCGAGACCATCGCCGCGGCCACCATGCTCGGGCAGTCGAAAACGGTGCAGCAGGCCGAGATCGACGCGCCGTGCGAGCTGGTGGACTTCTGGCGCTTCAACGTGGCCTTCGCGCGCGGGATCATGGCCGATCAGCCGGAATCCTCGCCCGGGGTGTGGAACCGGATGGACTACCGGCCCCTCGAGGGGTTCGTGTACGCCATCACGCCCTTCAACTTCACCGCCATCGCCGGGAACCTGCCCACCGCCCCGGCGCTGATGGGCAACACCGTGGTGTGGAAACCCTCTCCCACACAGACGCTTTCGGCGTACTACACGCTGCAGCTGCTCGAAGCCGCCGGACTGCCGCCCGGTGTGATCAACCTGGTGACCGGCAGCGGCATCCCGGTCTCGGAGGTCGCGCTGGCCGATCCGCGGCTGGCGGGCATCCATTTCACCGGATCCACCACCACCTTCCAGCACCTGTGGCAGCAGGTCGGGGCGAATATCGGCCGCTACCGCGGGTATCCGCGCATCGTGGGGGAGACCGGCGGGAAGGACTTCATCGTCGCGCACTCCTCCGCCGATCCGGACGCCCTGCGCACGGCGATGATTCGCGGGGCGTTCGAATACCAGGGGCAGAAGTGCTCGGCCGCCTCGCGCGCGTACGTCGCGAAATCGGTGTGGCGGCAGATGGGTCAGGATTTCCTGGCCCAGGTCGAGGAGCTCGCCTACGGGGACGTCGCGGACCTGTCGAATTTCGGTGGGGCGGTGATCGATCGGCGGTCCTACGACAAGTGCGTGGGCGCCATCGGGCGCGCCCGGGACGCGGGGGTCGAGATCGCGGCCGGCGGGGTGTACGACGACGCCGAGGGCTTCTTCGTCCGGCCGACCGTGCTGCTCAGCGACGATCCGGGCGACGAGTCCTTCGCCACTGAGTATTTCGGGCCGATCCTGTCGGTGTACGTGTACGACGACAGCACCCCCGACGGCTTCACCGACGTGCTCGACATGGTGGACGGCACCTCCCCGTACGCGCTCACCGGCGCGGTCTTCGCCCGGGACCGGACGGCGGTCGAACAGGCTTCGGGCGCACTGCGATTCGCCGCGGGCAATTTCTACGTCAACGACAAACCCACCGGCGCGGTGGTCGGGCAGCAGCCCTTCGGCGGCGCCCGCGCCTCCGGCACCGACGACAAGGCCGGGTCCCCGCTCAACCTGCTGCGCTGGGTCGCGCCGCGCACGCTCAAGGAAACCTTCGTCCCACCCACGGATTACCGGTACCCGCACATGGAGGCGTGATGAACAGCAGTCACTCGCAACGCCGTCGCGCGGTGTGCCCGCGGCCCGCCGACGACACCGCGCCCGGGCGGCCGGCGAACGACCCGCGCGCGCGACGCCCGCGGAGCGGATGCGTGCTGCGCCCGGCGGCCGGACCGGACGGGGGCCGGCGATGAACCCGCTGCGTCCCGCGATCCTGGCCGCGGCCAACTCGGCGCGGCTGAAGAAGGCCGTGACCTCGACCCCGGTGACCTCGGCGGTGGTGCGGCGATTCGTGGCGGGCGAGACCCGGGCCGAGCTCGCGCCGGTGGTACGGGAGCTGCTCGCCAGCGGGCGTTCGGTCAGCGTGGACTTCCTGGGGGAGTACACGCAGGACCGCTCGGTCGCCGACGCGGCGGTGGCGGAATACATTTCGCTCATCGATCTGCTCGCCGACCTGGATCGGGAAGTGCCGGTCGCGGCCGGCGGGCCGACCACCTCACCGCCGGAGCGCACCGGATCGAGCGGGCCGGCGGCGCGGGATTCGGAGCCGGCCGCCGCGCCGGGTGGGGACGCGGTGCCGCGCGTCGAGGTCTCGCTCAAGCTGTCGGCGCTGGGGCAGGCGCTGCCCGCCGACGGTCCCGCCATCGCGGCGGAGAATCTGCACAAACTGTGCGCCAAGGCCGTCGAATCCCGAGTGTGGGTGACCGTGGACGCCGAGGATCACACGACCACCGAGGACACCCTGGCCGCGGTGCGGCTGGCGCGGGCCGAATTCCCGTGGCTGGCGGTGGCGATGCAGGCGTATCTGCGTGCCGCCGAACGCGATTGCCGGGACGCGGCGAGCACCGGCACCCGGATCAGGTTGTGCAAGGGCGCGTATCAGGAACCCGAGACGGTCGCCTTCCGCCGCCGGGGTGAGGTCGACGCCTCGTACCTGCGCTGCATGGAAGTCCTGATGACCGGCGGCTGGTATCCCATGATCGCCTCGCACGATCCGGCCATGGTCGAGGCCGCGCTGCGCTTCGCGGCCGAGAATCACCGTGGCCCGGGCAGTTTCGAGTTCCAGATGCTCTACGGGATTCGCGACGCCGAACAGCGCCGCCTCACCGCCGAGGGCCACGCGCTGCGCGTCTACATCCCCTACGGCACCCAGTGGTACGGCTATCTGGTGCGGCGCTTGGCCGAACGGCCCGCGAATCTGGGCTTCTTCCTGCGCGCTCTGGCCGATCGCGGCTGAGGGCGGGTCGGGAACCGTTGTGCGAGAGGGATGTCCGTTCGCAGCCGGTTCCCCGGCCGGGGACGGCCGGGAAACCGGCTCGGGCGGAGGTGACCGCCCGTCCGTGCCGGGTCTGCGCGGGGTGAGCGCGCCCGGCTCATCGGGTGCCCGTGCGGCCGTATGTGCCGGAGGTATCACGGGCGTGTGAATCACGCTGTGCCGCGGCGTCGTCCGCCTCCTCTCGCTCGGCGGACGACGCGGCGGTATGCGCGAGCTCAGACCAGCGGACGCCCGAATCGGCGGCGCCGGCGCAGGTCGGCGAGGTAGAAGTTGTAGGGGAACAGCCGGATCACCGTGGGCAGCTTGGACCACACCGTGGACATGACGCGCAGCATCAGGGTGAAGCGGCGTTCGTCACGGGCGGTCCAGGTCATACCCATCTCGGCGCGCAGGTGCGGCGGGAGCAGGGCGGTGGTCACGAACCGGTGGAAAGGTCCGAAGACCCGCTGCAGCCGCGGCGAGATCATCTTCAGATCGGTGAGGGCGTTGAAGTACTCGCGGGTCGGATCGTCGATCGTGCGCGTCTTCAGGGTCTGCTCCCAGTAGACGTAGAACTCGTCGCGGGTGGGCGGCCACATCTCCTGGCGCATCTGCAGGGTGGTGCCGAAGCGCGCGCAATGCTGGTAGAAGGCTTCGGCGAGTTCCGGGGTCATGGGCCCGCGCAGGCGCTGGTACAGATCGTCCAGACCCCAGTACATGCAGGACGCCACCCACAGCTGGAGCTGGGGATCGAAGGCGTTGTACTTGACCGGGCTGGTCGGCTTGGTGCGCACATGGCGATGCACGCTGTTGACCGCGACGCGGTAGGCCGCCCGATCGCCCTCGTCGCCCATCAGCGACACCGCGATGTAGGTCAGCGTGGTGCGCAGGCGCTTCATCGGGACCAGCATGACGCTGCCGGAATGCACGTCGCTCTCCATCACGCCGTACCCCACGGGTTTGAGCGCGAGCTGCATGATCACGTTGGCCGCGCCGCCGAGGAAGGCGGCGATACCGTCGATGTGCTCGCGGACTTCCGCGGTGGTGAGGGAGGGGGGAGCCGAGACCGGTCCAGGAACGGAGTTCAAAGAACCAACCGACTGGTACGAGTCAATGGCATCATCGGACTTGCGCAGGGGGGCGGTCATCGTTGACTCGACTCCTCGTCGTCATACCTCGGCGGTGGAAGAGAATTTGAGAAACTCTCACCCTCACCTTCTCACCGAGGTGTCATACTGTCAATGTGCGATGATTGGTGCCTCATCGTATCTTCGCGACTCGGAAGGGCCCGGACATGGCCAAGCTGGCCAAACTCTTGCCGCTCGTGCGCGGATCCGCTCCCGAGGATCGCAATCAGGCCAAGGTGCTCGACGCCGCCATGCTGGCGTTCCTCGACTTCGGTATCAAGCGGACCAGCATGGTCGAGGTCGCCCGGCGCGGCGGGCTCTCGCTGGCCACGCTGTACCGGCGCTATGCCGGCAAGAACGATCTGATCCAGGCGGTGGGACTGTGGCAGACGCGGCAGTTCATCAACAGCGTGGACACCGCGGTGCAGTCCCAGGTCGACCGGGACGCCAGTGCGCAGGATCAGATCGTGACGCTGTTCATCGCCTTCCTCGAGGGCCTGCGCGGCAATCGACTGCTGGTGCGGCTGCTCAAGACCGAGCCCGAGATCGTGCTGCCGTACCTCACGGTGCAGGGCGCGCCGGTCATCGAACTCGGCCGCGACTACCTCGCCGAATTCATCACCCGGCTGCAGGCCGAAGGCAAACTGCCCGAGTACGATCCGCTGCCGCTGGCGGAGATGGTCGCGCGCAACGCGCTCTCGCTCGCGCTCACCCCGCAGACGGTCATTCCCCTCGACGATCCGATCGCGCTGCGGCGCTTCGCGATCGAGCACGTGGTGCCCGGCTTCCGGATTCACTGAGGCGCTCGGTGTTCCCGGCCGATCCGGGGGCGTCGGTGTGATGCCGCACCGCTGGGACGCGGTGCGGCCCGGGGATTTTCAGACCAGCTTCAGGCCCAGCCGGCGGCGCAGGCGCATGTCCATCAGATAGGCGTTGATGGGCAGCACGCGAATCGACGTGGGGAGCAGGGCGCTACCGGTGCCTATCGCGCGCAGGGTGTGCGCGAGCAGGCGATCCTGGCGCGGGGTCCAGGTCATACCCATCTCGTCCCGAAGATGTTGCGGGAGCAGGCCGATCACGAAGAACCGGTGCACGCGCGCGAAGGGTAGCTGCAGCGGGCGGGGGAGCATGCGCAGATCGATGAGATCGTCGAAGTAGGCCGCGATGTGCGGATCGATGCGGGTCTTGGCGAGATTCTCGGTCCAGTACCGGTGGAAGGCGGCTCGATCGGCGGGCCACATGTCCGCGCGCATCTGCAGCGTGGTGCCCAGGCGAGCGGAATAGCGGTAGAAGGCGTCCGCGTCCTTCTCGTTCATGGGACCGTGCATGCGCTCGTAGAGATCCTGCGCGCCCCAGTACAGGCAGGCCGCCACCCAGAGCTGGAGTTCGGGATCGAAGGCGTTGTACCGCACCGCGCTTCCCGGCGCGGAGCGCACCTGCCGGTGCGAGGTGTTCACGGCCTCGCGATAGGCGGCGCGATCCTCCTCCGAACCCATCAGGGCCACGGCCAGATACGTGATGGTGGTGCGCAGCCGCTTGATCGGGTGGATCATGACGTTGCCGCTCTCCACCGGGGATTCGACCACGCCGTAGCCGACGGGGCGATTCGCGAGCTGCATGATCACATTGGCCGCGCCGCCCAGTAGTCCGGACGCGCCGTCGATGAATTGTCGGATATCGATGGGCGGCTCGTCGATCGGGGAACGCTGCTGCCGGGGTGCGCGAAGCGGCCTGGTCATCGTTGACCACATCCTCAGGTGAGAAGGTTATGCATAAATCCTCTTACCCACTCGCGGGGGCTGTCAATCCGCGGGCGACCTTCGCACCCGATTCGTGTCCCGGGGCCGAGTGGGCAGCGCGCCGGGCGGTAGCGTGAGCGGGTGTCGTACAGGTCGCCGCTCCTGCTGAGTTCGCTGCATCCGGCCGCCGTGGCCGCCGGAGACGATATTCCCGACGCCGTCACCATCGAGGGCGTGACCCTCTCGCGCAGCGATCTGCTGGGCGCGGCCACCTCGGTCGCCGAGCGCGTGGCGCGTGCCGAGCGCGTCGCGGTGCTGGCGGCGCCGACGGTGAAGACCGTGCTCGCGGTGGTGGGCTGTCTGCTCGCGGGCGTCACCGTGGTGCCGGTGCCGCCGGACGCGGGCAGCGCGGAACTGGCGCACATTCTCGCGGATTCGGGCGCGCAGGCCTGGCTCGGTGACGCGCCGGAGGGCACCGAACTGCCGGTGATCCCGGTGCGCAAGCACGCGCGCTCCTGGCACGTCTACGGCGAACCGGATCCCGCCGCAACGGCTTTCATCCTGTACACCTCCGGCACCACCGGTGCGCCGAAGGGCGTCATGCTCAGCCGGCGGGCCATAGCCGCCGGGCTGGACGCGCTCATCGCGGCGTGGGGGTGGAAGGCGAGCGACACGCTGGTGCACGGGCTTCCGCTGTTCCACGTGCACGGACTCATCCTGGGCGTGCTGGGACCGCTGCGCGTGGGCGGTCCACTGGTGCACACCGGCAAGCCCACGCCCGAGGCGTATGCCGCCGCTGCGGGCACCATGTACTTCGGCGTACCCACCGTGTGGTCGCGCATCGCCGAGGATGCCGACGCCGCACGGCAATTGGCCGAGGCCCGGGTGCTCATCTCCGGGAGCGCACCGCTGCCGGTGCCGGTCTTCGAGCGCCTGCGCGAACTCACCGGCCACGCGCCCATCGAGCGCTACGGCATGAGCGAAACCATGATCACCCTCTCCACCCGCCCGGACGGCGAGCGCCGCCCCGGCTGGGTGGGCACCCCGGTCGACGGCGTCGAGACCCGATTGCGCGACGAAGCGGGCGAACCCGTCCCGCACGACGGTGAGAGCGTCGGCGGGCTGCAGGTGCGCGGCCCGATGCTGTTCGACGGCTACCTGAACCGTCCCGAGGTGACCGCCGAGAACTGGACCGAGGACGAGTGGTTCAAGACCGGTGACGTCGCGGTGATCGATCCCGAGGGCTTCCACCGCATCGTCGGACGGGAGTCGGTGGACCTCATCAAATCCGGCGGCTACCGCATCGGCGCCGGTGAGATCGAGACGTCGTTGCTCGGGCATCCGGCGGTCGCCGAGACCGCGGTGGTCGGGGTGCCCGACCCGGATCTGGGGCAGCGGATCGTGGCGTTCGTCGTCTTGCGCTCCGGGGCAACGGGTTCCGAGCCGCAGCAGCTCATCGATCATGTGGCGGGGGAGCTGGCCGCGCACAAGCGGCCGCGGGAGGTGCGGGTGGTGGATTCGCTGCCGCGTAACGCGATGGGCAAGGTGCAGAAGAAGTTGCTGCTGTAGGGGTGATCGGCCACCGCTACCGGCGCGGCCGGACGACCACCGCCGAGCGCCGATACCAGAAATTGGCGTTGTTGCCCTCGTTGCCCATGTAGCCCTGTACCTCCGAGGCGAACGGTTCCATGGAAGTCGTTGCGCTCGTGCACAACTCCGTGTGCCAGACCCGGGTCGTGTCGGGCTTTCCCGCGGCGCCGGAACGATCGACCAGCCAGGTCAGGGTGAAGCCGGACCAGCGCAGGTCGCCGAGGTAGTCGGAGCCGGGGGCGAGCGGGAGTTCGGACCTCAGCGGAAAGTTCGTCGTGTTCGCCACGATCGGGTCGATAATGTCGCCCTCGTCGTTGAAGTCCACCTCGGAACTCTCGACGCATTTCCACCCGCCCGCGACGCGTTCCCAGCGCTCCCGGTAGATCAGCCTCGTGATCGTGTAGTCGTCCTCGTCGTAGGACTCCTCGAGCTCTCCCAGCGCGAGTGCCGTGTCGTACCCGGCGATCTCGGCCGCCGCGAGCAGCATGCCGGCGCGGGCCGCGTCGCCGCCCTTGAGCCGATCCCACCCGAAGCCGTTCCGGGAGTACTGATGATCCAGCAGATAGACGAGCCGGGTCGGCCGGTGGGCGTGCCGGGAGGGCGCTTCCGGATCGCTCGGGGGAGCCAGGTGTGCACGCAGCTGCTCGGCCAGCAGGGTGATCGACGGATGGCGGGCGAAGTCGGCGGGGTCGAGCCCACTCCGGCCACGCGCTATCAGGTTGTAGGTCAGCACGATTCGGAATCCGTCCGTGACCGGCAGCACCTCGTGCTCGCAGTCGCTGTAGAACGCGGTGAAACACACCCGCTCCGGCGAACCCGCGTCGACCACCCGCGTCCCCTGCTGCTCGATCACCAGCTCGCCGCCGGTGAACGCCGACGGCAGCGTCACCACCAGGGTGCCGATCATGCCGGCGGCCTTCTCCGAATCCTGGTGGCGCTGAAAGAACTGACCGGCCTCGTAGACGAGCATCGAATGGAGTTCGGCGGACAACTCGCATTCCGGCGCCAGACCCAGTTCCGCCCGCACCCTGTCCAGCACGGGCCCCAGCGTCCCGTGCCACCGGGCTTCGTCCACGGTGATTCGCTCCCGTGGAATCTCCCACGTGTGCCGCACACTCGCGTCCAGCAGCGTCTGCTCGCGCAACCCGTAGCGCGCCGGCCGCGCGATCTCACACAGTCGCCGCGCCTGCTCCGCCGGCACCGGCATCCCGAGCCGGCCCATCCCCTCCACCTCGATCACGAGATCCTCCGCCGAGCCGCTGTGCCGCGCGGCGAATGACCCCGCCGTCGGCGCGGCGGCCATGAGCTCCCCGATCGCCCGCAATGCGCTGTCCGACATGCCATCTCCCTCGTTCGTCGCCGTTCCCGGGCATCTTGCCCGCGCTCACCGACAACCCCATGCCGCGGCAATGCGAACCGTACGACTGATCAGGGCCACTGATTCCCCGACCGGTGCGGCGGCCGTCGGTGCGGGCGCCCCGATCCTCGCCGCGCTCGCCCGGATACGCCGCTGACCGGCGCGCATCGAAGCGGCCGGTCAGCGGGTCGAGCGGGGGCGGTCGGTCGTCAGGCGTCGCGGCGGGCGAAGTCGAAGGAGCCGCCGTCGATGCCCCAGGAGATCACGCGGTCGGGGTGGATCCGGATGATCGCGCGTTCCTGGTGGGGGAAGGGCGGCTCCTGATCGTCGAGGGCCTCGGCGGTGCCGCGGACCTCGATGCCGCGAATCACGTAGGGCTCCCAGGACACCTGCTGGTCGATGACGAACGAAACCCGGCTGCCCGCTTCGACATTGCGGTACTTGCGGCTGGGGCGCATCCGCATCCCGCCGATGTCGATGGTGCCGTCGGCGTTGACCCGGTAGCCGGTCGGATTGTTCTGCACGGTGCCGTCGGGGGCGACCGTGGCCAGGCGGCCGATGCCGGCCTCGGCGAGGAACTGCTGCTCGTTGCTGGTGAAGGTCATGACGGTTACTCCTTGGTGCGCGGGGTGGCGGATCGAAAACAGCAGGGGCGGTACGGGATAGGCGTGCGAGGTCAGAGCAGGATCAGGGTGGCGCAGAGGCCGGCGACGGCCAGGAACTGCAGGGAGACGCGGTACTTCAACATGCTGTCCCAACGGTCCTGCAGCGCACGGGCATCGGCGGGGATGACCCCGCTGAGCGCGGCGGCGGTCTGCCGGGCGTTGATCGGCTTGGCGACCCGGACGTAGATGGTGAGCCAGAGCGCCAGCGCGGCCACCGCGTTGCCGGCCGCGATCGCCGCCCCCGATTGTCCGGCCGCGATGGCGATCACCAGGGTGAGGACCGCGGCGATCACGCCGCCGGCCCCGACGATCGGCATGCGCCGATCCCCGTAGTAGTGCCCCCAGCCGGCGCTCAGGGTGACGGTCGCGTCGTCGAGCTTGCGGTAGACGGCCCGGGTGATCACGGCCCCGCACACGTCGGTGCCGTAGACGACGGCATTGGCGAGAACGGCGGCGACGGCGACCAGTTGTCCGGTGACGATGAGCATTTCGAATTCCCTCTCCCGATTCCTAGCGTCGCTAGGTGTTGAAGCAACGGTAGCATTGGGTTGCTAGCTTGTCTAGCGTCGCTAGGTAATGGGTACCGACCGCCCCTGCGGCAGGGGATGGAGCTGCCGCTATCGTCGAAACGACCATCGGAGGTACCGAGTCGTCGGGGCGCGCGGAATGGAAATCGGATGACCGAAGCGAGTTCGACCATGCAGTCCGCGGCGGGCACCCGGCTCAATCGCAAGGGGCGCGAGACCCGCCAGCGCCTGCTCGACATCGCCATCGACTGTCTGGCGCAGGGCGGCGGCGAGCCGCTGTCGGCGAATCGGGTCGCCCGGGCGGCCGGGGTCAGTTGGGGGACGCTCAAGCACCAGTTCGGCGACATCGACGGACTCTGGGCCGCCGTGCTCGCCGAACTGACCGATCGCACCGGGGCGAACAGTCCCGAGACCTGGCCCCGGGCAACGGGTTCGGTGCGCGAGCGGGTGTGGGAGATGGTCGACGCGATGTGGGCGATCCTCGATACCCCCGGCGGCCGGGCGGTCGAGGCGCTGCGCGGCGGGCTGCCGACCGGCGCTCGCGAGCGCGCCGAGACGTTTCCGCTGACCGTCGCCGCCCTGGCCGA
This sequence comes from Nocardia sp. NPDC055321, assembly GCF_053645575.1. Taxonomy (NCBI): domain Bacteria; kingdom Bacillati; phylum Actinomycetota; class Actinomycetes; order Mycobacteriales; family Nocardiaceae; genus Nocardia; species Nocardia sp. NPDC055321. Next base: position 246,034 of record NZ_JBSHMS010000007.1, read on the forward strand.
CTACGAGAACGCCTGGCTGCGCGCCTTCGAATACTTCCTCGCGGACCTGCCCCTGGATCCCGCCCGGGTGCACCGGGTGCAGGCGCTGATCCCAATGGCCATGCGCGGCATCAATAACGAGCGCGAGCTGTCCTCGGCCGCCGAACTGGCCGAAGCCCGGCACTGCCTGGTCGATGGGATGGCCTTCTACCTGGGGTGACGCCCATTCTTTGAGAACCCTCGTTGACAATTGCGAAGGGGAGGTCCACTGTTACCTCCAGCTTTCGCGATCCCGTCAGGAGTGATCCATGTCTCCGTCTTCCGATGATCAGGGCATGCGCCTGCAGCGCAGCAGCCGCGACACCGCGGCCCTGATTCCCAGCCTCACCGCCTGGCTGGCGACGCAACTACCCGAGGATTCCGGCCCCGTGCTCACCCTCGGATCCGGCATCGACAGCAACGGCATGTCGGCGGAGACGCTGACCCTCACGCTCGAATGGCGCGACGGCGGTGCGACCCGGACGGCGGAGTTGATCGCGCGAATCGCGCCCGCCCCCGGCGACTTTCCCGTCTACGAGCACTACGACCTGCCCGGCCAGGCCGAAGTCATGCGCATCGTCGCCGCCGCGACCGACGTCCGGGTGCCGCGGGTGCGCTTCGTCGAGCCGACCGGCACCGTGCTCGGCTCGCCGTTCCTGCTGATGGATCGCGTCGAGGGCGCGGTGCCGCCGGATGTCATGCCGTACACCTTCGGAGACAACTGGCTCTTCGACGCCGATCCCGAACAGCGGCGGCGGGTGCAGGAGAGCACCGTCGAAACCCTGGTGAAACTGCACGCGATCCCGGACGCGGCAACGACTTTCGCGTTCCTGGACCCGCCGTACGCCGGCGACCACGTGCTCGAGCGCATCCTGAACCGCGCCCGCGCGTGGTACGAGTTCTCCGTACGCGACACCGGCCCCGCACCGCTGGTGGAGCGAATCCTGAAGTGGCTCGGGGAGAATCTGCCCGCCCCCGGCTCCTACGAGACCGTGCTGTCCTGGGGCGACGCGCGCCTCGGCAACTGCATGTACCGGGATTTCGAACCCGTCGCGGTCCTGGACTGGGAGATGGCGACCATCGGCCCCCGCGAACTCGACGTCGCCTGGATCACCTTCGGGCACCGCGTCTTCCACGGCATCGCCGTCAACTTCGGGTTCCCGGGCATGCCCGACTTCCTGCGCGAGGACGCGGTGCGCGCGAGCTACGCGCGCCACGCGGGCGTCGAACTCGCCGACCTCACCTGGTACACGATGTTCGCCGCCCTGAACTACGCCGTGGTCTTCCTGCGCGCCGGCGGGCGGCAGATCCACTTCGGCGAGATGGAACGCCCCGCCGACATCGAGGTGCTGCTGCACCACCGCGCCATCGTCGAAGCGATGCTCGCCGAACTCGGCGCCTGACTCGCACCCTGTCCGACAACTACCGGGGAAGAACCACTCTCGTGAGCGATCAACTGAACGAACTGGCCTACTACTGCATCACCCGCCATCCTGCCGACGCCCGGGTCCTGCTGCCCGAGGCGCGCGACGCGGAACGACTCGGCCTGGGGTCGTGCATGATCGGCGAGCGGATGACCGTCAAGGACTCCGCCGTGCTGTCCGGCGGCCTGGCCGGGTGCACCACCGACCTCGGCATCGCCGCGGCCGCCACCAACCACCACACCCGGCATCCGATGGTGACCGCGACCATGGGCTCGACCATGCAGGCCATGACCGAGGGCCGGTACGCCATGGCCTTCGGGCGCGGAATGGCCGCGAACTGGAAGGCGATCGGCCTGCCCGCGGTCACCGAGGCCGCCCTGCGCGACTTCGTGGGCATCCTGCGCAGGCTCTGGAACGGCGAGACGATCCTGAACCACGACGGTCCGGCCGGGGCGTGGCCCGTGCTCTACCACCAGAACGGGCTCGACGAGGCGCCGCCGATCGGCTTCGTCGCGGTCGGCCCCAAGACCCTCGAACTCGCCGGGGAGATAGGCGATTTCGTCGTCCTGCACACCTTCTTCTCCGACGAGGCCACCGCGAAGTCCGTCGCGGCCGTGCGACGCGGCGCCGAACGCGCGGGCAAGGATCCGGACAGCGTCCGCATCTGGTCCTGCCTGGCGACCGCGAGCGACGCCCTCACCCCGGAGGATCAGCTGCGCCGCCGGACCGGGCGGCTGGTCACCTACCTGCAGGCGTACGCCGACATCCTGATCAGCGCCAACGGCTGGGATCCGCAGGTGTGGGAGCGAATTCGCGCCACGCAGCTGTTCCAGGACGCCGCGGCCGCGGGGCCCATCGACGCCTCCGCCTCGGTCGAGGTGCTCGAACAGTTCGACGCCCTGATCCCCGACGAGTGGCTGGCCTCGGCCGCCTACGGCACCCCGGAACAGTGCGTGCGCAAGATCTCCCGGGAATACGACCTCGGCTGTCACTCGGTGATCATGCACGGCGCGAGCCCGCACGAGCTGGCCTCGGTCGTGGACGCGTACCGGGCCGATCGGCCCACCCTGCGGCGGGCCGTCGCCGCGAATCCGGGAAAGTTCGCGTGAGCGCACGACTCTCGCGGGGCCGGAGCGACGCGGGATCCCGGCCCTTGACCTCGACCGCACTCGAGGTTCTACGGTCGAATCCATGATCGCAACGTTCTCGCCCGCCCAGCTCGACTACCTCGCCGGTCAGCGGCTCGGCCGCCTCGCCACCGTGCGCCCGGACGGGCAGCCGCAGAACAACCCGGTGGGATTCCGGTACAACGAGGCCCTCGGCACCATCGACATCGCGGGATACAACATGGGCGCGTCCCAGAAGTTCCGCAATCTCGCCAAGGAGGAACGGGTGTCGTTCGTGGTGGACGACGTGCCGTCGGTGAATCCGTGGACGGTGCGGTGCCTCGAGATCCGGGGCGTGGCACAGGCGCTGCGGGATGTGGACACCTACATCGGCGGGACGAACCGCGAACTCATTCGCATCACCCCCGAGCGGGTCATCGCCTTCGGCATCGAGTAGCCGAGCGTGGGACCGGATTTCCCCCGATGAGCGCCGAACGACACCGCGCCCCTTGCGAATCCGATTCGCGAGGGGCGCGGGTGGTTGTGCGGCACGGCTTCTCGCCGCGCGGGATCAGTCGTTCGCGTGCAGGGCCGCGTTCAGCTCGACGCCGGTGCCCTTCTTGGCCACCACCTCGACCGCGCCGGAGACCGAATTGCGGCGGAACAGCAGGTTGGACTTGCCGCTCAGCTCGGCGGCCTTGATGACCGCGCCGTCCGGCAGGGTGACCTTGGTGCCCGCGGTGACGTACAGGCCGGCCTCGACCACGCAGTCGTCGCCGAGCGAGATGCCCAGACCGGAGTTCGCGCCGAGCAGGCAGCGCTCGCCGAGCGAGATGACCTGCTTGCCGCCGCCGGACAGGGTGCCCATGATGGACGCGCCGCCGCCGACGTCGGAGCCGTCGCCGACCACGACACCGGCCGAGATGCGGCCCTCCACCATGGAATTGCCGAGGGTTCCGGCGTTGAAGTTCACGAAGCCCTCGTGCATGACCGTCGTGCCCGAGGCCAGGTGCGCGCCGAGGCGGACCCGGTCGGCGTCGGCGATGCGCACGCCCGAGGGGACCACGTAGTCCACCAGACGCGGGAACTTGTCCACGCTGTACACGGTGACCGGGCCGCGAGCGCGCAGCTTCAGGCGGGTCAGCTCCAGCTCCTCGAGCGAGCACGGGCCGTGGTTGGTCCAGGCCACGTTCGCGAGCAGGCCGAAGATGCCGTCCAGGCTCAGCCCGTGCGGGCGGACCAGGCGGTGCGAGAGCAGGTGCAGGCGCAGGAACGCGTCGTGCGTGTCGACGGGCGCGGCATCGAGATCGGCGATGGTGGTGCGCACCACCACGACCTCGACCCGGCGGGCCTCGTCGGGGCCGACGACATCGGCGAACTTGGCGTACTCGACATCGGAGGCATCCAGGCGGACCGAACCGGTCTCGGCGAATTCGCCCAACTCCGGGTACGGGTACCAGGTGTCGAGTACCGTGCCGTTGACGGTGATGGTGGCGAGGCCGACTGCTTGTGCTCCCTGAGTGCTCACGGCTGTTCAGGTTACCGGCCGGCATTTCGCTTGTCCGACCCTCCTCCGCTGCGCGGACACCGAAACAGTGAGACAAAACAGACACAGCCCTTTTGTGCCAAGGCCGTGGCGATGAAGAGAACGGGCGATAACGCTCGCTTAGGGTGGGCGGGTGACCATCGATCTCAGCGCTGACCCCATCGCCCTGACCGCCGCTCTGGTGGATATCCCGAGCGTGTCCAAGGACGAGGCGCTCATCGCCGACATCGTCGAGAAGGCCCTGCGCGAACAGACCACCGGGTTCGAGATCCTGCGGCACGGCAACACCGTCCTCGCACGCACCCGGCGCGGGCTGCCGACCCGGGTCATCCTCGCCGGGCACCTGGACACCGTGCCCATCGCCGACAACGTGCCCAGCCGCTTCGAACTCGGCCCGGGCGGACAGCGCCTGCTGTACGGCTGCGGCACGGTCGACATGAAATCCGGTGACGCGGTCTTCCTGCACCTGGCGGCCACCGTCGCCGAGCCGGTGCACGACCTGACGCTGATCTTCTACGACGCCGAGGAGATCGCCGCCGAGTTCAACGGGCTCGGCAGGATCGAACGCGAACTGCCCGAATGGCTCGAGGGCGACCTCGCCATTCTCGGCGAACCCTCCGGCGGCTGGATCGAAGCCGGCTGCCAGGGCACCCTGCGGGTCCGGCTCACCACCTCCGGCGTACGCGCGCACACCGCGCGAGCCTGGCTGGGCGACAACGCCATTCACCGCCTCGCGCCTATCCTCGAACGGCTCTCCACCTACGTCGCCCGCGAAGTGGAGATCGACGGCTGCGTCTACCGCGAGGGCCTGTCCGCGGTGCGCGTCTCCGGTGGCGTCGCGGGCAACGTGGTGCCCGACGTGGCCGAGGTCGACGTCAACTTCCGGTTCGCCCCGGACCGCACCCTGGACCAGGCCACCGAGCACGTCCGCGAGGTCTTCGCGGGCCTGGACCTGGACTTCGAGCGCACCGACGGCGCCCCCGGCGCCCTGCCCGGCCTGGCCGCGCCCGCCGCCAAGGACCTCATCGACATCGTGCACGCGCACGGCAGCGGCGGCGTGCGCGCCAAGTACGGCTGGACCGACGTCTCGCGCTTCGCCGCCCGCGGGATGCCCGCGGTCAACTTCGGGCCCGGTGACCCGAACCTCGCGCACAAGCGCGACGAGCACCTGCCGGTCGAGCAGATCACGCAGGTCGCGTCCATGCTGCGCAGCTACCTGCTGGGCGAGCAGGACTGACCGGGACCCGTACATCCGTGCGATGAGGCGACGCCACCGCCTCGCCGTCGGAGGCGATCTCACGCACGTCACCCGCGCGCGTGCGGCGGATCTGCGAACGCGCGGTCGTATCGGCGTGTCGTAGACCCCCGGGAGTGCCGTGCGCATCCGCGCCGAGACCCATCCGGATAACCTTGGCCGCATGTCTGCTGAGGGTGCCAAGACGCCGCGGTATCGCGGGCCGATAATGCTGCGACGTGACCGGAAGAAGGGCATCGGGACCACCGATCAGCATTTGCTGGACGAGCGGGGACCGTGCGACTGGGTGCACACCGACCCGTGGCGCGTGCTGCGCATCCAGGCCGAATTCGTCGAGGGCTTCGGCGCGCTGGCGGAGGTGCCGCGCGCGGTCTCGGTCTTCGGATCCGCGCGCACCCCGGCCGATTCCGCGGAGTATCAGGCGGGCGTCGCCATCGGCGGTGCGCTGGCGCGCGCCGGGTTCGCGGTGATCACCGGCGGCGGGCCGGGCGCGATGGAGGCGGCCAACCGCGGAGCGTCGGAGGCGGGCGGTTACTCGATCGGACTCGGCATCGAGCTGCCGTTCGAGCAGGGCCTCAACGAATGGGTCGATCTCGGCATCAACTTCCGGTACTTCTTCGCGCGCAAGACCATGTTCGTGAAGTACTCGCAGGCCTTCGTCTGCCTGCCCGGCGGTTTCGGCACCCTCGACGAGCTCTTCGAAGCGCTCACCCTGGTGCAGACCCGCAAGGTCAACCAGTTCCCGATCATCCTGTTCGGCACCAAATACTGGGCGGGACTGGTGGATTGGCTGCGGGACTCGCTGCTCGGCTCGGCCAAGATCGCCCCCGGCGACATGCGCCTGCTGCACGTCACCGACAGCGTGGACGAGGTGGTGGCCATCGTGACCGCGGCCGCGCGCGAGCGCGCCGAACTCGACGCCGAGGGGGAGGAGGCCGACGATGAGTTCGAACGCTGAGTCCGGCGCCGAGTCGACCGCGTCGTCCTACGCCGTCTGCGTCTACTGCTCGGCCAGCGTCACCGATGCCGCGGCGCTCGAACTGGCGCGCGCGGTGGGCGCCGAAATCGGCCGCCGCGGCTGGCAATTGGTCTCCGGCGGCGGACACGTCTCGATGATGGGCGCGGTCGCCACCGCCGCCCGCGCGGCCGGCGCGCGCACGATCGGGGTCATACCCAAGCGCCTGGTGCACCGGGAGATGGCCGACGTGGAATCGGACGAGCTGATCGTCACCGACACCATGCGCGAGCGCAAACAGGTGATGGACGAACGCGCCGACGCCTTCCTCACCCTGCCCGGCGGCATCGGGACCCTCGAGGAGCTCTTCGAGACCTGGACCGGCGGCTACCTCGGCATGCACGACAAGCCTGTCGTGGTGCTGGATCCGGACGGTCACTACGCCGGATTGTTCGCCTGGATGGAAGAACTGCGCACCCGGGGGTTCGCCGGGGACGAGGCGATCAACCGCGTCACCGTCACCGCGGATTTCGACCTGGCGTTCACCGCGCTCGAACCCTGAACTCCGGGCGCGTGGTTGCCGGTGGCCACGGGCCGGCCGGTGCGCCAACGGTTCTCGCGGTACCTGTCACCGCCGGCTCGGCCGGGCGCTCGCGTCGTCGGTGGGGTCGTGCCTCGCACCGCTCACGCGGACCGGGCCGGTTGACCGATCGCGCCAGACCGCCGCGTTCTCGCGCGGGTGGTGTCGTGCGCCCTCGACAACTTCTTACTCATCGGTAGGGTGGGCGCGGAGGTGTGTCGCGGCGCACACCGACCGAGTTGCGCGGGTGAAGGAGCGGGCCACGTGAGTACCGATGTCCGATCGACGGTGGGGCTGCTGGAACTGGCACGGCGGTTGCCGGGTATGGCGTTCGAGGCACCCGGAATGCTGCGCACCGCGCGGCACATGCTGGTGAACTCGGCGTCCGAGGCGTCCATCGGATTGTTCTTCCAGCGGGCCGCGGCCAAACATCCGGAGCGGCCGTTCCTGCGCTTCGAGGGCCGCGAATACCTGTGGGGCGAAGCCAATGCCGAGGTGAACCGGTACGCCGCCGTGCTCACCGCCCGGGGCGTGCGCCGGGGCGACGTGGTCGGCGTGCTCATGACGAACCGGCCCGAGACGCTGTTCACGACCCTGGCCGTCGTGAAACTCGGCGCCACGGCGGGACTGCTCAATCACAATCAGCGAGATCACGTGCTGCAGCACAGTTTCGGGCTGCTGAACTCGGTACTCGATGTGGTCGGTGAGGAGTGCGCCGAGGTGCTGGACAGCCTGGCCGAACCGCGGCCCGGGGTGCTGTGGTCGGACGAGCTGGCCGCTGCCGCGCACACCGCCGACGATCGCGATCCCGCTGTGTGCGAACGGATCACGGCGGGCGAGCGGGCCTATCTGATCTTCACCTCCGGCACCACCGGCCTGCCCAAGGCCAGCGTCATGACCCACCTGCGCTGGACCAAGGGCATGGCCGGACTCGGCGGCTTCGGCGTCCGGCTGCGCGGGGACGACGCGCTCTACTGCTGCCTGCCGCTCTACCACAACAACGCGCTCACTGTCGCGCTGTCCGCGGTCGTCGCGGGCGGCTCGACTTTCGCGCTGGGACGCAAGTTCTCGGCCTCGCGCTTCTGGGACGAGGTCATCGAGACCCGCGCCACCGCGGTGATCTACATCGGCGAACTGTGCCGGTACCTGCTCAACCAGCCCGCCCGCAGCGTCGATCGCGCGCATCGGGTCCGGCTCGCGGTCGGCAACGGACTGCGCCCGGAGATCTGGGACGAATTCCGGAAACGGTTCGGCATCAAGCGAATCGTGGAGTTCTACGGTGCGAGCGAGGGCAACGTCGCCTTCATCAACGCCTTCGGCATCGACAAGACCGCCGGCTTCACCCCGCTGCCCTTCGCCATCGTCGAATACGACGAGGCGACCGGAAAAGCGTTGCGCGGCACCGACGGAAAGCTACGGCGCGTACGCGCGGGCGGCGTCGGGCTGCTGCTGGCCAAGGTCACCGACCGGTCGCCGTTCGACGGCTACACCGACGGCGCCGCCACCGAATCCAAGCTGGTGCGTGACGGATTCGCCACGGGGGACTGCTGGTTCGACACCGGCGACCTGGTCCGCGATCAGCGCTGGGGCCACATCGCGTTCGTGGACCGGCTCGGCGACACCTTCCGCTGGAAGGGCGAGAACGTGGCCACCACGCAGGTCGAGGGCGGCTTCACCGGCATCGAGGCCATCACCCAGGCCGTGGTGTACGGCGTGGACGTCCCCGGCGCGGACGGCAAGGCCGGCATGGCGGCGGTGACCCTCGCCGAGGGCGCGACCCTGGACGGCCGGGCCGTGGCCGCGGCGCTCTACGACCGCCTCCCCGCCTACGCCGTCCCGCTGTTCCTGCGCGTGGTGCCCGAACTCGAACAGACCTCCACCTTCAAGAGTCGCAAGGTCGAACTGCGCAAACAGGGTTACGCGCCCGACGGCGACAGCACCCTGTACGTCCTGGCCGGCCGCTCCGACGGCTATGTCCCGGCGTACGAGGACTACGCGGCGGAAGTGGCCGCGGGGCGCGCGCCGGGCAACTGAGCGCGCCGGGCGGGCGGACCCGGCCCGCGGCCGGTGGAGTCGAGCAGAGCCAGACAAATCAGGCGGCACAGGGGTCGGTACATTGGAGGCCATGTGTGCGCCGTTGCCGACATTGTGCGGGAAGCCGGTGGCGACGGATCGGGCGCTGGTGATGGCGATCGTGAACCGGACGCCGGACTCGTTCTATGACCGGGGCGCGACGTTCACCGACGAGGCCGCCATGGGCGCCGTCGAGCGCGCGGTCACCGAGGGCGCGGACCTCGTCGACATCGGCGGGGTCAAGGCCGGGCCGGGCAGCACCGTCGACGCCGCCGAGGAAGCGCGGCGCGTCGTGCCGTTCGTCGCCGCCATCCGCGAGCGCTATCCCGACCTGCTGATCAGCGTCGACACCTGGCGCGCCGAGGTCGCCCGCGCGGCCGTCGCCGAGGGCGCGAACCTCATCAACGACACCTGGTCGGGGGCGGATCCGGACCTGGTCGGCGTCGCCGCCGAACTCGGCGTGGGGATCGTGTGCAGCCACACCGGCGGCGCGATCCCGCGCACCCGCCCGCACCGGGTGCGGTACGCCGACGTGGTGGCCGAGGTCACCGAGACCGTGGTCGCCGCGGCGGAGAACGCGGTGGCGGCGGGGGTCGCCAAGGACTCGATCCTCATCGACCCGACCCATGATTTCGGCAAGAACACCTATCACGGGCTCGAATTGTTGCGGGCCGTGGACGTTCTTGTGAATACCGGGTGGCCGGTCTTGATGGCGCTGAGCAATAAGGATTTCATCGGAGAGACTCTTGGTGTCGGCTTGTCCGAGCGATTGGAGGGCACATTGGCAGCGACCGCATGGTCCGCCGCGGCGGGCGCCCGCGTCTTCCGAGTGCACGAGGTCGGGGCAACCCGGCGGGTCGTGGACATGATCGCCGCGATCCAGGGCAACCGCCCGCCCGCCAGAACGCTGCGGGGACTCGCGTGAGCGGGGCGAAGCGGGACACCGCACACCACGCGCACACCGCCGCCGAGACGCAGCACGCGATGCCCGCGCCGCCGGCGCCGGACGACTGGGCGGCCGGCAATACCTGGGACCAGCCCGGCTGGACCGTCGACGAACTGGTGGCCGCCAAGGGCGACCGCACGGTCTCGGTGGTGCTGCCCGCGCTGAACGAGGAGGAGACGGTCGCCGCCGTGGTGGCCAGCATTCGGCCCCTGCTCGGCACGCTCGTGGACGAACTCGTGGTTCTGGACTCCGGCTCCACCGACGCCACCTCCGAACGCGCAGCGGCCGCCGGAGCCCGCGTCGTCACCCGCGAGCAGGCCGTCCCCGAACTCGATCCCGTCCCGGGCAAGGGCGAGGTGCTCTGGCGCTCGCTCGCGGTGACGACCGGCGACCTGATCGCCTTCGTCGACTCCGACCTCATCGACCCGGACCCGATGTTCGTGCCCAAGCTGCTCGGGCCGCTGCTCACCGTCGACGGCATGCACCTGGTCAAGGCGTACTACCGCCGCCCGCTGCGCCAGGGCGCGAGCATCGATGACAACGGCGGCGGGCGCGTCACCGAACTGGTGGCCAGGCCGCTGCTCGCGGCGCTGCGCCCCGCGCTCTCGAATGTGCTGCAGCCCTTGGGCGGTGAGTACGCGGGCACCCGCGAACTGCTCACCGCGGTGCCGTTCGCGCCCGGCTACGGCGTGGAGATCGGCCTGCTGCTGGACACCCACGACATGCTCGGGCTCGCCGCCATCGGACAGGTGAATCTCGGTGTGCGCCAGCACCGCAACCGTCCGCTGTCCGAACTCGGCGTGATGAGCCGGCAGATCCTGGGCACCGTGCTGGGCCGGGCCGGGGTCTCGGACTCGGGCGCCGCGCTCACCCAGTTCCCGCTCGTGGACGGCGAATTCACCGCGCGGGCCACCGAGGTCTCCCTCGCGGATCGCCCGCCGATGAACACCCTGCGCCCGGAGTCGGCCGCGGCCTGACCGGTCGGCTCGGGCGAACACGCTCGCGCACGCGGCGGACTCGACAGCGGTGCGCGTGCTTCGCCGAGCCGCCGACGAGCGCGCGGCTCTCACTCGCCGATCGGGGCCTCCGCGGGTCCTGCGGTGCCGGCTCGGACCGCTCAGCGATCGTGGCGGTAGATCGGGGTCAGGAGATCGGCCTCGATCGGCTCGCCCGTCGAGCGGTCGTAGCGCACGCCGACCACGGCCGAGAACGGGTGGGTGGCGGCGCGTTCGTGAAGGGTGGCCAGGCGCGTGGCCAGCAGGCGGATCGCGCCCAGGGAGGCGGGCGGATGCAGGCCGTCTATCACCAGGACGGTGCCCTTGCCGTCGGGGCGGGGCAGGCGGGCCAGATAGGCGATGTCGTACGGTTCGGTGCCGCCGGGGCGGTACACGCGGCGGGCCGCGCGATCCTCGATGCCGCGGCGGATGCGCCCGGCGCGGGCCACGGTGCGGCGCAGGCGCGGGTCGGCGGCCACCAGGTAGCGCAGGCTCGGCGACAACTCCGGCCCGCCGAGCACGATCAGGCCGTCACGATCCAGATCCAGGGGTCTGCCGGGCAGGAAGCGCTGCACCGCGGCGGTGAACCCCAGCTCGCGTAGTAGCTCGACCAGGCGGTGCGGGGCGGCCGCGTCGGGCGCCCCGACCAGGGCGAGCGAGCGGGTGTTGCTGCGCACGTCCGGGGTGAGGATGGTGAGCGGCCCGTGCCCGAAGAACAGACCTTCCGGTACCGGCCCCTGGGTGCTGACCTGATGGATGCGGGCGCGGGAAAGTCCGGCGGCCGCACCGATTCTGGCGAACGTCCAGCCCTCGGCGTGTAGTTCGCGGATCACGGCGCGGCGTATGCGCGTCAACTCGTTTATCTGTTGCTGCGCCGCCGCCACTCCGTCGGTGGCGGCTTTGAGTCGCTCGACCTTGTCTTCGATCGCGAACACCCGTGCCACCTCGTCGGCTGACATGTGCGCAGTCTAGATACCTGAACAGCCAACGGTGTCTAGTCCGGTTGACGCGGGAGATCTCAGGTGGCGTCCGGATCGAGGGGCGGACGTTCGTTGCGTTCGAGCGGTTTCTGCTGCTTCGGCATGCCGTACTCGCCGAAACCGCTGCTCGGAGCGCTGGACGGTTTCTCGAAGGACGGCGGCTCGAACGCTTTGGTCAAGAATGAATCATCGCCGTCGAGAAGATGTTTCGTGACCATCGACCGCGGATTCATACCGCGCAGTTCGTTGAGCTGCTCGAGCGGCTTGCGGATCTCGTCGAACTCCGGACCGAGCTCCTGCTTCAACTGCGCGGTCGCGCCGGTGGCGTAATCGCGCACCTGCCGCAGCGACTTCGTGGTCCAGCGCACGGCCCCGGGCAGTCGCTCCGGGCCGAGAATCACGAGTGCGGCGACGAGCAACACGAGCATCTCGCCCCAGCTGACATTGCTGAACACGGGTTCAGGCTACCTGTGCCCGAATGCGCGCGCCCCGCCGCCGCACGTGCGCTGAACCACTTCGCGCATCAGTCCGATTCCAGGGTGACCGGAACATCGACCTCGCGCCCGTCACGGATCAGGCGCACGTTCACCGTCTGCCCGATCTCGTGCGACTGCACGGCCACGGTCAGCTCCTCCGGACCGGTCACATCGCGGTCGCCGACCTTGACGATGACGTCGCCCTCGACGATGCCCGCCTTGGCCGCGGGACCGCCGGCCTGCACGTCGGCCACGGCCGCACCGCTCATCACGTCATTGGCGACGATCTTGGTCTTGGCGCTCACGCCCAGCCTCGGATGATTCACCTTGCCGGTCTGGATGAGCGCCTGCGAGATCCGCTTCACCTGATCCACCGGGATCGCGAAACCCAGGCCGACCGAACCGCCGCTCTCGGACTTGATGGCGGTATTGATGCCGATCAACCGGCCCTGCATATCCACCAGCGCGCCACCGGAGTTGCCGTGGTTGATGGCCGCGTCGGTCTGCACCGCGTCGAGGGTGGCGTTCGTGTCGGTGCCCTCACCGCCTACCTTCACCGGCCGATGCAGTGCCGACACGATGCCCGAGGTGACCGTCTTCTCCAGGCCCAGCGGCGAACCCAGCGCGAGCACGTCGTCACCGACCTGCACGTCCGCGGAATTGCCGAGCTGAATCACCGACAGGTTCTTCACGTCGACCTTGAGCACCGCCAGATCGGACTTGGTGTCGCGACCCACGATCGAGGTCGGCACGCGGGTGCCGTCGGAGAACACGACCTGCAGCTGCGCCTTGCCGCTCTTGTCGTTGGCGGCCAGGGACACGACGTGGTTGTTGGTGACGATGTAGCCCTCGCCGCTGATCACGACGCCCGATCCCGAGGAACCGCTGTCGCCGACCCAGGCGCGCACGGTCACCACCGACGGCATGACCGCGTCGACGACCTTGGTGATCTGCCCGTGCGGCTCGTCATTGCCGGGCGCGGACTGCAATTCGACCTTGCGCGAGGTCAGCGCCGAGGTGGAGTCGGAGGTGAACGCGCCGACCGCGCCGCCCGCCAGACCGATCACCAGGGCGATGGCGGCCAGCGTCGCCAGCGCGCGGCCCGACGCCTGCCCGCCGAACAGCACATCGCGGGCGCTGAGCCTGCTGCCCGGCGGCAGCGGCTCCGGCCGCGGGGTGGCCACGGCCGGAGAGCCGAGCCGGGCGGCGGACGCGGGATCGCGCCACGGATCCGCCGGCGCGGCGGGCGCGGCGCTGTCCCGGTTCGCCTCCGGATCGCGCTGCAGCAGTTCATCCGAACCCGCCGGGCGGCCGAACGCCTCGGCCAGCACCGCGTCCGGCGGGCGATTGGTCACCTGCGGGCCATCTGTGGCGGCACCGGCCACCGCGGCGGCGGCCGAGCGCGGCGCGAAGGACCCGTTCTGCCCGCTCGGGCGGCGGAAGGCATGTGCGGTGTGATTGTCGACGTGCGGCCGATAGACCGGCCGCGGCCCCAGGACCGGTGCGTCCGACGGCCTCAGGTTCCCCCGATCGGCCGCCGAATCCGAAGCCTGCGCAGATCGCGACAGGTTGTCCGCCGCGGGCCCCTCACCCGGAACCGGGCCCGTGTTCTTCGATTCGGTGGTCACCCGATGAACTCTACTTGCGCCACCAGCTTGTCCACCGTCTGCTGTCGAACGAATCTTGGCGCAGCCCGAAGGAACTCGCGCCGGGAGCGAGCATATTGCGGTCACTGATCGGCGGGTGTTCCGCGCCGGGCAGTTCGGACAAAGGGATCCGGCTCAGAGTGTCGTGCAACCGCAGGGGCGCGGAGATCTGCGTCGACTGCTGCAGTGCGCTGCGCGCCTGCTGCTGTGACTCGACCTCGACGGCGCATTCCCGGCACACGGAAAGATGATGAGCGGCACGCAGATACGCGTTCATCCGCAGTTCGCCGTCCACATAGGCGGCGATGGCCTCCGTAGCCAGATGCTCGGTGGGGGCGAAACGAGGTGGACGACGCGGAGTTCTGTCCGGCCCACTCATAAGCTGCACACCTTTCGGAAAGGACCACCTGCGCTGCACGCGAAAAGCCGGCGCGCGAGGTGCTGGAACCGCGCCTTACCCGACCTTCTCGGTGGCGGCGTTCCGCCGCTCCACCCCATTATGCTCGAGGTGCTCGCGCAGTGCCTGACGTCCTCGGTGGATGCGGCTGCGCACGGTACCCAGTTTGACGCCCAGCGTGGCGCCGATCTCCTCGTAGGACAGGCCTTCGATGTCACAGAGCACGACCGCCGCGCGGAATTCCGGCGCCAGCGAGTCGAGCGCCGCCTGCAGGTCGGGATCGAGGTTGGCGTCGTGGTAGAGCTGCTCGGGACCCGGGCCCTCGGAGGGGACGCGGTCGTAGTCCTCGGGCAGCGCCTCCATGCGGATGCGGTTGCGTCTGCGCACCATGTCCAGGAACAGGTTCGTGGTGATGCGGTGCAGCCAGCCCTCGAAGGTGCCGGGCTGGTAGTTGGACAGCGAGCGGAAGACGCGGATGAACGTCTCCTGGGTCAGGTCCTCGGCGTCCTGCGGGTCACCGGTGAGGCGATAGGCCAGCCGGTACACGCGGTCGGCGTGTTCCCGGACCAGTTCGTCCCAGGTCGGCATCTTGTGGCGATCACCGGTGGCGTCGAAAGCGGCCGTTCCGGACAGCAGTGCGATATCGGGCTCGCCGTCCTGCGGCAGCTCGGTGTTCGGCTCGAAGGATTGCGGGAGCAGTCCGGCGGAGTCACGCGCCTCGTCGACCATGTGGATGGGAGTACCTCCTACTCGGGACCGGGGCTTCGTCCCCTGTACAACCGACCTGGTGGGTCACGTTGTTCCCGGGGCCGGGCCGCCGGTCGCTGGCCTGGCGTAGGCAATACTCTTGCCGGTCCTGATGTGGCAGCCGTATGCGCAGGCTGAGGGACACCTGAGAAAAATCGCCACACCGGCCGGTCACCGCCACGCGATACCGCCCCCGCGCCGTTAGCCTCATACCCGTGAGTCAGACTCCGGCGGCATCGAACCTGCAGCGCAACCTCGCCTACGTGGAGGAATCCGTCGCAGAGGACGAGATTCTCGTTTCCGCGCGCGAACGCGCCCTCGAACTGGGGGCCGCGCCCGTACCCCCGTCGGTGGGGGCACTGCTCAGCATGTACGCACAGCTGCTCGGCGCGCGCGCCGTCGTCGAGGTCGGCACCGGCGCCGGCGTCAGCGGGCTGTGGCTGCTGGACGGCATGCGCGAGGACGGCACGCTCACCACCATCGACTCCGAACCCGAACATCAGCGCGCCGCGCGCGAGGCGTTCAAATCCGCGGACATCACCCCGGCGCGCACGCGGCTGATCAACGGCCGCGCGCTGGACGTGCTGCCGCGCCTGGCAGACGGGGCCTACGACCTGGTGTTCATCGACGCGGCGCCGCTGGAGCATCCGCAGTACGTGGACCAGGCGGTGCGATTACTCCGCGAGGGCGGGGCGATCCTGCTGCACAACGCGCTGCTCGGCGGGCGCGTGCCCGATCCGGCGCAGCGTGATCCGCAGACCCAGGCGGTGCGGGCGGCCACGCGGGCCATCGCGGAGGATCCGCTGCTGACGAGCGTGCTGATCCCGGTGGGGGACGGGCTGCTCTGCGCGTCGCGCGGGTAGCGGTCGACCGGGCGTTTCGAATTCTTTACACCTTCTTGCGGGTCGACCTATTGCCAGGGAATTGAACAGGTGTTTAACGTATTGAACGTGCGTTCAGCCGATGATTTGAGCACCCGGGCCCGGATTCGCGATGCCGCGATCACCGTGTTCGGGGAAGAGGGGTTCGGGGTGGGGGTCCGCGCCATCGCCGCCGCGGCCGGTGTCTCACCCGGACTGGTGAATCATCACTTCGGGTCCAAGGACGGGCTGCGGGAGGAGTGCGACGACCGGGTGCGCGAGGTGATCCGGGCGGCCAAACTCGAATCGATGGAACGGCCTTCGGCGAACGGGCTGCTCCAGCAGATGGCCGAACTGGAGGATTTCGCTCCGTACCTGGCCTACCTGGTGCGCAGTCTGCAGTCCGGCGGTTCGTTGACGACGACCTTCTTCGACCACATGGTCGAGGACATCGAGGGCTACCTGACGGCCGGCATCGCGGCCGGAACACTGCGCGCGCCAAGGGATCTGCGTGCGACAGCGAAGTACTTCGCCATCACCAACGGTGGCGGGATCGTCATGTTCCTGCAGTTGCACGCAGCCCAGAACGAGGGCCGCGTCGATTTTCGGAAAGCCCTGCGCGAGTACGCGGATCAGATGATGCTCCCCGCGCTGGAAATCCTCACCAACGGTCTGCTGACCGACTCGATGATGCTGGACACGCTGACACAGCAGCACGACAACCCATAAATCGTTTTCCGCCTAGGAGATTCGATGAACAGTCCGGCACAACCGGCCATCACCGTCCGGGACCTGCACAAGCACTTCGGACAAGTCCACGCCCTGGACGGCCTCGACCTCGAGGTCGACACCGGCGAGGTGCACGGCTTCCTGGGACCCAACGGGGCCGGGAAATCCACCACCATTCGCGTGCTGCTCGGCATCCTCGCCCGCACCTCCGGCACCGCCGAGGTACTCGGGCGCGACCCCTGGACCGACGCGGTCGCCCTGCATCGCGACATCGCCTATGTGCCCGGGGATGTCACGCTCTGGCCCTCGCTCTCGGGCGGGGAGACCATCGACCTGCTCGCCCGCATGCGCGGGGGGCTGGATCAGGCGCGGCGCGCCGAACTGATCGAGCGGTTCGAACTCGATCCGAAGAAGAAGGCGCGCACCTACTCCAAGGGCAATCGGCAGAAGGTGGCGCTGGTCTCG
Source organism: Nocardia sp. NPDC055321 (assembly GCF_053645575.1). Lineage (NCBI taxonomy): Bacteria > Bacillati > Actinomycetota > Actinomycetes > Mycobacteriales > Nocardiaceae > Nocardia > Nocardia sp. NPDC055321. Next base: position 263,232 of record NZ_JBSHMS010000007.1, read on the forward strand.
GCGTTCTCCTCGCACGCGAAACTGCTGCTGCTGGACGAACCCACCTCCGGGCTGGACCCGCTGATGGAACAGACCTTCCGCGAATGCGTGCGGGAAGCGTCCGAGCGCGGCTGCACGGTGCTGCTGTCCAGCCACATCCTGTCCGAGGTCGAGGCGCTGTGCCGGCGGGTCACCATCATCCGGGCCGGCAGGACCGTCGAATCCGGCACCCTCGCGCAGCTGCGCCACCTGAGCCGGACCTCCATCACGGCCGAGATGACCGGGGACCCGGGCGATCTCGGCCGCCTGCCCGGCGTCGCCGACGTCACGGTCGAGGATCACACGGTGCACCTGCAGGTCGACAGCGAGCACCTGGGCGAGCTGATCCGCGTGCTCGGCGACGCGGGGGTGCGGAGCCTGGTCAGCCAGCCGCCGACGCTGGAAGAGCTGTTCCTGAGGCACTATTCGATCAATGGCGACGAGGCGGACGCCGAAACCGGCAACGGGCACGCCGCCCGCGACGGCAACGGATCGGCCGAGACCGCCGCTGCCCCGAAGCAGGTGGCGAAATGACCGCCGCGGTTCGTCGTTGCCGGGCCGCGGTGCGCGGTGCCGCCGATGCCCGCGCGGCCATCGCTCGGAGTGGAAAGCGGGTGGCGAAATGACCGCCGCGGTAACCCATCCCGGCCACCACCGGGCCGAAACCGCTTCCCGCGCCGGTAACTTCACCGGGACCGGGCAGCTGCTGCGGCTGTACCTGCGCCGGGACCGGGTCGTGCTGCCGCTGTGGGTGCTGCTGCTGTCGCTGCCGCTGGGCAGCGTGTACATCGACAGCATCTCCTCGGTGTATCCGAGTGAGCAGGACCGCGCCGGATTCGCGGACTCCATTCTCGCCAGTCCCGCCCAATTGGCCATGTACGGGCCGATTTACAACACGAGCCTGGGTGCGGTCGGGGTGTGGAAGGCGGGGATGTTCTACAGCCTCATCGCCATCGCCACGATCCTCACCGTCATCCGGCACACCCGCGCGGAGGAGGAGACCGGGCGCGGGGAACTGGTCGCCGCGACCAGGGTCGGGCGGTTCGCCGGGCTCACCGCGACGCTCGTGATCGCCTACGGCGGAGCGTTGGCGACCGGGCTCATCGGGTTCGCGAGCCTGGCGAGCAGCGACCTGCGCGGCACCGACGGCGACCTGGCCGGATCGCTGGCCTTCGGGCTGGCGCTGGCGGGTTCGGGCGCGGTCTTCGCGGCGGTGGCCGCGGTCTGCGCACAGCTGACCACCGGTGCGCGACTGGCGCGCGGGATCGCCCTCGGCATTCTCGGCGCGACCTTCACCCTGCGCGGTATCGGGGACGCGCAGGCCGGGGACGGGCCCGCCGGGCCGCTCACCTGGCTCGCCCCGCAGGGCTGGTCGCTGCAGGTGCGGCCGTTCGCCGGCGACCACTTCGCGGTGCTCGGGCTGCACGCGGCCGCCGTACTGATCCTGACCGGGATCGCGTATCAGCTACTGCGGCACCGGGATCTGGGTGCGGGACTGATCGCCGAACGGCCCGGCGCGGCCGCGGCGGGCCCCGGCCTGAGCGGTCCGTTCGGACTGGCCTGGCGGCTGCAGCGCGGCACGCTCGTGGCCTGGACCGCCGGACTCGGCCTGTACGGGCTGATCATCGGCAGCGTGGTGCACGGCATCGGCGACGAACTGGGCAGCAGCCAGACGATTCGCGACCTGATCACCCGCATGGGCGGTTCGGACTCGCTGGAGAATTCGATGATCACCTACGCCTTCACCATGATCGGCGTGGCGGCCGCGGCGTACTCGATCTCGGCGGCGCTGCGCCTGCACAGCGAGGAGAGCAGCCAGCACACCGAGACCCTGCTGACCGGAGCGGTGTCCCGAACCCGCTGGGCCGCATCGCATCTGCTGTTCGCGCTCGGCGGCCCCGCGGTCGCGCTGCTGGTGGCCGGGTTGCTCGGCGGCCTGGTCTACGGTCGCGCGGCCGGTGACATCGGCGCGAAACTCCCCGGCGTCCTGGCCGCGGCCCTGATCCAGCTGCCCGCCGTCTGGATCTTCGCCGCGATCACCGTGGCCCTGTTCGGCCTGGCCCCGCGCTGGACCCCCGTCGCCTGGGGTGTACTGACCGCCGCCGTAGCGGTCTTCCTCCTCGGCGCGATTTCCGGTGCCCCCCAATGGCTCCGGGACCTGGAACCCTTCGAGCACCTCCCGAAGGTCCCCGGCGCGTCCTTCACCCCCGCCCCGGTCCTGATCCTGCTGGCGGTCGTGGCGGTGCTGATCACGGTGGGCCTGCTCGCCTTCCGCCGCCGCGACCTGCGCTGACCCGCCCCGGTCACGGTTCCCTCGGATGCGCACCCGGCCCCGGCCGGGTGCGCATCGCCGTATCGGGGTGATCCGGCGCTTCGCCCACGGTGCCTCTCATGTATCCGGATCCGCCTAAGACGTTGTGGCCGAGTTTATCCCGGCAGCGTGCCCATTCCACATGTGTGACGGATGGAGGGCCTACAGGCCTACTCGTCCTGGTACGCGCGAGCGACGCTGACCGCTGGCATGACCGGTGGGTGCGGTATCCGGATGCCGATCTGTCGAGGCGGATACCCGAGAGTGGCCCGGATCTCAACACACACCGCGCTTCTCAGAACGGCCGCGCCCACCACCTGTCGTGCGAGGAGGCGGTCGAAGTCGTGACGGCACAGTGTCGTTCGCGGGCGGCGCACGGGGAGTGGCGGCGGATCGGGCAGTGGGCGGGCAGGGGGCGGGGGTGGATTAGTTCGGCGAAATGGTGGTAGATGAAAGGGGAACCGATTAAGGAGGTGGGGGATGTACGAGGGACTGATACTCGGCGCGCATCTGCCGTCCGGATGGCTGTGGCCCGCGCTGATCTTGTTCGGGCTGATCCTGTTTGCGGCACTGGTGGTGTTGCTGCTGGTCAGCGGGGCGCGCTTCGACGACATGTCACACGTGGTGCCGGCGACGCCGGGGCCCTGTGAGCCCTTCTGCTACACGCGCTGACGCCCGCCGGGGGCGGTGGATCGCGGAAAGGGTTACCGCGCCTCGGCCGGGGCTACTCCATGAACAGGTTCGACGAATGAGGTTTCTCATGGGGCAACGGGTTCCGGCCGTGGTGGGGTTGTACCTCCGCGTGTCCGGGCAGTGGCGGCGGATCGCCGAGTTCCGGCTGGCCGCCGACGGGCGCGCCACCTTCCGGGCGGTGGATCCGATCGAGGGGCTGGTGGCGCGGGTCTGGTACCACCAGGGCGTGGACGTTCCGGGCGAGGATCGCCGGGTGCTGCCGGAGGACGGGGCCGAGTTCCTGCGAGCGCTGCTGCAGCCGTTCGGTTTCCGGGACTACCGCTTCCGCGACGACAGTCCGGCGTCGGCCACGCACGCGGGAGCCTCCACCGGCCGGGGTGAGCACGGGCTCGGTCGTACCGGGCGAGCGGCCACCGGGACCGGCGGCGCGGCGGTCTGCCACCGGCACGCCGCGGTTCGCGGCAAAGGCGGCGACAAGTCGAGGGCGGCAGCGGATTCCGACTGCGCGCAGTGCGCGGAGACCGAGCCCGTCGTGCCGCGTGCCCCGGAGCCCGGGCGTCCCGCCGCCTGGCGGGCGCTCGACGCGGATACCCTGCGCTTCTGACCAGGCGAGGGAATCCGCCGAATCCGCGGCGCTACAGGCTGTTCGCCAGCAGCGCGTACTGCGCCGCCGCCATGCGGTGCACCTCGTCCGCCGTCTGCGCGTTCACCACGCCCACGTACCTCTTGTAGATCACGTAGCACCGGAACGCCGCCGTGCCGGACTTGCGATGCACGCACTTGGTGTCCGGCACGTTCTCCGGGCCCGGCCCGGTCGACCCCGACTCGCCCAGACTGCTGATCAGCCCGGCCACCAGATCCGCGCCCGACTTGGAATCGCGGGTGCGGAACAGATAGTTGTCGTCGACACCCGCCATGGCGTCCATGCCGGTGTCGGCGACCAGCCGGGACCGCAGGGCCTGATCCCCGGCCGGATGAACGAGCATGGCGGGACCGAAGACCGCGAACGTGTCCGGATCCGGGCTGCGGCCGTCGCGATCGGTGGTCAGCACCCGCGCCAGTAGCCGCTCCGGATCGACCGGCAGCGTGTCGATCTGATCGGCGGGCGTGGCGGCGAACGCGTCCACCGCGGGCACCTCCGCGTCCAGGGTCTTCTTCAGCCAGGACAGCAGATCGGCCTGATCGGCGCTCGGGCGGGAGATGAACACCGAGATGACGAATTCCTTGCGCGGCATGGTCATACCGATGTTGGCGACGCCGGGCCGCCAGTGCGACATGGCGTCGGGATAGTCCGGCAGGGTGAGTTTGCGGTTCTGGTCGAGGGCGACGTTGAAGTCCGCGTCCGAGAGCTCGCGCGCGGCCAGTTTCGCGCTGTCTCCGCTCGGGAACCGCAGCAGCCGGATCGTGACCGTGGTGCTCTTGGGATCGGGGGCGTTGGAACCGGCGGGATCGGGCAGATCCGAACTGCTGGTGGCGAATCCGGCGATGAAACCGCGATTCTGCAGCACCGGCCGCGCCGACGACGACAGGTGACTCACCGTCACCACGTCATCGACCGAGGTGAGCACGATGCCGCCGCGCCCGACCCGCAGACTGGAATCGACCTTGATCGCGGGCACCACGGCATCGGCCATTCGCATGCCCTCCAGCACCGGGCCCTTACCGCTCGAATCCCGGCCGTACGTATAGCGATCCACCGGATACGAGCCCGTGTCGAGCGTGCGGACATCGAGCTCGGCGGGTGTGGGTGTGCCCTCGACCGCGCACGCCGCCGTCGCTGCGAGCAGCGCGGTGCAGGCGAAGGCGGTGACGATCCGAAGTGCGCGGCTCATGGTCCGGTCCCTCCCGCGCGGCCTCGCGGCGGCGCTCCACCCCATGATTTTCGTCAACCGGGGCGGCCGCGTCCACCGTTATCCGCCGGATCACCCGGGCGGACGGGGTGTCATCACACCCAGATGCCCTTGCCGACGGTCACCACACCGCCCTTGCTGACCGCGAAACGCTCGCGGTCGCGGTCCCGGTCGACGCCGATGATCTCGCCCTCCGAGACCACCACGTTCTTGTCCAGAATGGCGTGCCGCACCACCGCGCCGCGCCCGATCCGGACTCCCGGCATGATCACGCTGCCCTCCACCGTCGCGCCGTCCTCGACTCGGACATTGGAGAACAGCACCGAATTGCGCACGGTCGCCGCCGACAGGATGCTGCCCGCGCCGACGATCGACTCCTGCGCCAGGCCGCCGCGCCCGAACTTGGCGGGCGGCAGGTTCTCGGCCGCGCCGCGAATGGGCCAGTGCCGGTTGTAGAGATCGAAGACCGGGTCCACCGACACCAGATCCATGTGCGCCTCGTAGAAGGCGTCCAGGGTTCCCACGTCACGCCAGTAGCCGCGACTGCGATCGGTCGATCCGGGCACGATGTTGCTGCCGAAGTCGTACACCGCGGCCTGGCCCGCGCGCACCAGGCCCGGAATGATGTCGCCGCCCATGTCGTGGTCCGAGTCGTTGTCGTCGGCGTCCGCGCGGATCGCGTCGACCAGGACCTTGGTGGTGAAGACGTAGTTGCCCATGGAGGCGAAGGTGACGTTCGGATCGTCCGGGGTGCCCGGCGGATGCGCGGGCTTCTCCAGGAAGTTCACGATGCGGCCGGACTCGTCGGAATCTATGCAGCCGAACGCGCTCGCGGTGCTGCGCGGCACCCGGATGCCCGCCACGGTCACGCCCGCGCCGGCCTCGATGTGCGCGGTCACCATCTGCTCGGGGTCCATGCGGTACACGTGATCGGCGCCGAAGACGACGATGTACTCCGGGTCCTCGTCGTAGATGAGATTGAGCGACTGCATGATCGCGTCGGCGCTGCCGGTGTACCAGCGCGGGCCCAGCCGCTGTTGCGCGGGCACCGGGGTGATGTACTCCCCGCCGAAGCCGGAGAGCCGCCAGGTCTGGGAGATGTGCCGATCCAGGGAATGCGACTTGTACTGCGTGAGTACGCAGATCCGCAGATACCCGGCGTTCACCATGTTCGAGAGCACGAAGTCGATGAGGCGGTACGCGCCGCCGAACGGCACGGCGGGCTTGGCACGGTCCTTGGTGAGCGGAAAGAGTCGCTTGCCCTCGCCACCGGCGAGCACGATCCCGAGTACGTGCGGCTGGCTCCTCACACTCGCCAAGTTACCTGTCTTCGGTGGCCGGGCCTGCGGCGGCGCGAGTTCGAAACCGGGGCACGCCGGTTGTTCGACCGCTGGTCGCCTGCCGGACGCTTGCGCGGCTGCTGCCGACGTGGCGTTCTCGGCGCCACGCGTCCGGCTGGACCACGGCGTCGCGGAAGGGGCAGGGGCGGCGGGTGATCGGATCGCCGTCGCCGTGGGGGTGGACCATGGCGGTCCGATCGTGTCCCCCGGGGTGCGAACTTGCGAGGACGGGTGGTTGGTCGCGGGTTGGACGAGAGACTAGGTTGGACCGGTGAGTTCTGGCGCGGATGGCGGCCGCGAACACGGCGTTCCCGGGCGCGGTGTTCATGACCTGCGTGTCGCCATGATGACCCGCGAGTACCCGCCCGAGGTGTACGGCGGGGCGGGGGTGCACGTCACCGAACTGGTGCCGCGGCTGCGGGAACTGTGCGACGTCTCGGTGCACTGCATGGGCGTGCCGCGGCTCGATGCCGTGGTGCACCAGCCCGATCCGACGCTCTACGCCGCCAACTCGGCGCTGCAGATGATGTCCGCGCAACTACGGATGGCCGACGCCGCCGAAGGCTCCGACGTCGTGCACTCGCACACCTGGTACACCGGGCTGGCCGGGCACCTCGCGGCCGAGCTGTACGCGATTCCGCATGTGCTGACCGCGCATTCGCTGGAACCGCGCCGGCCCTGGAAGGCCGAACAGCTCGGCGGCGGCTACCGGCTCTCGTCCTGGTCCGAGCACAACGCCATGACCTACGCCGACGCCGTGATCGCGGTGAGCGCGGGCATGCGCACCGATGTGCTGGCCGCGTACCCGGACATCGATCCGGCGAAAGTCCATGTGGTGCACAACGGTATCGACGCGAGCGTGTGGCATCCGGGCGGACCCGCGCCCGAGGTGCGCGACATTCTCGGCGAACTCGGCGTGCGGCGGGACCGCCCGGTCGCGGCGTTCGTCGGGCGCATCACGCGGCAGAAGGGCGTCCCGCACCTGCTGGCCGCGGCTCGATACCTGGACCCCGACATCCAGCTGGTGCTGCTGGCCGGGGCCGCCGATACGCCCGCCATGGAGGCGGAGGTGCGCGCCGCGGTGCGCGAACTCGGCGCGACCCGCGACGGGGTGTACTGGGTCCGCGAGATGCTGCCCACCGAGCTGGTCCGCCAGGTCCTGGCCGCCGCAACGGTTTTCATCTGCCCCTCGGTCTACGAGCCCCTGGGCATCGTGAACCTCGAGGCCATGGCCTGCGGCACCGCCGTCGTGGCCTCCGACGTCGGCGGGATTCCCGAGGTGGTGGTCGAGGGCGAGACCGGCCGCCTCGTCCACTACGACGAGACCCGCCCCGACCTGTACGAGCGGGCCCTGGCCCACGCGGTCAACGTGGTGGCCGCCGACCAGTCCGCCGCCGCCGCGATGGGCGCGGCCGGCCGCGCCCGCGCGATCGCCGAGTTCGACTGGAATCAGATAGCCGCCCGTACCGCGAAGGTCTACGACCTGGTTCGCAAGAACTGAGCCGCACGGGCGCCGGAGCCGGTCGCACGGTGGCGGCGGCCGGCGGAGTGGAGCGCGCCGGGTCGGCGATTCGTCAGGCGCGGGGGCTGTAGATCGAGATGGTGACCGACGCGGTGACGAGTGCGGGGTCCGGCAGTTGCGCGATGCGGGTGGGGCGACGGTCGGCGGCGTGGAAGGCCGAGGGGCCCATCGCGACCACCGCGGCGATGTCGGGGTGGGACAGGGACATCGTGTACTCCACGGCGGTGCGGTCGAGGAGTTCGAAACGGGCGTCCAGGGATTCGGCCAGGCGGTCCTGTTTGGTCGCGTCCACGTGGACCATGTCGAGGGGCTCGATCAGCTCGGTCAGGTGGCGGGGGGTGGGCGTCACGACGAGGAAGCGGCCGCCGGGGGCCAGGACCCGGGCCACCTCGTCGGCGTTGCGGGGGGCGAAGACCGAGAGGGCCGCGGCGAGGGAGTGGTCGCGGACGGGGAGGCCGCGCCAGGCGTCGGCCAGGATCGCGGCGGCACGGGGGTGGGCGCGTGCGGCGCGCCGGGCGGCGGGCTTGGCCACGTCGAGCGCGATGCCGCGCAGGTCGGGCAGGGCATCGAGGACGGCGGACGTGTAGTAGCCGGTGCCCGCGCCGATCTCCAGTACCGCGGGCCCGCCGGTGGTCGGTGAGCCCGGTCCGGAGACGATGCCGGGAACCGCGGAATCGCGCGGGGCGGCCGAGGGGATCGCGTCGGCTCGCGGGGTCTTGTGCGCACGTGCGGCTTCGCTCAGCAGGGTCGAGGCGAGGCGGGTCGCGGACGAGCCGGTGAGCGTCGCGCCCGGGCGGAGCGGGCGATCGGCAGCGTTGGGCTCGGGGGCCGGGAGCGGGCCACCCGCGAGAGCGCCGGCCAGGGCCGCGGCGATGGGTGCGAAATGACCGGCGGCCTGAAAAGTGGCTCTCGCATCGAGCATGTCGGGCGTGTCGCCGGACATTTTCGTGGAGGCGCCGGTGAGCAGGCTGACGTAGCCCTGGCGGGCGATGTCGAAGGTGTGGCCGGTGGCGCAGCGCAGGGCGCGCGCGTGCGGCGCGAGGTCCCGGCCGCATTCCGGACAGGACAGTAGATCGGCGCAGGCGATCAGGGGATCGACCGAGCCGAGGGGTGGTGGGCCGGCAGACACCGATATGCCGGTGAGCCGGTCCGCCCGGGGGCTGTGGCTCACCGGCACAGGTAGGTCTGGCTACTAGCTGGTGACACTCTTGAGTTCGTCACCCAGTGCCGCAGCTTCCTCCGGCGTGAGCTCGACGACCAAACGCCCGCCACCCTCGAGTGGAACCCGCATCACGATTCCACGCCCTTCCTTGGTTGCCTCGAGGGGACCGTCCCCGGTGCGGGGCTTCATGGCCGCCATCCTCTGCTCCCTCCAGATCTGCGCGGATTACTGCGCACTTTCATGGAACTCCAGTTGTTACCAACCAGGCAGCCCGCCGGTATGTGGCGGGCCGCACCAAGCCCATTCTTCCCTATCGCGGATCGGGGCGGGTACCTGAGTTCCAAAAACCGACCGATGCGGCGTTCAGGGAGTCACCGGATTCACCCAGCAATCGGCGATGTGATCGTCTACCATCCCGGTCGCCTGCATGAGTGCGTACGCAGTAGTGGGACCCACGAACTTGAACCCGCGGCGCTTCAGTTCTTTTGCGAGAGCAGCGGATTCGGGAGTGATGGCGGGCACATCGGCGAGGGTCGCGGGCCGCGGGCGCGGGTCCGGAGCGAAGCCCCAGAGCAGCTTTTCGAGGCCATCGGGGAGCTCCAGAGCGACCCGGGCATTGTGGATACTCGCATCGATTTTGGCCCGATTGCGAACTATGCCGGGGTCCGTCATGAGGCGTTCCACATCCGCCGGGCCGAACGCGGCGACCCGTTCCATGACGAACCCGTCGAAGGCCGCGCGGAAGGCCGGGCGCTTGCGCAGAATCGTGATCCACGCGAGGCCCGATTGAAACGCCTCGAGGCAGACGCGTTCGAACAACGCGTCGTCGCCGTGCAGCGGGCGGCCCCATTCGGTGTCGTGATAGTTCCGGTAGAGCTCGGAGGACTCGGACCAGCCGCACCGAATCCGGCCGTCCGTGGCCGGGGACGCGGCGGTCATCGGCGGCCCGGGGTGCCATCGGTGCCCGGCTCGTCGCCGGGTTCGGCGGCCGCGGGCTCGGCCGGCAACACTTCGGGCAACGGGTTGCCCGACTCGGCGGCGCGTACCGGGGGATCGGCGGGAAGCGGCGGCGCGGCGGCGGTTTCCGGTGTGGCGCCGGAACCGTCCGAGGCGGCCGAATCGGAAGATATTCGGCGCGGGCCGGGCGTGTCGGTGGTCTTGCCGAGCGCGACGGATCCGGTGTTCGCGGCCTCGGCCCCGACCATCACCTCGGAGCGCTCGTCCTGGGCGCCGCGCGCCTGGGCGAGCTGCCACTCCAGATCGTCGATGCGGGCGGCCAGCCGGGTCAGCGCCCAGTCCACCTCGCCCGCCTTGTAGCCGCGCAGCACCTGCTGGAAGCGCAACGCGCGCACGTCGCTGCCGCCGATGTTCTCCGCCGGGAGCACCGTCACCGTCGTCCCCTCCGGCAGCGGGCCCAGTTCCTCGGAGCGTCCGAAGACCGCACTGGCGACCAGGAACAGCAGCGCGGCGACCAGACCGACGATCAGCACGTACAGCAGCAGCGTGAGCATGTGTCCGAGCTTAGGGGGACGGGCCGACGCGGAAATAGTTAGGCCCGGCGGAAATCGGTCGTCGAACTCTCAGTGCGAGGACCGATTTCGCGCCGGGCCCGAAGGATCTCGGCCGTGCGCCGTGCCTACAGGTGGCGCGTGGTGTCGATGTTGAGGGACATGCCCGCCAGGCCGCGACGGCGCACGGCCAGCTTGTCGGCGATCTCGAGCAGGGCCTTGCCCGAGGCGCTCTCGGGGGCGCTCAGCACGATCGGGGTGCCCTCGTCGCCCGCCTCGCGCAGCTCCTGCTCGATCGGGATCTGGCCCAGCAGCGGCACGTTCGCGCCCACCGCGCGGGTGAGGTTCTCGGCCACGGTCTGCCCGCCGCCCGAACCGTAGAGCTCCATACGCGAGCCGTCGGGCAGGTCCAGCCACGACATGTTCTCGATGACGCCCGCGATGCGCTGGCGGGTCTGCAGCGCGATGGATCCGGCGCGCTCGGCGACCTCCGCGGCGGCGAGCTGCGGGGTGGTCACGACCAGGATCTCGGCGTTGGGGATCAGCTGGGCCAGCGAGATGGCCACGTCGCCGGTGCCGGGCGGCAGATCCAGCAGCAGGATGTCCAGATCGCCCCAGAACACGTCGGCCAGGAACTGCTGCAGCGCGCGGTGCAGCATCGGGCCGCGCCACACCACGGGGGTGTTGCCCTGGGTGAACATGGAGATCGAGATGAGCTTCACGTCGTGCGCGATGGGCGGCATGATCATGCGCTCGACCTGCGTCGGGCGCTGGTCGGTGCCGAGCATGCGCGGCACCGAGTGGCCGTAGATGTCGGCGTCGAGGACGCCGACGGACAGGCCCTTGGCGGCCATGGCGGCCGCGAGATTGACCGTGACGCTGGACTTTCCGACGCCGCCCTTACCGGAGGCGACCGCGTACACGCGGGTCAGCGATCCGGGCTGCGCGAACGGGATGACCGGTTCGGCGTTGTCGCCGCGCAGCTTCTTGCGCAGTTCGGTGCGCTGCTCGTCGTTCATGACGTCGAGGGTCACGTCGATCGTGCCGACCCCGGGCACGTCGTTGACGGCCTTGGTGACGCGTTCGGTGATGGCGCCCTTCATCGGGCAGGCCGATGTCGTCAGGTAGACCACGACCTGGACACTGCCGTCGTCGCCGACCACGACGCTCTTCACCATGCCCAGCTCGGTGATCGGTTTCCGGATCTCCGGGTCGTTCACCTTCGCGAGCGCGCCCCGCACATCCGATTCCGTTACCACTGGCATGCGTTCAACAATAGGAGGACGAGCGGCGGCACGAACGGTCAGGGCTCGGAACGGGGCCGGTTCCGGCGGCGCCCGGCGAACGTTCTCAGCGGGCCGCCGCCACTTCGGCCCCGGCGGGGTCCGGGTGGCCGGACGGCTCAGGAGCGCCCGGGGCGGGGCGCGTCGCGTCGCGCAGCAGAACGGCCCAGTACCCCACGAGGATTGCGCAGTAGAGCGACTGCGACAGCGCCGAGGTGATGCCGCGCGGCGGCATCTCCGTGTTCAGCGACAGCGGGATCGCCGACGCCGCGAGCGCTGCGGTGGTGATCGCGCCGCGACCCAGCACGATCAGCACGAGCAGACCGGGCCACAGCAGCATCAGGTAGTTGTGCCACGCGATCGGGGAGAACAGCAGACCGGCGGCCAGCACCGCCCAGGGCGCCACGCCGCCCGGGTCGGCGCGGTGCCGCCCGCACCACCACAGCGTGCCGGTCAGCACGGCGAGTCCCAGGGCGGTGCCGACACCGGCGGGCAGGCCGAACCGCACGGCGAGGCCCGGCAGCGAGGCGTTGTCCACCCAGCCGGACACCGGCTCGGAGAACGCGATTCGCAGCCAGCCCGCCGCGCTCGACGGTCCGGCGGCGAGCACGCCGACGAGCGACGCGATCGCCGCGGCCGCGATGCCGGCCCGGAAGGGCGCCCACGCCCGATGCACGGCGGCGAGCAACAGCAGCGGCGCCAGCGAGGGTTTGAGCGCCACCGTGACGCCGTACAGGACGGCCGCGAGCACCGGTCGTCCCCGGCGCTGTGCGATCCATCCGGCGACGAGTCCGGCCAGCAGCATCGGATAGACCTGGCCGAGCAGCAGCGTCCCGTACAGCGGCGCCGAGGCGATGACGGCCGCGACGACCGCCGCCGTGACCGCGGGCCGCAGCCGCAGTTCCCGGCACACCGCGAGCACCGCGCCGAGGACCACGAGCAGCATCAGCACGATGAAGACCCGGTGGGCCGTGACGGCGTCCAGCGCGGCGAACGGCGCGAGCAGCAGCGAGACGAGCGGCGGGTTGAGATTGCGTAATTCGGCCGGGGTGTCGTAGATGTCGTCCCCGTGCACGAGCGCGACGGCCGAGTGCCAGAACGTGTCGAAGTCGACGTGCACCCCACCCATGTCCGCCGACCACAGCGGCCCGACCATGCCCCCGAGGTCGGCCACCCGCAGGACCGTGACCCCCACCGCGACGACCACGAGCGGCAGGACCGCCACCCACCCGACAACACCCGCGCGATCGTTCCGCGCAACTCCCCGCAACACGGCTCCCGACGTTATAGCTACCGACCGGTTCCCGCCGAATCGCCGCGAATGTTGTGCCGGATCCGACCGGCTCGGGCTGTATATGCAAGGGCGGTGGGTGGATTCACCGCGACCGAGCACACCCTGTCGTCGGGACCGTCGCGCTGGGCCGAGTTGGCTGTCCGGTCCTGCGGGGGAGTCGGTCGGGTTGCGAGCCGGCCCGGGTGCCGCACGGTCGCTCAGGCCATCGCCACCGGCCCCGGGTAGGCCGGTGGGTTGCTGTGCCGCTGCGGGTCAGATGCGGGGGAGCTGGGCGGGCTGGGGGGCCACGCCGGAGGCGTAGGCCGTTTCCCAGGCCATCACGTTCGCCACGTAGGCCATGGAGTTGTTGTAGCGCAGGATCGCGCGGGTCTGCTGGGCGGCGTCGCGCATGTTCAGGCCGCCCGCGCAGAGGTATTTGCCCGCGGTCAGGGTGGCGTCGAAGATGTTCTGCGGATCGGAGATTCCGTCGCCGTTGCCGTCGGCCGCGTAGCGCGTCCAGGTCTCGGGCAGGAACTGCATCGAGCCCACGGCGCGGTCGTAGCCGGAAATCCCGTCCAGCACACCGTTGTCGGAGTCGTGGATGACGTTGTTGCCCGCGAGGCTGCCGTCCAGGACGGGGCCGTACACCGGGTCGAGGTTGTTGCCGTTCGCGTCGACCTTGCCGCCGAACGAGTGCACCGACTCCACGCGGCCGATGCCTGCGAGCATCTGCCACGGCATGCCGCACACCGGGTTGTCCGCCGCCAGTAGACGTTCCGCGTTCTGATACGCGTTCACGGAGATGCCGGGAATGCCGAGCGGGCCGGCGGGGAGGGCGGCGGGGACACGCCCGTCGGGCTGGGCCACCGTCTTCACGATCGGAGGTGGCGGGGGGAGAAGCTGTTTGGCCTCGCGAAGCAGAGGCTGTTCGGCCGCGGCCGGCAGGGCCGCCTCGGGTCTCGATAGCTCCTGACCCCCGGCGACCGTCAGCTTCTGTTGCTGGATGGTCGAGGTGATCTTGTCGGTGATCGATCCGTCGGCCGCGCCGGTGACCGTTGCGATTCCGGCGGGCAGGAGGCCGGTGAATGCCAGAACCGATCCGCGCCGCATCGTCGGGACCGGGGGCTTGCGATGACGTCCCACAGTGTGGTGACCCTCCATTACCGTCGGGAAGAGACCGGGGGTGGTGGACGCCACGCTACCGCATTCGAGACCTTTTCGTTACTACTCCGTGACCATCTGAAATTTTTGCGCAGATCAGCCGGTAGAAAACCGGTTTTCCGGGCCGTGCGGCGCGTCCCGCCCCGCACGGCCGGGAAAATTACGGCGCGGGCGCGGGCGCCGGCAGCGGAATCGTGATGCCGAACGGGAGGGTGATGCCGGGCGCGGCGGGCGCCGGCTCGACCGGTGCGGCGGGCACCTCGGCGGGCTCGGCGACGCCGGGCTCGGGGGTCTTCTCCGGCGCCTGTGCCTGCGGGGCGACCGGTTGCTGGCCCTGCTCCTGCGGCTTCTCCTCGGTGGCGGCCTGGCACGAGACGGTCGCCTGTTCCGGCGGCAGCGCGCGGCCGTCCGGCCCGTAGGTCACGTTCGCCTGTCCGGGCTGCGCGCCGTCCTCGGGCTTGGCGTCGACCGGCAGCGCGTCCGGCTGCACCGGAACCTCGGCCTCCACGCAGTTTTCCGGCGCCGGGGCGGCGGGCGCGGCGGGGCAGAAGATCCCGCACGGAATCGGCGGCAGCCCCGGGATGGTGATCATCACCTGGGTCGCGGGCGCCTGCGTGGTGCCGACCGGCTTCTCCTCGGCCGTCGTGGTCGGCAGCGTCGAGGAGGCCAGCGACATGTCCGGCGCGCTCTGCAGCGAGCCCGGCGGGACCAGCGTCGAGGAGATCTCCACCGGCGCGGGCGCGCCGCCGGTCTTGTACGCGTTCGACCAGCTCAGCACGCTCGCCGCGTAGGACATCGAATTGTTGTAGCGCAGTACGGCTTTGAGCTGTTGCTGCGCGTCGCGCAGGTCCAGCCCGCCCGAGCACAGGTACTTGCCCGCGGCCAGCGCGGCGTCGAAGACGTTGTGCGGATCGGAGACGCCGTCGCCGTTGCCGTCGGCCGCGTACAGCGACCAGGTGCCCGGCAGGAACTGCATGGGGCCCAGCGCCCGCACGTAGCCGCCGTCCGCGGCCTTGATGACCTCGTTGCCCGGCAGCGTGCCGTCCAGGGCCGGGCCGTAGATGGGCTGCACCGTGGTGCCGGCGGCGTCGGTGCGGCCGCTGCTGGCGTGCCCGGACTCGATGCGGCCGATACCGGCCAGCAGATTCCAGGGCAATCCGCAGCCCGGCGTGGAGGATTCCATGGCCAGTTCCGCGTTGCGGTAGGCCGCGAGCACGATCTCCGGAATGCCGAGCGCGCCGGTGCCGCCGGGCAGAGCGATGTTCTGCAGTGGCACGTTGCCGAGGCGGGAGCCGTCGGCGGGCGGGGTCATGGCGCTGAGTCTGCGCGGGGCCTCGGGTGCGGCCGGGACCAGGCCGACGAGCTGATCGGACGCGGGTTCGGCGCCGGCGGGTGCGCTGTCGCTGGCCGCCGCTGCCAGCAACGCTTCCGGGGCGGCCTGCGGGGCCGCCTGGGGATGCGTCGTGACATTGGTGGCCGAACCGGCGGTGACCAGGCCCGCGATCAGCAGGGCAGACGCTGTCACCGGTGCAGATATTCTCTTCGCCACCACACAATCCCCTCGGTCGTGCGGCCGAAGCCCTGTGATGACAGCCGCAGTGCGGTGGTGTCTGGGTCGGTCGCTCGGAACAACGTGATCCAGGTTACCCATCCGTAAGCTTGTTGTGTACTCCTTCTGCGGTCAGTCGCCATCTTTCTGCGCCAAATTTGCGACCCCAGGCCTCTTTCGATCGGTACCCTTCTTGGTTTTGCGCTCGGGTACCGCCTCGCCGTCGGTCGCCAGTTTCTCCAGCCTGAGCAGGGCTTCCTTCACATCGTCGAGTTCGCGGCGGACGTAATCGCGGGTCGCGACCTCGCCGACCGCCAGGCGCAGGGCGGCCAGTTCGCGGGCCAGGAATTCGGTGTCGGCTTTTGTCTGGGCTGCCCGCGTCCGGTCCTCCTCCAGGGCGACCCGGTCACGGTTGTCCTGCCGGTTCTGCGCCAGCAGGATCAGCGGCGCGGCGTAGGCGGCCTGGGTGGAGAACGCCAGATTCAACAGGATGAACGGGTACGGATCCCAGCGCAGCCGAACGGCGAAGACGTTGAGCAGAATCCAGATGATGACGATCGCGCTCTGGATCACCAGGTAGCGGCCGGTGCCCAGGAACCGGGCGACCCGCTCGCTGGAGCGCGCCAAAGCCTCTGCGTCCCAGTCGAATCCGCGGAATCTGCTCTCGACCGGGGTACCGAGGCGCTCGCGAGCGCTCAGTTTGTCCATTCGATCGGTCATGCCCGCCCTCCGGTGCCGTCGATCAGCGGCATGCCGTGCACGTCGTGATTGTCGTCCTGCTCGCGCCAGTCCTCGGGAAGCAGGTGATCGAGGACGTCGTCGACGGTCACCGCGCCGAGTAGATGGTTCTCCGCGTCCACGACCGGCCCGCACACCAGGTTATACGTTGCGAAATACCTGGTCACGGCTGTGAGCGGCGCGTCGGCGCGCAATTGCACCAGATCCGCGTCCAGGATGCCGCCGACGAGGTTCGCCGGTGGTTCGCGCAGGAGTTGCTGAAAGTGCACGCACCCCATATATCTACCGGTGGGCGTCGCGGTCGGCGGGCGCACGACGAAGGCCATGCTGGCCAGCGCCGGGGTGAGCTCGGGATCGCGGATACGGGCCAGCGCCTCGGCGACCGTGGTGGACGGGGTGATGACCACCGGTTCGGGGGTCATCAGGCCGCCCGCGGTGTACGGCGCGTGTTCGAGGAGTCGGCGGACCGGCTCGGAATCCTCCGGATCCATCAGTGCCAGAAGCGATTCGGCTTCGTTCACCGGCAGCTCGCCGAGCAGGTCCGCCGCGTCGTCGGGGTCCATGGCCTCGAGCAGGTCGGCCGCGCGCTCGACGCCGAGCTGTTCGAGCACCTCCACCTGATCTGTCTCGGGCAGTTCCTGCACCACGTCCGCGAGGCGTTCGTCGTCGAATGCCGAGGCGACCTCGATCCGGCGCTTGCGCGGCAGCTCACGCAGCAGATGCGCCACGTCTGCCGGGCGCATGCCCTCGAATTGCTCGAGCAGCTGGGTGACGTCCTGCCCGGGCAGATTCAGCTCTGTCTGAGTGAGTCCGCGCACCTGCGCCCAGTCCACCACGTGCACCGCGCCGCGCCGCCCGAACCCGATGCCGAGCCGGCGGCGTTCGCGCACCGCGACCCGCGTCACCACCCAGTCCCGGGTCCGGGACTGCTCGACGCCCAGGTCGACCACCACGACCTCGACGTCGGCCAGCCGCGGCAGTTCCGGATCGGCGACGCGCACCGTGGAGTCGAGCAGCTGCGCGATGGCGAGCACCTCGCCCGGGCGCAGCTCGAAACGCCGGACCGAGATGTTTCCGGTGGTCAGCGTGACCGACCCGGGGTCGACCGCCTGCACGCGCAACATCGGGACGAAAATCCGCTTCCGGGTGGGCAGTTCGACGAGGATGCCGAGCACGCGCGGTTGCTGCCGGTCGTACCGGATCGAGAGCACGATGTCGCGAATGCGACCGATAGACTCCCCGTCCGGTCCCAGCACCACCAAGCCCGCGAGCCGAGCGGCGAAAACTTTGGTCGCTGCCATGAGAGCCAAGGCTAGTGCGTGGGGGCCGCCCGAAATGTCACGCCACGAGCGTGCCTTTCGCCACTGGACAAGGAGTGACCCATGACAGCGCGCCGTTCGGTGCTCGCCGTGCCCGGCAGCAACCCCCGCATGATCGACAAGGCCAAGGGCCTGGCGGCCGACGAGATCTTCCTCGATCTGGAGGACGCGGTGGCCCCGGCGGCCAAGGCGCAGTCCCGGGCGAACATCGTCGCCGCGCTCAACGCCGAGGGCTGGAACGGCCAGATTCGCGTTGTGCGCGTGAACGATTGGACCACCCAGCACACCTACGCCGATGTCATCGCCGTGGTCGAGGGCGCGGGCGCGAACCTCGACGCCATCCTGCTGCCCAAGGTCACCGACGGCGGCCAGGTCCGGGCGCTGGATCTGCTGCTGACCCAGCTCGAGAAGGCCGGCGGGCTGCCCGTGGGCCGCATCGGCATCGAACCGCAGATCGAGAACGCGCTCGGGCTGCGCAACATCGACGAGATCGCCACGGCGAGTTCCCGGGTGCAGACGCTGGTGTTCGGCCCCGCCGATTTCATGGCCTCCATCAATATGCGCACCCTCGTGGTCGGCGAACAGCCCGAGGGCTACACCCCCGGCGATGCCTACCACCACATCTATATGACCATCCTGCTCGCGGCCCGCGCCCACGGATTGCAGGCCATCGACGGCCCGTACCTGGCCGTTCGCGACATCGAGGGCTTCCGGCGCAACGCCGCGCGCACCGCGGCGCTCGGTTTCGACGGAAAATGGGTGCTGCACCCGGACCAGATCGCGGCGTGCAACGAGATCTTCAGTCCGCGCCAGGCCGATTACGACCGCGCCGAGGAGATTCTGGATGCCTACGCCTTCCACACCTCCGCCGAGGGTGGTGCGCGCGGCGCCGTCATGCTGGGTGACGAGATGATCGATGAGGCCAGCGCCAAGATGGCCCAGGTCATCGCGGAGAAAGGACGTGCGGCCGGAATGATGCGCAGCACGTCCGCGGTGTGAAACCGGCGCTGCGATACCCCGGGTGACCCGGACGAATAGCATGATGGAGATATGACGAATCCCCTGGGGAACTCGAACCGGAACCGACCGGGCCTGCCGACGCCTCCGTCGGGCTGGCCGGTCGCGTCGTACCCGACCTACGCCGAGGCACAGCGGGCGGTCGACTACCTGGCCGACAACCAGTTCCCGGTGGAGAACGTGACCATCGTGGGTGTCGACCTCATGCAGGTCGAGCGGGTGCTGTACCGCCTCACCTGGGGCAAGGTCATCGGCACCGGTGTGGTGTCCGGCGCCTGGCTGGGCCTGTTCGTCGGCCTGCTGCTGAGCCTGTTCAACAGTGGCGGCGCGATCATCATCGGCCTGATCGGCGGCATCATCTTCGGCGTGATCTCCACGACGATTCCGTACGCGGCCAGCCGCGGGCAGCGCGACTTCGCCTCCAGCATGCAGTTGGTGGCCGGGCGGTACGACGTGCTGTGCGATCCGAAGGCCGCCGAGCAGGCGCGCGACATGCTCGCCAGGCTGGCGCTGTAGCCGATGGACGTGATCGACACGGTCCGGGCCGGCGTGCTCGGGCATTTCGGCGTGCAGACCGCGGACGCGGCCTCGGTGACCTTCCTGGGTCTCGAGCCCATCGACATCCTGCGGATCCCGGACGCGGATCTGGTGCACTACGTGACCCTGGGCGGTTCCCGCCATCCGATGACCGATCCGAGTGCGGCCCTGGCCGATCCGGTGCGCGGGCCGCGCGCGGAACTGGCGCTGACCCTGCTCGGCAACGTCGGCGCCGGTTCCGGGCTGACCCGGGCGCTGGCGGTGCTGGTGGCCTCGCCGTCGGTGGAGGGCATCGTGCTGCAGCCGGACGCGCTGCTGGACTTCGGCGAACCGCTGTGGGGCGGCGCCATTTTCACCGCGGTGCTGCTGGGCGAGAGCGAGATCCCGGACGTGCCGCTGCCCGACCCCGCGGACCCGGTGCGGTTCCTGACCGCGACGCCCATCACCGCGACCGAGGCCGCCTGGGTGCGGATCCGGGGCGCGGCGGCGCTGCGCGAGGCCTGGACCGAGGCGAAAATCGATGTGCGGGACCCGGATCGGGGTTCGGCCAGCCTCTAGCCCGGGCCGAGCCCGGACCGATCCCGCGGATCAGAGCCAGTCGTTGCGGTGGAACGTCTTGTACAGCACGGCGCAGACCAGCACCATGAGCCCGATGATCAGCGGATAGCCGTAGGTCCACTTCAGTTCCGGCATGTGATCGAAGTTCATGCCGTACACGCCCGCGATCATGGTCGGCACGGCCGCCATGGCCGCGTACGCGGAGATCTTGCGCATGTCGGTGTTCTGCTGCACGCTCACCTTGGCCAGCGCGGCGTTGATGAGCGCGCTGAGCGATTCGTTGAAATCGGTGATCTGTTCCGCGGCCGCGGTGTGATGGTCGAGCACGTCTCGCATGTAGCGCCGAATCTCCGCCGGCAGCGGCAGTTTCGGGTCGTGCGTGAGCAGTTGCAGCGGGAGCGCCAGCGGTTTGACCGCGCGCCGCAGTTCCACCACCTCGCGCTTGAGCTGATAGATCGCCTCGATGACGATGCGGCTCGCGGGGGTGAACACCGCCTCCTCCATGGCGTCGACGTCCTCCTCGATCGACGCGGTCACCTCCACGTACGAGTCGACGACGTGATCGGCCACCCCGTGCAGCACCGCGCCGGGACCGAGCCCCAGCTGCTGCGGGTCGGCCTCCAAGTGCTTACGGACACCGGCCAATCCGGTGTGGTCGCCGTCGCGCACGGTGATCACGAAGTCGGGCCCGGTGAAGATCATGATCTGGCCGGTGTCGACGATCTCGCTGACCGTGTTCAGCTCGTGCACGTGGTACTGCACGGTCCGCAGCACCAGCACCAGAATGTCGTCGTAGCGTTCGAGTTTGGGGCGCTGGTGGGCGTGCACCGCGTCCTCGACCGCGAGCTGATGCAGGCCGAACGCCCGTGCCACGTCGAGCATGAGGGCGTGGCTCGGCTCCAGCAGGCCCAGCCAGACGAAGCCCTCGCCGCGTTCGCGGACCTCCGCCAGCGCCTGTTCGTAGGTGCACTGATCCAGCAGCCGCCGCCCGTCCACGTAGACCGCGCAGTCGACGACCACGTTCGCCCCGTCCTCGCGGCCGGTCGATGTCGGTGGGTGGTCCTCCGGCCGGTTCGATCGGTGCAGGGACGGCAGCGGCGGAATCGACACGGTCGAAGTCTAGTTGTCACCGGGCCCGCCGCCGGGGCACCCGCGTGCGGCGTGCGCGGGCCACGTCCGATCGTTACGGGCGCGCGCGGGCAAGATGGGGGTGTGCGCATCGATCTTCACACTCATTCCAATGCCTCCGACGGCACCGACACCCCGGCCGAGCTGATCGCCAACGCCGCGGCCGCCGGGCTCGACGTGGTCGCCCTGACCGATCACGACACCACCTCGGGGTGGGCCGAGGCGGTCGCGGCGCTGCCGCCCGGCCTGACGCTGGTGCGGGGCATGGAGATGTCGTGCGTGGGCAACGGCGCGGACGGCTGGCCGGTGGCGGTGCACCTGCTGGCCTACCTGTTCGATCCGGCCGACGCGTGCTTCGCCCAGGAGCGGGAGCGGTTGCGGGCCGAGCGCATCGTGCGGTTGCGGTCCATGGCCGAGCAGATGCGGGCCGACGGTCTGCCGGTGGATCCGGACGCGGTGATGGCGTCGGCGGGGCCGTCGGCGGGCCGGCCGCATCTGGCCCGGGCGCTGGTGGAGGCGGGCGTGGTGCCGACGGTGGACGCGGCCTTCCAGGATCTGCTGTCCTCCGACGGCCGCTACTACGTGGAGAAGGCCGACACGCCGTTGGAGCGCGCGGTGGAGATGGTGGCCACGGCGGGCGGGGTGAGCGTGATCGCGCACGCGCGGGCCCGCAAACGCGGCCGGTTGCTGGCGCTGGATCACATCCGGGAGTTGAGCGAGCAGGGTCTCGGCGGGCTGGAGCTGGACCATCCCGACCACAGTGCCGCCGATCGCGCGGTGCTGGCGGACCTGGCCGCCGAACTCGGTCTGCTCACGACCGGGTCCTCGGATTACCACGGTCGCAACAAAACCATCCGGCTCGGTGAATTCACCACGGATCCAGAACAATTCGAGCGGCTCGTGGAGAAGGCGAGCGGGGTTCCGGTGATCACGGGATGAAGGTGCTGCGCGGGCTGAGCGGCATCGTCGCGGGCGGCACGGTGGTGCTGGCGGCGACGGTCGTCGGCGCCGAGATCGTGGGCGCGCGGCGCGGGTTTCCGGGCCCGGGAGCCGCCGATGTCGCGTGGCACGTGGTCGCGGCGATAGCGGTGGTCGCCGCGCAAATTTATTCGGATAGGCGTTCGGGTTCGGCGGCTTTTTTCGGGTCCATGGTTGTTTTTCTACTGGCCGGATATCTGTTGTGGGCCCAGTGGTGGAATTGATACACGCATAACAGTTGCGAGCAGTTGAACTCTGGTCGAACATTTGTCGATATGACCGAATTCGACGCCGATGTGCTCGTGCTGGGCGGTGGCCCGGCCGGGGCCTGGGCGGCGCTCGCGGCGGCCGCCACCGGCGCCCGGGTATTGCTGGTCGACAAGGCGCACTGTGGAACCAGCGGGCCCACCGCGCACGGCGGCGCGACACTGTGGAACATCGCGCCGGGCCCCGCGCGCGACGAGGCGGTGGCGCGGAGTTTCGCGCACGGCGGCGGACTCGCCGATCCCGAATGGATGTACCGCGTCCTGGACGAGACGCACCGGCGTGTCGGCCAACTGGTCGGGGGGAGCGCGCGGTCCGCGGAACCGCACGGGCTGCCCAGTCGAATTCACCTGGACGGCCCGGCGTACCTGGGCCGCATGCGGCGCAGCATGATCGTCGCCGGTGTACGAATCCTGGACCACCACCCGGCATTACAGCTGCTCACCGACGCCGACGGCGTCGTGTCGGGCGCGGCGGGGGTGGCCCTGCGGGGTGAGGCGCACGCCTGGATCGTGCGGGCGCGCGCGGTGGTGCTCGCCACCGGCGGCTGCGCGTTCCTGTCCGGCGGCGCGGGCACCGACGTCGCGACCGGTGACGGCCTGCTGATGGGCGCCGAGGCCGGCGCCGAACTCTCGGGGATGGAATTCTCCAACGCGTATTCGCTGGTGCCCGCCGGTGATTCGCGACGGACCGGCGCCGGCGCGTCGCTCGTAGTGCCCGATCGGCTCATCGACGCCGCCACGCTCTACGACGAGTCGCGCGCGGTGCTGTGCGAGCACGGCGCCGAATCCCGGGTGCGGGCATTCACCGCGATCGCAGACGGCCGCCGGGTCTACGCGGCCCTCGACGACCTCCCCGAATCGGTCCGCGAGCGATTGCACGGGGACGCGAGCACACCTGATCATGTGGCCCTGCGCCCGGTGTTCGAGGGCACGGTGCGCGGGACCGGTGGCCTGCGACTGGCCGGAGCCGATTGCGCCACCACGGTTCCCGGGCTCTACGCCGCGGGCGACGTGACCACCCGCGAGCCGGTGACCGGCGCGGTCTCCGGCTTCGGCGGGCAGAACGGGGCCTGGGCGATCTCCTCCGGGGTCTGGGCGGGCGCGGGCGCGGCGCGCTACGCGAGCACCCGGCGGCGGGCGGGCAAGACCCGCGCAGTGCCGGGCGCGGGGCTCGGCGCGAAGGCGCGCATCGATCCGCGCGCGGTCATCGGACTGGTCCAGGAGCACACGCTGCCGTTGCGCCGCAGCTACTGGCGCAGCGACGGCAGCCTGCGGGACAGCATCGGCGAGCTGGACGGCATGTGGCCCGGCGCCGAATTCGACCTCGGCGGCGCGGGCGCGCACCGGCTGCGGGCCAGACAGGCGGCGGCGCTGCTGGCGGTGGCGCGCTGGACCAAGTACAGCGCGCTGGCGCGCACCGAGACGCGCGGGATGCATCGCCGCACCGATCACCCCTGTGCGGCCGGTGATTGGCGCGTACGGTTGCTCTCGGGCGGGCTCGACAGCGTGTGGGTGCGCCCGGAACGCTCGGCCGCGCCGCGGTCCATGCGCGGGCCGGTCCCGCCGCTGGTGCTCCCCGACGACGCGCCACTGCCCGACGCGGCGGGCAAGCACAGCCGGACCCGGTCCGCGGCCCTGGTGCACGAGCCGACGCTGACGGAGATCGAATTGCACTGATCCGCTGGTCCGGCGGGTCGTGCAGCGTGCTCACAGGTGAGCCTGCCAACCAGGCATGACAGCTCACCGCGGTGGTCGTCGCCGCGTTGTGACAGTTCTCCACGGTCGCGGCCGGACGTGCGAGTTTCCCTTTACCTGGGGGTGATTCGCCTCGCCTAGGCTTCGTTGATGGTGAACGCGCGCGATGGGCCCGGACCCGATTTGGCGCGTCGTCGCAGCTACTGGCAGAATGTTGCGATCCCCGGTTGGAGCCGACCGCCCGGCCCGGGACACTCGGTGATCACGATCCGCTGACTCGCGGATTCACCCACGATCACCCCGGCGACATCGCCCGGACCCACCCGTCCGGTTCCCGCTCGACGATCTGTGCCGCGACACGCTGCCTCGGCTTCGTGAACCGATACTCGTAATGCTTTGTGACACTTGCTCGATAGACCGGCGCAGTTCCGAAGTAACGGTATCGGTGAAGCAGTGCGGCGCGCCCGATATAGAGCAAGAAACCTGAAATAGCTATTACCGAACGGTAACCGTCAAACGGTTGAGTCCGCACCGAGATGGAGTGAAATCGTGTCACCCGTGACTGAAGCAGTGAATGCCCCCGCGAGCAACGCGAACCTGGCCGACATCACCACGGAAGAAATTTTCGCGGGCCACCTGGGCGGCAAGCTCTCGGTCGAACTCACCGCGCCGCTGGAGACCCAGCGCGATCTCTCCATCGCCTACACCCCGGGTGTAGCGCAGGTGTGCCGCGGCATTCACGCGGACGAATCGCTCGCCAAGACCTACACCTGGGCCGAGCGCCTGGTCGTGGTCGTGTCCGACGGCACCGCGGTGCTGGGCCTGGGCGACATCGGCCCGCGCGCCTCGCTGCCGGTGATGGAGGGCAAGGCGGCGCTGTTCAAGAAGTTCGCCGGACTGGACTCGATCCCGATCGTGCTCGACACCAAGGATGTCGACAAGATCGTCGAAACGCTGATCCTGCTGCGTCCGAGCTTCGGCGCGGTCAACCTCGAGGACATCTCCGCGCCGCGCTGCTTCGAGATCGAGAAGCGCGTCATCGAGGCCCTGGACTGCCCGGTCATGCACGACGACCAGCACGGCACCGCGATCGTGGTGCTGGCCGCGCTCAAGGGCGCCGCCGCCGTGCAGGGCCGCGACATGTCCGAGATGAAGGTCGTGGTCTCGGGTGCGGGCGCCGCCGGCGTGGCGTGCACCGACATCCTGCTGGCCGCGGGCGTCAAGGACGCGATCGTGCTCGACTCCAAGGGCATCGTCAGCCGTGACCGCGGCGACCTCAACGACGTGAAGCTGGATCTGGCCCAGCGCACCAACCCGCGCGACATCACCGGCGGTCCGGCCGAGGCGCTCGCCGGCGCCGACGTGTTCCTGGGCCTGTCGGCGGGCACCGTCGCCGAGGAGCTCATCGCGTCGATGGCCCCGGAGTCCATCGTGTTCGCCATGTCGAACCCGGATCCGGAGATCCACCCCGACGTGGCCGCCAAGTACGCCGCGATCGTGGCCACCGGCCGGTCGGACTTCCCGAACCAGATCAACAACGTGCTGGCCTTCCCCGGCGTGTTCAAGGGCGCGCTCGACGTGGGCGCGCGCCGCATCACCGAGGGCATGAAGGTCGCCGCCGCGGACGCCATCTTCGCGGTGGTCAAGGACGAACTGGCCGTGGACAAGATCATCCCCAGTCCGCTGGACCCGCGCGTGGCCCCGGCCGTCGCCGCGGCCGTGGGCGCGGCGGCGATCGCCGAAGGCGTCGCGTAGTCGCACTCCGCTGAAAGTCCCGGCCCCCGCACAGTTCCTGTGCGGGGGCCGGATCAATTTCAGAGGAAACGACGGTCAGCGGCGCTCGGTGGTCCGCTGCATTCTCGGTGAGGCGGTCACCGCGGCCACGAACTCGGCCAGCTGCTTGTCCGAGACGTTGCGGGCCAGATCGGACTCGCAGATCATGCCGATCAGGCGTTTGCCGTTCGCCATGTCGACCACGGGCAGGCGCTTGATCTGGTTCTGTTCCATGATCTCCAGGACCTCGGAGACGTCGGTGTCGGCGTCGACCCAGCGCGGGGTGCCCGTCGCGAGGTCGCCGGCGCGGACGCGGGCGGGATCGTGGCCCTCGGCGATACATCGGACCACGATGTCGCGGTCGGTGAGCATGCCGATCATGCGCTCGTTGTTGCAGATGGGGAGCGCGCCGACGTCCATGTTGCGCATCAGTTGCGCGGCGCGGTCCAGGGTCTCGTCCGCCGGTATGCACTCCACGCTGTCGTGCATGATGTCGCGGGCTTTCATGGCTTTCACGCAAAACCTCCTCGGAAGTGGATGGTGCTGTAGCCACTGCCCATCGTGTCCCGGATCACAGTCGAGGTCAATGCGTTCTTTGCTGAGAGGTAGCCGATCGCTGGTCGGGGGGTGGCGCGGGGTCCGCGATGGTCCGGCGCAGGCGGCCCGAGCCGGGGGCCGCGGCCCACACCGCGGCCGCCAGCAGCGCGTCCAGGATCAGCGCCAGCGCGGCGACCAGGATCGCGCCGACGAGCACGCGGTCGTAGCGGTAGAGGCCGATGCCGTCGAAGATGTAGCGGCCCAGTCCGCCCAGATTGACGTAGGCGGCGATGGTCGCGGTCGCGACCACCTGCAGGGTGGCCGCGCGCAGCCCGGTGAGCAGCACCGGGAGCGCGTTGGGCAGTTCCACGCGGAACAGGACCTGGCGTTCGGTCATGCCCATGGCCCGCGAGGCGTCCACCACCGTGTGGTCGACGTTCGCGATCCCGGCGTACGCGCCGGCCAGCAGCGGCGGGATGCCGACGGTCAGCAGGGCCAGGATCGGCGGCAGCAGGCCCAGGCCAAGGCCGAGCACCGCGAAGGTGAGCAGGCCCAGGGTCGGCAGGGCGCGCATGGCGTTGGCGAAGCCGACGATCAGCGCCGAACCCCGCCGGGTGTGCCCGATAGCGAGGCCGAGGGGCACCGCGATCAGCGCCGAAAGTCCCACGGCCAGCACGGTGTACCAGAGGTGCTGCAGTACGCGAACCCCGATGCCGGTGGGCCCGGACCAGTTCGCGCCGTCGGCGAGGAAGGCCCAGGCATCCGCGAAAAGACTCATGCGGCGGGCCCTTTCGCGGTGCGGCTGTCGCGCAGCCACGGGGTGGCCAGCCTGCCGAGCAGGAACAGCGCGCGGTCCACGATGAGCGCCAGGACGAGCACCACGATGATGCCCGCGACGATCTCGTCCGGATAGTCGCGCTGATACCCCTGGGTGAAGAGCTTGCCGAGCCCGCCGACGCCGATGAGCGCGCCGACGGTCACCATCGAGATGTTGGTGACGGCCACGACCCGCAGGTTGGCGACGAATACCGGGAGAGCGAGCGGGAAGTCGACGGTGAGCACCCGCCGCAGCCGGGTGTAGCCGATGGCGTCGGCGGCGTCGAGCACGGCCGCGGGCACCGAGTCCAGGGCGGCGGGCACCGCGGTGACCAGCAGCGCCACCGAGTAGATGGTCAGGGCGATCACCACGTTGAGCGGATCGATGACCGCGATGCCCAGCAGCGGGGGAATGATCACGAACAGCGCGAGCGAGGGAATCGTGTAGGCGATGCTCGCGACGGTGGTGGTGATGCGCCGCGGCCAGCGGGTGCGGTGCACCAGCGCGCCGATCGGCACCGCGATGACCAGCGCGAGCAGCAGCGGCAGCAGCGCCAGATACAGGTGCGTGCGGGTGAATCCGGCGATCTCGCCGAGATTGTCGAGGAGGTAGTTCACCGCGGTTCCCCGGCGAAGAACGCGCGGTTGCGTTCGGCGTCCTCGTCCGCGCGCTGGCGGGTGAGCTGTTCCAGCACGTCCGCCGCGCGGATCCCGCCGACGGCGGCCCCCGAATCATCGACCGCCACACCGATTTCCGAGGGCGAGGAGATGGCGCTGTCCAGGGCCTGGCGCAGATCGCCGCCGGGCGGGAACAGCGAACCGCCCGCGGCGACGCACTCGGTCAGCGCGCGCCCGGCGCGGACCCCTTCCACGCCGGTGGTGTCGATCCAGCCGATGGGATGGCGTGCGGCGTCGACCACGAGCCGCCATTCGTTCCGGCCCAGGCGGACGCCGGGCACATCGGCGGGGGACAGGGTCGCGAGGTCGAGCAGCGTGACACCCGCGGCGCTGCGGAAGGACAGCTCGCGATAGCCCCGATCGCGGCCGACGAATCCGGCGACGAAATCCGTTGCGGGCTGCGAGAGTACGCGCTGGGGCCGGTCGTACTGCTGGAGCCGTCCGCCGGGCCCGAAGACGGCGATGCGCTCGCCGAGTTTGATGGCCTCGTCGATGTCGTGGGTGACGAAGACGATGGTCTTGCGCAGTTCGGCCTGCAGGCGCCGCATCTCGGCCTGGAGTTCGGTGCGCACCACCGGGTCGACGGCGCTGAAGGGTTCGTCCATGAGCAGGATCGGGGGATCGGCGGCCAGCGCCCGCGCCACCCCGACGCGCTGCTGCTGGCCGCCCGAGAGCTGCGCCGGATAGCGCCGGGCCAGTGCGCGATCGAGCCCGACGCGGTCGAGCAGTTCCAGCGCGCTCGCCCGGGCGGAGCGGCGCGAGACACCGCGCAGCACCGGCACGGTGGCGACGTTGTCGAGCACCGTGCGGTGTGGCAGCAGCCCGCCGCTCTGGATGACGTAGCCGATGCCGAGCCGCAGCTGCACCGGGTTTCGCGTCGAAATGTCCTGTCCGTCAACGGTTATGGTTCCGCTGGTGGGCGCGATCATCCGGTTGATCATGCGCATGGAGGTGGTCTTGCCGCAGCCGGAGGGGCCGACGAACACGGTGAACGAGCCGGACTCGATCCGCAGGTCGAGCTCGTGGACGGCGACCGTGCCGTCCGGATAGGTCTTGCTGACGCCGCTGAATTCGATGTCGGACACCGTGTTCCCCTACCGCCGTTGTTCTCGTCCGTCCCGCGCTACGCGACCGGTTTGTCGAGCCCCTGGGCCGTGATCCAGGTCTTGGCGGCGGCCGCCGGTTCGGTCTTGGCGTCGCCGGAGACCGCGGTGTTCAGCGAAATCAGTTCGGCGGTGGTCAATTTCGCGGAGACGGCGTTGAGCACCGCGATCATCTTGTCGCTCTTGCTCGCGGTGTTGAACAGTGGCACCACGTTCTGCGCGGCGAAGTTGTGCAGCGGATCGGCCAGTACCACCAGGCCGTTGGCGGCGATGGCGGGCGAGGTGGTGAAGATGTCGGCGGCGGTGACCTGGCCCTCGACCAGCGCGCGCACCGTGGCCGGACCGCCGCCGTCGGCGATGGGCACGAAATTGGCGGGCGCGATATCGAGGTTGTAGAACTTCTTCAAACCGGGCAGACCGCCCGGGCGCTCGGCGAATTCGGCGGGCGCGGCGAACTTCACCTCGGCCGAGTGCGCGGCCAGATCGGCGATGCTGCGCAGATTCCAGCGCTGCGCGGTGGCCGCGGTGACCACCACGGCGTCGGAATCCTCGGCGGGCGCGGGTTTGCCGATGCCGAGGTCGGTGCCGAGCGCGGTGATCAGCGCGGCGTTCACGTCGACCGCCGCGGTCGCGGTGGCGTTCTTGTCCAGGTACTGCAGCAGATTGCCGGTGTAGTCGGGCACCAGGTCGATCGCGCACTGGCGCAGCGCCGGGACATAGGCCTCGCGGCTGCCGATATTCAGCTTGGTGTCGATGGTGAAACCGTTGGCGCGCAGGGCTTCCGCGTAGAGGTTGGCGACGGTCTCGGACTCGGGGAAGTTGGCGGATCCGACCGTGAGGTGGTTCGTGTCGCCGCCGCAGTCGCCGGAGGCGCCGAGGGGATCGGAGTCCCCGCCACAGGCAGAGGCGACCATCGCGGCCGCCAGGGCCACCGCGGCGGCGAGAATACGCAGGGCGGTCCGAGCGTTTCGCCGGCCATTGGCCCGCGTGGTGAGTAGGGGGTGCACAGGCTTCCTTCCACCAAGAAAACAGACTTGACTGTTTATATTGCCCGCTTACCCACGCCGACGCCGCCTACGCCGGGTCGGTTTTGAATTCGCCTGGCACGACACCGTATTTCGGAGTGTTGAGGCCCCGATCCGCTTTCCCGGAACCCGGGGGAGCAGACTGTTGCGGGTGTTCGGCAGAACGGATTACCTCACCCGGGCCCGGCGTGCCCGGCGGCGATCGGCGCGGGCACCGCGCGTGACACGGCGCGTCGCCGTGCTCGCGACGCTGGCGGTCCTCGGTGCGAGTTGCGGTTCCGAGTCCGGGCCCGTGCTCACCATCGGCGCGGGCGAGTCCGCGCAATCGCAGGTGCTGGCCGCGGTCTACGCGGGCGCGCTGGCGCGCACCGGCGCGCGCACCGCGGTCCGGGACGGACTCGGCGACCGGCGGGCCGCGATCGCCGCGCTGGACGCGGACGAGGTCGTCGCGGTCGGCGAGGTCAGCGGTGATCTGCTCACCGACCTCGATTCCGGCTCCGCCGCACGCAAACCCGACGCCGTGACCGCGGCGCTCAACGCGGCGCTGCCCGCGGGCCTGATCGTCGGTGACGCCGCGGACGGCACCGATCTGCGGCCGGTGGTCGTGGCGGCGGCCACGCGGGTCGCCGAATTCCCGCCCACGCTGCGGGATCTCGGCCCGCGGTGCGCGGGGCTGGCGGTGGGCGTCGCCACCGGGCCGGCGCTGGATCCGCAGCGGGCCCCGCTCGATCCGCATCGGGACGTGGTCGAGCCGCTGCGCGCGGTGTACGGCTGCGAACTCGCGGAACCGGTGCCCTTCACCGACCTGGGTGAGCTGCGGAAAGCGCTCGCCGAGGGCCGGATCGGGCTGGGCGTGCTGTCGGGCCCGCCCGCCTATCTGCCGGACGGCGGCGGGGATCTGGTGGCGCTGGCCGATCCGGAGTACGCGTTCCGGGCCGCGATGGTGCTGCCGCTGGTGCGCAAGGGTGAGCTGAACGAGATTCGGCTGCGCAAACTGAATTACGTGGCCGGTGAGCTGACCACCGGGGACCTGGCGGACCTGATTCGCCAGGTGCGCGAGGACGGGGTGCGCCCGGACGAGGCGGCACGCGCCTGGCTGGACGCGCACGCGCTGTAGGCGATTGGAGGTCGTCCGCGCGGGACGCCTTGCCGCCGTGCGGGTGTGGCGGCTCGGCGTGCGGAGGTCAGTCCAGCAGCGCCGCGGCGAGTCTGGGGGTGAGCGCCAGCGACGGCAGCGATTCCACCAGCAGTTCGATGAGTTCGTCGCGGGATATGGGTTCCTCGCGCAGCCAGATGAGGGTGGTCTCCTCGAGGAAGGCGATCCAGCCGCGGACGGCCAGGGTGAGCCCGGGGCGTTCGGCGTCCTCGATGGGCAGCGGCGAGTTGGCCAGGATGCGCTCGACCTGTGCGGCGCGGTGCGCATCGACCATGGCGATGAGTTCGGGGATGGCGCTGGCCGGTCCGCGCAGCAGGGCGCGGTAGGAGGTGCGGTTCTCGCTGACGTAGTCGACGTAGCGCTGGATCGAGTCGCGCAGCATGTCGAGCATGTTCAGGTCCGGGTCCGGCGCGGTGCGGGCCAGCAGTTCGGCGTTGGCGTGCGCGACGACCGCCAGGTAGAAGTCCTGTTTGGTGGGGAAGTAGTGGAACAGCAGGGCGCGCGAGATGCCGGCCTGTTTCGCGATCTCGCTGACGGAGATGTCCTCCAGTTCCCGTTCGCGCAGCATGCGGGTGCCCAGGGTGATCAGTTGCTGACGGCGTTCCTCGGGGCTGAGGCGCACGCGTTTGGTTCCCGTGGCCGGTCTGCTCACGCCTACTCCTTCGGTCACCCGGGAAATCCTACTGAACGCGAGTCAACACTGTTGACTCGGACTCAATAAGACCTTACGCTCGATTTCATGAGTCGCAAGGTTACAGACAAAGCTGTCGATAATCGGCCGGTCCGGCATTCGCACATCATCATCGTCGGCAGCGGGTTCTCGGGCCTGGGCATGGCGATCCGCCTAAGCCAGCAGGGTCAGCGGGACTACCTGGTGCTCGAGCGCGGCGATGATGTCGGCGGCACCTGGCGCGACAACACCTACCCCGGCGCGGCCTGCGACGTGCCCTCGCACCTGTACTCGTACTCCTTCGCGCTGAACCCGGAGTGGACGCGCTCGTTCTCCAAGCAGCCGGAGATCCAGAAGTACATCCAGGGCGTCGCCGACAAGTACGGGGTGCGCGACAAGCACATCTTCGGCTGCGACATGACCGGCGCGC
Organism: Nocardia sp. NPDC055321; assembly: GCF_053645575.1. Taxonomy (NCBI): domain Bacteria; kingdom Bacillati; phylum Actinomycetota; class Actinomycetes; order Mycobacteriales; family Nocardiaceae; genus Nocardia; species Nocardia sp. NPDC055321. Next base: position 295,326 of record NZ_JBSHMS010000007.1, read on the forward strand.
AGTTCGATAACGAGACCGCGCGCTGGGAGATCCAGACCTCGCAGGGTCCCTTCACCGCCGACATCCTGATCTCCGCCGTCGGCGCGCTGTGCGAGCCGAACCTGCCGGACATCAAGGGCATCAACGACTTCCAGGGCGAGATCTTCCACTCCGCCCGCTGGAACCACGATTCGGACCTGACCGGCAAGCGCGTCGCGGTCATCGGCACCGGCGCCTCGGCCATCCAGATCGTGCCGAGCATCGCGAAGCAGGTCGCCCATCTGGACGTGTACCAGCGCACCGCGCCGTGGCTGCTGCCGCGTGGCGACCGGCCGTACCTGCTGCCCGAACGCCTTGCCTTCAAGTACATTCCGGGCGCGCAGGCGCTCTCGCGCGCGGCCATCTACGCGGTCCGCGAGAGCCAGGTTGTCGGCCTGGCCAAGTTCCCGCCCGCGATGAAGATCCTGGAGACCGTGGCCCGCGCCAAGCTGCGCGTGGAGGTCCGCGATCCTGAACTGCGCGCCAAGGTCACCCCGAACTTCCGCATCGGGTGCAAGCGCATGCTCATCTCCAACGAGTACTACCCGGCCCTGGGCCGCGACAACGTCGAGCTGGTGACCGACGGCATCAAGGAGATTCGCGGCAACTCCGTCGTCACCAAGGACGGCGTCGAGCGCGAGGTGGACGCGATCATCGTGGCCACCGGCTTCCACGTCACCGATTCCCCGGCGTACGAGACCATTTCCGGTCGCGACGGCCGCACCCTCGCCGGCGTCTTCGAGGAGGGCGGTCAGCAGGGGTACAAGGGCTCGGCCATCAACAACTTCCCGAACATGTTCTTCATGCTCGGCCCGAACGTGGGCCTGGGCCACACCTCGATGGTGTACATGATCGAATCGCAGATCAACTACATCTCCGACGCCGTGGCCACCATCGACCGGCTCGGCCTGCGGACCATCGAGGTCCGCAAGGACGTGCAGGACGCGTACAACGTCGAGCTGCAGGGCAAGCTCGAGGGCGCGGTCTGGAGCACCGGCGGGTGCGCCTCCTGGTACATGGACAAGCACGGCAACAACACCACGCTGTGGCCGGACTTCACCTTCCGGTTCCGTAGTCTGCTCGAGAAGTTCGATGTATCCGCCTACGAGACTTCCGAATCCACCGCGCGGGTTTCCGCGTAATACTCGCCGTAACCGGCACAATCGAAAGTGGTAAACGTGAGCAACGATGCTTACTTCAAGGACAAAGTCTGTGTGATCACCGGCGCCGGCTCCGGCATCGGCCGCGCCCTGGCGGAGAACCTGGCCCGCCGTGGCGCGAAGCTCGCGCTGTCCGACATCGACACCGACGGCCTCGCCGAGACGGTCAAGCGCTGTGAGCGGTACGGCGTGGACATCAAGTCCGATCGCCTGAACGTCGCCGAGCGCGAAGCGGTGCTGCTGTACGCCGACGAGGTCGCCAAGCACTTCGGCAAGGTCAACCAGATCTACAACAACGCCGGCATCGCGCATCACGGCGATGTGGTCAGCACCGCGTTCAAGGACATCGAACGCATCATGGACGTCGACTTCTACGGAGTCGTCAACGGCACCAAGGCATTCCTGCCGTACCTCATCGAATCCGGCGCGGGTCACGTGGTGAACGTGTCCAGCCTCTTCGGCCTCATCGCGGTGCCCGGCCAGAGCGCCTACAACGCGGCGAAGTTCGCGGTGCGCGGCTTCACCGAGGCGCTGCGCCAGGAAATGATCATGAGCGGCAAGCCGGTCAAGGTGACCTGCGTGCATCCCGGCGGCATCAAGACCGCCGTGGCGCGCAACGCCACCGTCGCCGAGGGCCTGGATCAGAAGAACCTGGCCACGATGTTCGACAAGCAGCTCGCGCTGCACACCCCGGAAATGGCCGCGCAGGTCATCACCGAGGGCGTGGCCAAGGGGCACGGCCGCGTGCTGATCGGCTGGGAGGCCAAGCTGCTCGACCTGTTCGTGCGCAGCACCGGCTCGTACTACCAGCGCATCTCCGCGGTGGTGCAGAAGCGCTTCCTGCCCTAGGGAATTGGATATGTTGGACGTGAAACTGCCACTGCCCGTGGCACGTGCGGTGCTGCGCCCGGTCTTCCGGGTCATGCTGAACGCCCGGCTGCCTTTCACCGTGCAGCGCAAGCTCATGGAGATCGGCGCGCCGGCGCAGCGCCCGCCGCGCGGCACCCACGTGGAGCGCGTCCGCCTCGGCGGGCGTCCGGCCGAACGGGTCACCGTCGGCCCGGTCAGCGACCAGGCCACCGTGCTGTACCTGCACGGCGGCGGCTACACGGTCGGTTCGCCCGTCACCCACCGCGCGCTGGCGGGCTATCTGGCCCGCGAAACGGGTTGCGCGGTCCATGTTCTGGATTACCGCCTGGCGCCCGAGCATCCGTTCCCGGCCGGACTCGACGACGCCGAGATGGCCTTCCTGGAACTGGTCGCCACGGGGTACCGGCCCGAACGCATCGCGCTCGGCGGTGACTCGGCCGGCGGCGGGCTCTCCCTCGCGCTCGCGTTGCGGCTGCGGGACAAGCACGGCTACGTGCCGGCCGCGCTCGGGTTGATCGCGCCGTGGACCGACCCCAACGAGCTGCCCGCGCGGGACGAGGATCTGGTGCTGACCCGGCCGTGGTCGCGGTCGTGCGCCGACGCGTACCTCGGCGACGGCGACAACCAGGACATCGGCTACGCGCCGCTGCTGGCCGAACTGCACGGGCTGCCGCCCACCTACGTGCAGGCCGATCGCGACGAACTGCTGCATCCGCAGTGCGTGCGACTGGTCGACAAGCTCACCGCGGCCGGTGTTCGCACCGAGTTCTCCGAGACCGACGGGCTCTGGCACGTCGCGCAGCTGCAGGCGTCGCTGGTGGCCCCGGCCGCGGCGATCACGATCGAACTCGGCGACTTCCTGCGCCAAGCGCTGCGTCCCGCGCCCACCAGGTCCATAGGATAGGCAGCGCAGCGCGTGTGACCGCCCGGACCGGCGAACGAGAACATGTTCGGGCGGTCCGTGGGGTGTGACCTGGAAGCGTGGCGTAAATTACTCGCCAGTATTACTCAATGTGGAGGGCAGCGATGCGAGAGTTCGAAGTCCCGGCTACCTACACCATCCCGGAAACCGCGAACATGTCGGACGGCGCGTTCCGGCACGCGAAGGAAACGCCAGGTCTGGTCGTTTTCAACACCCCGGATGGCAACGGCGGCTGGAACGATGTCACCGCGGCGGAGTTCGCCGCGACCGTGACGGGAGTGGCCAAGGGTCTCGTCGCCTCCGGCATCGAACTCGGTGACCGCGTCGCCATCATGGCGGCGACCAGCTACGAGTGGGTCGTGCTGGACTTCGCCATCTGGGCGGCCGGCGGCTGCGGCGTCGCCATCTTCGACAGCTCCTCCGCCGAGCAGGTGCGCTGGATCCTCGAGGACTCCGCCACCAAGATCACCATCGTGCAGAACGACAAGCTGCGCGCCACCGTCGCCGAGGTCGAGGGCGGACTGCCCGACCTGCGCGAGGTGCTGATCCTCGATTCCGGCGTCATCGCCGAGCTCACCAAGCGTGGCGCGGAGCTGGACGACAGCGTTGTGCACGAGCGCCGCGCGCAGGTGAAGGCCGCCTCCCCGGCGACCCTCATCTACACCTCGGGCACCACCGGTAAGCCCAAGGGCGTCATGCTCTCGCACGCGAACCTGTACGCCGAGTCGGCCGCGGACCGCTCCTCGATGAGCGAGTTCCTGCAGCCGGGCCGCAAGTCGCTGCTGTTCCTGCCGCTGGCCCACGTCTTCGCCCGCGCGGTGGCCCTGGCCGCCTTCGACGCCGGCGTCACCGTGGCGCACACCGCCGACTGGTCGACGCTGGTCGAGCAGTTCGGCAAGTACAAGCCGGACTTCATCCTCTCGGTGCCGCGCGTGTTCGAGAAGGTGTTCAACGGCGCCAAGCAGAAGGCGCACGACGGCGGCAAGGGCAAGATCTTCGACTACGCCACCGAGGTGGCCATCGCCTACAGCGAGTCGCTGCAGAACGGCGGCCCCGGCCTGGGTCTGAAGATCAAGCACGCGGTGCTGGACAAGCTGGTGTTCAGCAAGCTGCGCGAGGCCATGGGCGGGCGCTGTGAGTCGGCCGTCTCCGGCGGCGGGCCCCTGGGCGCGCGCCTGGGCCACTACTTCCGCGGCGCCGGCGTCACCATCTACGAGGGCTACGGCCTGACCGAGTCCACCGCGGCCGTCAGCGTCAACACCCCCAAGTTCATCAAGGTCGGCTCGGTCGGCCGCCCGCTGCCCGGCCACGGCGCCAAGGTCGCCGAGGACGGCGAGCTGCTCATCCGCGGCCCGGTGGTCTTCAGCGGCTACTGGAAGAACGAGCAGGCCACGGCCGACGCGTTCGACGGCGAGGGCTGGTTCAAGACCGGCGACCTGGGCGCGATCGACGATCAGGGCTTCATCTCGATCACCGGCCGCAAGAAGGAAATCCTGGTCACCGCGGGCGGCAAGAACGTCTCCCCGGCGATGCTCGAGGATTCCCTGCGCCAGCACCCGCTGATCAGCCAGGTCATGGTCGTCGGCGACGGCCAGCCGTTCATCGGCGCGCTGATCACCATCGATCAGGAGGCGCTGCCGGGCTGGAAGGAACGCAACGGCATTGCCGCGGACATCTCGATGGCAGAGCTGATCGAGAACGCCACCCTGAAGTCGGAGATCGACGCCGCGGTGGCCGCGACCAACAAGCTGGTCTCGCACGCCGAGGCGATCAAGAAGATCCGGATCCTCCCGGTCGACTGGACCCAGGAGGGCGGCGAGCTGACCCCGAAGATGTCGCTCAAGCGCAACGTGGTGATGAAGCAGTACGCGGCCGACGTGGACGCGATCTACGCCTAGCCCACGGCTCTCGAACGAGGCGCCGCCCGCGGAAATGTCCGCGGGCGGCGCTTTTTCGTCGGGGTCGCAGCCGGCGCTGTGGTGTCCGGTGCGCTCGGGCTCGGCTGCGCGCCGAATCGTGTGCGGCCCATCGCGTGGCCGATGAAATTCGGGCATCCCGGTCGTCATACCCTGTGGGTGGCACGCGTTCGGCCACCCGAGGAATCGACCGAGGAGGCAGACATGACCGCTGTGAACCCGTATCTCGTCTTCAACGGCAATGCCGAGGAGGCATTCGTCTTCTACCGGTCCGTGCTCGGCGGGGAGCTGCAGATCGCCCGTTTCGCCGACATGGGCGGGACCGACGACTTTCCGGCGGAGTTCCGCGACAAGGTCGCGAACGTGACCTTGCCGCTGGGGGATTCGCTGCTCATGGGCTCGGACGTCCCGCCCGGGCAGACCGTGAGCTTCGACCGCCCGGCGTTCTCGGTGAGCCTGGACGTGGACAGCGCGGCCGAGGCCCAGCGGGTGTTCGACGCGTTCGCCGCGGGCGGGCAGGTCGCGATGCCGCTCGGCAAGACCGAGTGGGCCGAGGCGTTCGGGATGATCACCGACAAGTTCTCGATCCCGTGGATGATCAACTACGCCCCGCGCTGACGCTCGCCACCCCCGCGCCCGTCACGGTTATGTCACCGGCGGGCCGTGGGGAAGCGGCGAATCGGGCAGTAGGGTCGGGGGTGTGACCGGTCGTGGATTCCGGATAGGGAGTGGCATCGTCGCCGCCGGGGTGACCCTCGGGGTCGCCGAGGTCGTCGCGGCGTTCATCGGTCCGGACTCGGGCCCGCTGCAGGCCGTGGGGGCGTGGGTCGTCGACCACACGCCGGACGGGGTGCGGGAATGGGCCATCCAGAGCTTCGGGACCAACGACAAGCTCGTGCTGTTCGTGGTGATGGGCATCGTGGCGGTGCTGGTCGCCGGTGTCGCGGGGCTCGTCGAGCGGTCCGAGCGGCCCGCGGGGTCGGTGTTGTTCGCGGGGTTCGGGCTGGCCGCGGCGCTCGCGGCGCTCTCGCGGTCCCAGGCCTCGTGGACGTGGACGCTGCCCGCGCTGCTGGGCACGTGGGCCGGAATCATGGTGCTGCGCACGCTGATCGACCGGGTGGACGACTGGGCCGGAGTCGTCGCCGCCGCGAGTGCGGGCACGCTCGCTTCAAACCGTTCGGTGACGCGCGACCATGAATCGTCGCCGGTTTTGGGCGTATCCGATTCCGGCACTGCCGGGTCGGCGGGCGGGCCAACCGGCCTCGATCCGGTTACCGGGTCGGGCGGTGGGCCCTCGGGGGCGGAACCGGCGGGCGCGCAACGGGACACGAGCGGCCGGGGCAGCGCGACGGCGGAGGACGTCGCGGTCGAGCGGCGGCTGGTGGTGCGGGGGATCGCGGTCGCGGCGGCCGCGGGTATCGGGGCGGGGATCGCGGGGCGCGTGCTGGGGACGCGGACGCGGAGCGTGGCGGGGGAGCGGGCCGAGGTCGTGCTGCCCACGCCGAAAGGCGTTCCCGTCGTAGTGGATCCGGCGGCCGACCTGCGGCTGCCGGGGCTCACGCCGTACCTCACGCCGAACGCCGATTTTTATCGCATCGACACCGCGCTCACCGTGCCGCAGCTGAGCCGGGAGAACTGGTCGCTGCGGATCCACGGCATGGTCGATCGCGAAATCCGGTTGAGCTGGGCCGATCTCGACGCGCGGACGCCGGTCGAGCGGCTCGTCACCCTGGCGTGCGTGTCGAATCCCGTGGGCGGGGACCTGATCGGCAACGCGCAGTGGCTGGGGTACCGGCTCGACGAGCTCATCGCCGAGGCCGGCCCGCACCCGGACGCCGATATGGTGATGTCCCGCAGCGTCGACGGGTTCACCGCGGGCAGTCCGCTGGCCGCGCTCACCGACGGCCGCGACGCGCTGCTGGCGGTGGGCATGAACGGCGAACCGCTGCCGACCGCGCACGGCTACCCGGCCCGGCTGGTGGTGCCGGGACTATACGGTTACGTCTCGGCCACCAAATGGGTCACCGAACTCGAGATCACCAGATTCGATCGCGCGCAGGCATACTGGACCAAACGCGGCTGGTCGGAGCGGGGCCCGATCAAGACCGGCACCCGCATCGACACCCCGCGCGGCGGCACCCTCGCGCCAGGAACGGTCACCGTCGCCGGCGTCGCGTGGGCGCAGCATCGCGGAATCCGCGGCGTCGAGGTCCGCGTCGACAACGGCGAATGGCGGCCCGCGCGCCTGGCCGCGGAACCCACCATCGACACCTGGCGCCAGTGGGTCTTCGACTGGCAGGCCGAACCCGGCGTGCACACGCTCTGGGCGCGCGCCACCGACGGCACCGGTGAAACCCAGACCGCCGACCGGCGCGATGTGGTGCCCGACGGCGCGAGCGGCTATCCCTCGGTGACGATCCGCGTCGGTGCCTGAGAGCTCCAACCCGCGACGAAGGTGACCGGCGCGGTCGGCGGGCTCCTCTCGTTCGCGACCCGCGCCGGCGGACCGGCGCCCGCCCGGTCATGCCGCCGACCGCTGTGCCGGGGTCCCGGTACGGTCGCACCTCGGTGCGGATCGCCCGGTGGCTGAAACCCGCCGAAATCGGTGAGGTTCGACCGGTTTGCCGTGCTGCGGAAAGGTTTTCGGTGTGGCAAAGTGCCGAACGGCCTCTTGGCCGCTGCCGCGGGATTACGATCGGCGCTGCCCGTCGACCCCCGTCCGAGCCCATCCGAGGGAGCCCCGCGTGACCGGAGTACTGGAGTGGGCGCGGGCGGAGAACCTGCAGCCGGAGCCGCTCACGCTCGACCACTGGCACCAGCTCCCCCGGGAGTTCGCCCGGCTCGTCGAAGTGGTGAACGGCGACATCGTGCGCGCCGAAGCCCCGAGTCTCTGGCACGGCAACGCGGCCAAGCACCTGTCGTCGATGTTCGAGAGCGCCGCCGAAACCCATATGAGCCGCTACCAGGACGGCGTGCTCTACGTCGGAACCGGCCTGGACGTGCTGCTGTGGGAGACCCCGCGCCTCACCGTGCGCAGGCCCGACATCGTCATGTTCTCCTGCAGCCCTTCGGAAATGGGCCTGCTGCCCGCCTCGCGCATCCGCGTCGTGGTGGAGGTGGTGACCCCGGTCAGCGAACGCGTGGACACCACCGACAAGCAGGCGGAGTACGCCGCGGCCGGAATCCCCTGGTACTGGCTGGTCTACATGGATCGCGACCGGGTCGCCTACATCCAGACCTTCGTCCTGGTGCTCGGGCACTACCGCCCGCATCGCCGCCTGATGCCGATCGTCGGGGAAACGGTGCTGGACATGCCGATCGAGATCCGCCTCGACTGGCACTGGCTCATCGCACTGGCCTACTGACCTCGGATGCGAACAGGCTCCCGGCCGTGAAAACGATCGGGAGCCTGCTTATTTCGTTGTGCGGTGGCTGAGATCGGCTGTCTCGCAACCGATCCGCGGTCGGGAGCCGATCAGCTCGCGACGGGCTCCTTGTCGAGCCGCGTCTCGGACTGCTCGGCCGACTTCCCGTGCCCGACGAACAGCGCCGAGGCCACCACGCCGATCAGCAGAATGAACCCGGGCAGCAGCATCGACTGGCTCAGCGCCGTGCTGACCTTGTCCAGCACCGCCTCCGGCAGCTTCGCCATTCCCGCGCCGCCCTCGTGGATCGGTCCGGCGGGCAGATTCTGCGCCGCGATCCGCGAGGACATCAGCGCGGCGATCGCCGCCGAACCCAGGACCGAACCCACCTGGCGGGTGGTGTTGTAGACGCCCGCGCCCGCACCGGCCTGCGAGACCGGCAGATTGTGCGTCGCGGTGGTGGCCAGCGGCGCCCAGATGCACGCGTTGGCGATACCGGCGACGCCGCCGATGATCAGGAACGCCAGGATCGAGGCGTCCGGCTTCATCAGCGCGGCGAAGGCGAAGATCGTCGCCGAGAACGCGGCGAAACCGATGGTCGGGAACACCCGGGGCGGCATCCGATCGGACAGCTTGCCCACGATGGGCGCGAAGACGCCGGTCAGAATCGCCATGGGCGCGAGCACCAGCGCCGACCGGGTGGGCGACATGTCGCGCACCTGCTGCAGGTAGAAGTAGAACGGCACGAAGACCGCGGTCACCGAGGCGCCCATGGCCGCGATGGCCAGGTTCGACATGGCGAAGTTGCGGTCCTTGAACAGGCTCAGCGGCACGAGCGGCTCACCGGTGTTGCGGGCCTGATTGACGATGAACAGGCCGAGCACCACCACGCCCGCGGCGATCAGCAGCCAGATCAGCGCGTCCCAATCGCGGGTGTTGCCTTCCTGGATGCCGAAGACCAGCAGGAACATGCCCACGGCCGACAGTGCCACGCCGACGAGATCGAACTTGTGCTCGTGCGTCGGCAGCGCGGGCACCAGCCACACGGCCAGCGCGAACGCGATGATGCCGATCGGGACGTTGACGTAGAAGATCCACTCCCAGCCCTGCCAGTCCACCAGCACGCCGCCCAGGATCGGGCCGACCAGGGTGGCCAGGCCGGCGACGCCGCCCCACAGGCCCATGGCCGCGCCGCGCTTGTCCGGCGGGAAGGTGCGGGTGATGACGGCCATGGTCTGCGGGGTCATGAGCGCGGCGCCCAGACCCTGGACCGCGCGGGCGGCGATCAGCATCTCGATGCTGCCGGACATGGCGCACCACAGCGAGGCGGCGGTGAACACGGCCAGGCCGATGAGGTAGATGTTCTTGGGGCCGAAGCGATCTCCGAGCCGGCCGGTGATCAGCAGCGGCACCGCGTAGGCGAGCAGGTAGGCGCTGGTCACCCAGATGACCTTGCTGATATCGGCGTTCAGATCGTCCATGATGGCCGGGTTGGCCACCGCGACGATGGTCATATCCAACAGGATCATGAAGAAGCCGACGACCAGCGCATATAGCGCCAGCCACGGATTGCGTTCGGTGGACATGGATTCAGGTTTCCTGTCTGGCGGGGGCGGCCGAAAAGGGCTGCCCGGAAAGAGAAGTGGTCACGAGGCGCTCGGTCCGAGCGGGTTGCGGCCCTCGCGGACCGCGGCCACGTCGTCGGCGCTCAGGCCCGCGCCCCAATCCGAGCCCAGGCTTTCGGTCGGCAGGATTTCGAGGCGTTCGCCGGTCTCCGGGTCGAACTCCTCCCAGGGCAGCTCGCCGCTCTCCAGGTCGGCGACGAAGGCACGGATCCACTCGCCCTCGGTGACGTTGAGCGCGTGCATGTATTCGATGACGGCCCAGAAACGACGCGGCACCTGCCGGCTCACCGCCCACTCGCGCAGCGCCTCGATCTCGGCGCTGCGACCGTCTATCCAGGTCAGGCGTTCGCGCAAGAGCGCGATCACTTCCTGCACCGGCAAATTGTGCGCCTCGGCCAGGGCGACCGGGAAGGCCGGGTACTCCTTGATCGGCAGGCGCAGGAGCTCGGTGATGCGGGCCCGCAGCCGCGCTCGGCCCTCGGATCGGATGCGGTAGATGGTGCGTTCGGGCCGGTTGCCCGCCCGATCCGTGCCCTCCGCGAGCACCAGTCCCTGCTCGGCCAGGCGCGCCACCGTGTGATAGAGCGAGCCGGGCTTGATCTTGACCAGTTCGTCCTCGTGGCGGGTCATGAGCAGCTGATACATCTCGTACGGATGCATGGGCCGCTCCTCCAGCAGCGCGAGTACCGCGATCGCCATCGGCGTCAGCGCCACACCCGCCTGCTTCCGGTTCACCGGTACCTCCATCCTCCAAGCCAAATATTCCACGTGGAATATACGACCCGGAGCATTCCTGGAACAAGGGTCCGCTCACCGTCTGTGAAACACCTCACCGGGCCGAATAATTGCCCGGGTCGGCCCCGAAGTCGCCCGGCGCGCGATCGGGCAGGTCGCTCGGCGGTCGGACCGTGTGCGATGGCGGACGCGCCGCGATTGCCGCGGGGTGGCCGGAACGATCGCGGCGGCGGCGCGGCTTTCGTAGGCTGGCAGCCGAAAACTCGCGCGCACGAAGGAGCAGTCATGGTCGCCACGCTGATGAAGGGGCAGAACGCCCCGCTGGAGGCGGCGGGCGTCGCGATCTCGGTGCGCAGCGCCGCGGCCGTGGACGTGTCCGCGTTGCTGGTGACCGCGGACGGGAAGGTGCGCTCGGACGCGGACTTCGTCTTCTTCAATCAGCCGTCCGGGCCCGGGGTCGATTTCGTGGCGGGTTCGCCCGCGTCCCTGTGGGTTTCACCCGCGGCCGTGCCCGCCGATATCGACCAGGTGCGCGTGGTGCTGACCCTGGATGATCCGGCCGCCACCTTCGGGGGCTTCGCGCCGCCGGTCGTCGCGGTGGGGGACAGCTCGGGAAACACGCTGTGCGAGTACACGGTCGAGGGGCTCGACACCGAATCCGTGGTCATCGCGGTGGAGATCTATCGCCGCGCGCAGGCGTGGAAGGTGCGCGCGGTGGGGCAGGGGTACGCGGGGGGATTCGCCGCGCTGGTCACCGATCACGGTGTGAGCGTGGATGATTCGCCCGAGCCCGCCGCGGCTTCGGCACCTGCCGCGTCGTCGGTGCCCGCTGCGCCCGTAGCGCCCGCGACCGCTCCGAATCAACTGGAAATCCGCAGCGTCCCTGGCGAATCCGCTCTCCCCGCCGAACAGCGCGAGCGCCTCGATTTCCGCAAACGCGAGGTCGCGAAGGTGCTGCTCACCAAGCAGGCCACCGGCGTGCGCGCCCGCGTCGTGCTCGTTATCGACAAGACCGGCAGCATGCGCCAGCTCTACAACAGGAAAGTGGTCCACCGCGTCGTCGAGCGCATGATCCCCATCGCGATCCAGCTGGACGACGACGGCCTGCTCGAGCCCTACCTGTACGCCCGCGACTTCCTGAAGCTTCCGAACATCACCGTCGAACAAGCACATTCGTGGACCGAGAAGTACCTGCACCTGTCCGGCACCCGCGAGGGCCTGGACTACGACTTCATCGGCCTCGGCAACGTCGAGATGCCGATCATGCGCGAGGTCATGCGCACCCTGAAGCCCGGCGGCCCGCCCACCCTGGTGCTGTTCTTCACCGACGGCGGCTTCGCCAAGAAACGCGAGATCGCCGACCTGATGCGCGAGGCCGCGAACCTCCCCGCCTTCTGGCAGTTCATCGGCCTCGGCAAGGCCAACTTCGGCGTCCTGCACACCCTCGACGAGCTCGACGGCCGCACCGTCGACAACGCGGGCTTCTTCCCCGCCCTCGACATAGACGAGCTCGACGATCCCGCCCTCTACACGAGCCTGCTCGGCGAGTTCCCCGACTGGCTCCGCGCGGCGCGGGCGGCAGGCATCAGCCGCTGATCCTCGCCGGGGCCGGCGGCTGCCCCGGTGATCTCGGGACCCGTACCCGCGGTGGGCGATTCCGGCCGAGAGCGTGCAGGGCGGAGCGAGGCGGGCCACCTGCCGCAGGTGCTCGAACGCAACAGGGCCGGACCTCCAGAAGGAGATCCGGCCCCGCGGCGGAACGGTTTTCGCCTAGGAGGTGGGGCTCATGGCCTCGGCGATGATCTCGGCCTGTTCGACCGCGTGCACCTTCGACGAACCCGAGGACGGGGCCGACATGGCGCGGCGGGAGATCCGGCGCAGCTTCGCGAAGCGGGCCGGGAGGATCTCCGGGAGGTTCAGGCCGAAGAAGGGCCAGGCGCCCTGGTTGGCCGGTTCCTCCTGGACCCACGCCAGATCGGTGGCGTTGGCGTAGCCCTCCAGGGCCTCGTTGAGGCGGAACTTCGGGATCGGGTACAGCTGCTCGACGCGCACGATCGCGAGGTCGTCGCGGTTGTTCTTGACCTTCTCCGCGAGCAGCTCGTAGTAGATCTTGCCCGAGGTCAGCAGCACGCGCTTGACCTTCGAACGATCACCGTCGCCGGTCTCGTAGGTGGGCTCCTCGAGCACGCTGCGGAACTTGTTGTCCGTGAAGTCCTCGATGTCGGAGACCACGGCCTTGTTGCGCAGCATGGACTTCGGGGTGAAGACCACCAGCGGGCGGCGGATGCCGTCCAGCGCGTGCCGGCGCAGCAGGTGGAAGTAGTTCGACGGCGTGGACGGAACCGCCACGGTCATCGAACCCTCGGCGCACAGCTGCAGGAAGCGCTCGATACGGCCGGAGGTGTGGTCCGGGCCCTGGCCCTCGTGACCGTGCGGCAGCAGCAGCACGACCTCGGAGAGCTGGCCCCACTTGGCCTCACCGGAGGAGATGAACTCGTCGATGATGGTCTGCGCGCCGTTGACGAAGTCACCGAACTGCGCTTCCCACAGCACGAGTGCGTCCGGGTTGCCGAGCGAGTAGCCGTATTCGAAACCGACGGCGGCGAATTCGGACAGCGCGGAGTCGTGCACCGCGAACCAGCCGGCCTTCTCGGACCCGATGTTGTGCAGCGGGGTGTACTCGCCACCGGTCTTGCGGTCGATGATGACCGAGTGCCGCTGGGTGAAGGTGCCGCGCCGCGAGTCCTGACCGGTCAGGCGCACCGCGTGGCCCTGATCGATCAGCGTGCCGAAGGCCAGCAGCTCGGCGAAGGCCCAGTCGACCTTGCCCTCGTACGCCATCTCCTTGCGGCGGTCCAGGACCGGCTTGACGCGCGGGTGCACGTTGAAGCCCTCGGGCACGTTCACGAACGCGTCACCGATGCGCTGCAGCACCGACTTGTCCACGGCCGTGACCATGTTGGCCGGCATCTGCTGCTCGTCCTCGACGGACTCGGACTTCTCGGGCCGGTACTTCTCCAGTTCACGAACCTCGTTGAAGATCCGCTCCAGCTGGCCCTGGTAGTCGCGCAGCGCGTCCTCGGCCTCCTTCATGGAGATGTCGCCGCGGCCGATGAGCGATTCGGTGTAGGTCTTGCGCACCGAGCGCTTGGTGTCGATGACGTCGTACATGTACGGCTGGGTCATCGACGGGTCGTCGCCCTCGTTGTGGCCGCGACGGCGGTAGCAGATCAGGTCGATCACGACGTCGCGGTTGAACTTCTGGCGGTAGTCGACGGCCAGCTTGGCGACCCACACGCACGCCTCGGGGTCGTCGCCGTTCACGTGGAAGATCGGCGCGCCGATGAACTTCGCGATGTCCGTGGAGTATTCGGTGGAGCGCGAGTACTCCGGCGAGGTGGTGAAGCCGATCTGGTTGTTCACCACGATGTGCACGGTGCCGCCGGTGCGGTAGCCGCGCAGACCCGACAGGTTCAGGGTCTCGGCGACGACGCCCTGACCCGCGAACGCCGCGTCACCGTGCAGCATGAGCGGCACGACCGAGAAGGTGCGCGCCTCTTCGCCCTTGGTGACGAGGTCTTCCTTGGTGAGCAGATCCTGCTTGGCGCGCACCAGGCCCTCGAGGACCGGGTCGACCGCTTCCAGGTGCGAGGGGTTGGCGGTCAGCGACACCTCGATGTCGTTGTCGCCGAACATCTGGATGTAGGTGCCGCGCGCGCCCAGGTGGTACTTCACGTCGCCGGAGCCGTGCGTGGCCGCCGGGTTCATGTTGCCCTCGAACTCGGTGAAGATCTTCGAGTAGGGCTTGCCGACGATGTTGGCCAGCACGTTCAGGCGGCCGCGGTGCGGCATGCCGATGACGACCTCGTCGAGGGCGTACTCGGCGCACTGGTCGATGACGCCGTCCATCATCGGGATGACGGCCTCGGCGCCCTCGAGCGAGAAGCGCTTCTGGCCGACGTACTTGGTGGCCAGGAAGGTCTCGAACGCCTCGGCCGCGTTGAGCCGGGACATGATGTACTTCTGCTCGGCGACCGAGGGCTTCTCGTGCTTCTGCTCGACCCGGTCCTGAATCCACTGCAGCTGTTCGGGATCCAGGATGTGGGTGTATTCCACACCCACGTGCCGGCAGTACGCGTCGCGCAGGATCGACAGCACGTCGCGCAGCTTCATGCGCTCCTTGCCGTGGAAGCCCGCGACGTTGAACTCGCGGTCGAGGTCCCACAGGGTCAGCCCGTGCTGGGTGACATCGAGGTCCGGGTGCGAGCGGAACTTGTCGTGCACCAGCCGCAGCGGGTCGGTGTCGGCCATGAGGTGACCGCGGTTGCGGTACGCGGAGATCATCTCCTGGACGCGGGTCGACTTGTCGATGCCGCGTTCCTTGATGTCCTTGCGCCAGCGGACCGGCTCGTAGGGCACACCCATGCCGTGGAAGATCTCGTCGTAGAACTCGTCCGAGATCAGCAGGTTGTGCACGGCCCGCAGGAAGTCGCCGGACTCCGCGCCCTGGATGATGCGGTGGTCGTAGGTCGAGGTCAGCGTCTGGAGCTTGCCGATGCCGATGTCGGCCAGCTGCTCGTCGGCCATGCCCTGGAACTCGGCCGGGTACTCCATGGCGCCGGCGCCGATGATCGCGCCCTGTCCGGGCATGAGCCGCGGCACCGAGTGGTTGGTGCCGATGGTGCCCGGGTTGGTGAGCGAGATGGTGACGCCGCTGAAGTCGTCGTTGGTGAGCTTGCCCGCGCGCGCCCGTCGCACGACATCCTCGTACGCGGTGTGGAACTGCGCGAAGGTCATGTCTTCGGTGTTCTTGATGGCCGCGACGGCGAGGGTGCGGTTGCCGTCCTTGCCCTGCAGGTCGATGGCCAGGCCGAGGTTGGTGTGCGCGGGGGTGACCGCGTTCGGCTTGCCGTCGATCTCGGCGAAGTGCCGGTTCATGTTCGGGAAGGACTTGATGCCCTGCACGATGGCGTAACCCAGCAGGTGGGTGAAGGAGATCTTGCCGCCGCGGGTGCGGGCCAGGTGGTTGTTGATGACCAGCCGGTTGTCGATCATCAGCTTCGCGGGGATGGCCCGGACGCTGGTGGCGGTGGGGATGGTCAGCGAGGCCGACATGTTCTTGACGATGGCCGCGGCCGGACCGCGCAGCACCTTGGACTCGTCGGCCGACTCGGTCTTCGGCGCGCCCGCGGTGGGGGCGGCGTTGGACGTCTTGGCCGGAACGGTCTGGGGCGCGCGCTCCTGGGTGGGCGCGGCGGCCGGGGCGGGCGCCGGGGCCGGTGCGGGCTTCGGCGCGGCGGGGGCCGCGGGGGCGGCGGCCTTGGCGGGCGCCGGAGCCGCCTTGGGGGCGGGCGCGGGAGCCGCGGCGGCGGGAGCGGGGGCTACTGCCTGGCTGTTGCCGGAGTCGCCGGTGGCTTCCGGCGTGTAGTCCGCGAGGAACTCGTGCCAGCTCTCATCGACCGACGACGGGTCTTGCTTGTACTTCTGGTACATCTCGTCGACGAGCCACTGGTTCTGTCCGAACTGGGATGTTGAGCTGCTCACAGCAGGTGTTCGCCTCATTTCGTTCTTCGCGCTGCGACGTTTGTGACGTGCCCGGCACGGGTAATCGGCGGATGCGCACCGACGCGCCCCCTCTGAGGATATGCCCACGCCTCTTCGCGCCTGGGCATGGACTACCACCGAGCGGACACATCTTCTCGTGACGACTCGTCCTCGCCCGAGAATATTCCTACTTCGCTGCCCGCCGCAGCCCACAGGCGAGAGTAGCGACCTCCCATTGATAGCAATTCCTCATGAGTGCCGATTTCGGTGATTCGCCCGTGTTCCACGACCGCGATCCGATCGGCCTGCGCGGCCGTCGCCAGGCGGTGCGCGACGATCACCGAGGTGCGGCCCCGGGTCACCGATTCGTTCGCTACCAGCACCGATGCCTCCGCGGCGGGGTCCAGGACGGCGGTCGCCTCGTCCAGCAGCAGCAGATCCGGGCGGACCAGTTCGGCGCGGGCCAGCGCGATCAGCTGCCGCTGTCCCGCCGACAGTCCGCGACCTCGTTCGCCCACCGGTTGCCGCATTCGCAGCGGCAGGGCGTCGATGGCGGGCAGCGCGCCCACCGCGGCGGCCGCCGATTCGATCTCCGCAAGACTCGCAAAAGGTTTGCCAAATGCAATGTTGCTGGCAATGTCGCCGGCGAATAAGTGAGCTTCCTGCGGCACCACCCCGAGGCGCGAACGGAAGCCCGCCAGCGCGTAGTCGCGGATATCGATGCCGTCGACCCTGATAGCGCCGTTTTCCTCGTCGTTTTCGGCGCTGTGATGCGAATCCGCTATATCGATCTTCGATAGCGCCGTGGTCGAACCGTGATTTGCCTCACGCGGCATGTCGTAAAGCCGGGCAAGCAGTTTCACGACCGTGGACTTGCCCGCGCCGGTGGCTCCGACCAGCGCCAGACTCGATCCGGCGGGGATTCGCAAACTCACACCATCGAGGGCCGCGGTGCGGGTTCCGGGGTACCGGAAACGCACCCGGTCGAACTCGACCTCGCCGCGCAACCCGTGCTCGGGGGTGACCGCGCCGGCCGGATCGGGGGCGATGGACGACGGCGTGCGCAGCAGTTCGCCGATGCGCCGCAGGCCGACCCGGGCCTGCTGGTATCCGTCGAAGAGCTGGGACAGCTGATGGACCGGGCCGAACAGCAGCCCGAGGTAGAGCACGAACGCGACCAGGGTGCCCGCGCTGGTGACGCCGTCGGCGACCTGCCGCGCGCCCAGGAACACCACCGCGGCCAGCGCCACGTCCGCCCAGCCGCCGACGAAGGCGAAGAACAGCGAGATGGCGCGCTGGGCCCGCATCCGGCTGTCGCGGTAGCGGCCGGAGTACTCGGCGAAGCGGCGCGCGGCGCGCTCCTCGTGCCGGTGCGCCTGCACGACCCGCAACCCGGCCACGTTCTCGGCGAAGTCGCCGTTCACCGTCGCGGCGTGTTCGCGCGAGGCGCTGTAGGCCGCGTTGGAGGCCCGGCGGAATGCCCAGGTGGCCAGCATCAGCGGCGGGAGCGCGACCAGGACGACCAGGGCCAGGCGCGCGTCGATGACGGTCAGCGCCACCGCCACGCCCGCCACCATGAGCAGGCTCACGAGCGCGTCGGGCATACCGGTTTGCAGGAAGGTGGAGAGCGCGTCGACGTCGGTCGTCATGCGCGTGAGGATCTTGCCCGACAGTTCACGCTCGTAGTAGTCGAGCCCGAGCCGCTGCAGATGCGCGTAACTGCGCACCCGCAGGCCGAACAGCACCCGCTCCCCGGCCTTGGCCCCCCACACCAGCGCGGTCGAGGCCGCGATCCAGCCCACGACGGCCAGCGCGATCCCGGCCCCGGCCGCGAGCACCAGCGCCCCGCCGTCCTGCCGCGTCACACCACCGTCGATGGCGTACCGCACGATCGACGGAAACCCGACCCCGACAACGGCTTCCAACGCCAGCAGCGCCATGGTGCCCGCCACCAGCCACCGCACCGGCCGCAACGCGCTCGCCAGCCGGAACCCGGGGTCGGGTTCGCGCAGGGCCGTGCCGTCCATCTCGGGCCGCTCGTGCGGGGCCGGCAGCCCGCGCAGACCACGACGTACTTCCGCGGGAACGTCGTCGCGCAGCGTCGTCGACTCCGGTACGGCCGCTGCACCATTCGCGGCCGGTCCATCGTCTGTGCGCGACGACAGGCCGGTCGCGAGTGCCGGAGGGTTCAGGGCAGCGTGTACCGCCGTCTCCGGGTCGAGTGCGGCCGGCGGAGGCTCGGGGAGGCGGATCACGCGGTCGGCGCGGGCCAGGGTGGACTCGCGGTGGGCCAGGATCAGGGTCGTGCGGGGGCGATCGGTGGGGAGGGCGTCGAAGATCGCGGCCTCGGTGAGGGCGTCCACGGCGGAGGTGGCGTCGTCGAGGATGAGGACGCGGGGGTCGGTCAGCAGGGCGCGGGCCAGGGCTATGCGCTGGCGCTGGCCGCCGGACAGGGTGAGGCCGCGTTCGCCGACCACGGTGTCGTAGCCGTCGGGGAGGGCGGTGATGAACTCGTCGGCGGCGGCCCGGGTCGCCGCGGCCCGGATCTCGGCGGCGGTGGACTCGGGGCGGCCCAGGGCGATGTTGGCGGAGATGGTGTCCGAGAGCAGGAACGCCTCGTCGAAGACGACGCCGACGGCCGACCGCAGGTCGGTCGCGCGCAGATCGGCGATGTCGGCGCGGGAGTCGGTGTCGTACAGGCTGATCCGGCCCGACCGCGGGCTGTAGAAGCGGGGGATGAGCAGGGCGAGGGTGGACTTGCCGGACCCGGCCGGGCCGATGATCGCCACGGTCTCGCCGGGCGCGATGGTCAGGTCGAAGCCGTCGAGGACGGTGCGGTCGGGCGCGAAACCGAAAGTGAGAGCCTCGATCTCGACGCCGAGCGGCCCGCGCGGCAGCGCGACCGGGTGGTCGGGATCGGTCTGCTCCGGCGCGCTGTCGATGACCTCGTTGACGCGTTCGGCGGCGGCGCGGGTCAGCTGGGCCAGCACCACGACCATGGACATCGTGCGGGTGGCGGCGGTCATGGTGCCGACGTACGCGCTGAAGGCCAGGAAGGTGCCCAGGCCGATCGATCCGCGCAGGGCCAGCGCGCCGCCGACCGCGATGACCGCGACCAGGCCGAGCTGCGGGATGGCGGACAGCGTGGGCGCGAAGCGAGAGTCGATGCGGGCCGCGCGCATTCGTTCCCCGTAGAGGTCTCGCCCGTGCCGCTCGAGCACGTCGACCATGCGGGCCTCCTGGCCGAACCCCTTCACCACGCGCACGCCGGTGACAGTCTCCTCCACGTGCTGGGCGAGGTCGGCTGCGCGCTGCTGCGCGGACCAGGTGGCCGCGTACAGCCGCGGCCGCACCCGGTAGACCACCAGCCCGAGCACCGGGACCACCAGCAGTGCGGTCAGCGCCAGCGGCGGCGAGAGCCACAGCATGACCCCGGCCGCGAGCACGAATTGCACGGCGGCGAGCGAGGACCACGGGCCCATGGCCAGCAGCCCCTGCACCAGGGTGAGATCGGAGATGGACCGCGAGACGACCTGTCCGGTGCGCAGTGCGTCCTGGCCCGGTCCGTCCAGGCGCTGCAGCGCGCCGAGCAGATCCAGGCGCAGTTCGTGCTGCACGTCCAGGGCCAGGCGGCCGGCGAGCATGCGGCGGCTGAAGCTGGTGAGGAAGCGGGCGGCGGCGAGCAGGGCCAGCAGGCCAGCCATGGCGGTGATGATCTCGGTGTTCCCGGCGGTGGCGCCGTCGAGCGCGCGTTTGGCCAGCAGCGGCCCGGTCACCTCGATGACCGCGCCCACCAGGACGGCCAGCCCGATTCCGGCCAGCACCCACGGGTGCGCCCTGGACCGCTGCCACAGCCGCCGCAACCAGCCGTCGGTCCGCTCGTTCCCGGCCGTCGCGCTCACCACGGGGTCACCCCCGATCTCATCCACTCGCCGCACACTCATCTGCTTCCTCAACGATCCGAGCACCCCCCGTTTGTTCCCGGACGCCCGGGTTGTCCCGCGTGGCGGGCCGCCGGCGGCGCGTCCGTGGAGTGTCCGTCGAGTGTCCGGGTGCGAAGTCGGGACGTCGCCTTGTGCACGATGGCGTCAGCGTGATCGGCTGGACGGAACAGTCCATTCGAAAGGGGCCGCGCCCATGCCAATCCAGCGTCTCAACCACGCTGTGCTGTTCGTCTCCGACGTGGAGCGCTCGGTCGCGTTCTACGCCGAGGTGCTCGGGTTCCGCCGGCTGCCGATGGGTTTCCCGGGCGGCGCGTTCCTGCAGGCCCCCGGTTCGGCCAACGATCACGACCTCGGCCTGTTCCAGTCGCCGGATCCGTCGACGCCGCATCGCGCCGGCCGGGTCGGTCTCTACCACCTGGCCTGGGAGGTGGACACCCTCGACGAGCTGGGCCGCGTGCGCGCGGCCCTGTCGGCGGCGAACGCCCTGACCGGCGCGTCCGACCACGGTTCCACCAAGGCCCTGTACGCCGCCGATCCCGACGGCATCGAGTTCGAGGTCTGCTGGCTGGTTCCCGACGCCGCGGTCGAGGCGGAACTGTCCGCCATGACCGCGCCCACGGTTCCGCTCGACCTGCCCGCCCTCATCGCGAAGTACGGCGGCGACACCCCGGGCGGCCCGCGCACCGACCACGAGATCTGGCGGCGGATGTTCGCCGATCGCGGCTGAGCGCGGCCGGGGCGGTTGTCAGAGGTCGCGGGTGGTGGTGAACCACCACGCCGCGCCCGCGGCGCCGGCCGTCCAGACCAGCAGTACGACGATCGCGGCGGGGGTCGGGGCGATGAGGCCGCCGTCGGTGAACTCGCTGCTGGTCATGGCGCCGATGGTGGCCGACACCGGCAGCACGGCGGCCACGGCGGGGATGCCCGCGGCGCGGACGATGAGCCACAGCAGGGGTTCCAGGAGCACCACGGCCAGCCCGATCGCCAGCGCGCGCACGGGGGAGCGCAGCAGGAAGCCCAGGGCCGTGCCGAGTACCGACCAGCACACCGCGGCCAGCGCCACCCCGGCCAGGACGGCGAACAGCCAGGCCCCGATCTGCACCCGGTCCCGGCCGAACAGCAGCAGCGCGCCCACCCCGAGGGCTTCGGCGAGCAGGACGGTCGCCAGCGAGATCGCCGCCACCACGGCGGCTTTCGCCCCGAGCAGCACGTTGCGGTCGCGGGTGTACAGCGCGCTCACCGCGAGCGATCCGTACCGGTACTCCGCGCCCGCGGACAGCGCGCCGAACACCCCGGCCGCCAGGACCGCGGTCACCATGGCGAGGGCGGCGAACAGCCCGGGCCAGCCCGCGTCCGAGAGGATCCGGTCCTCGTCGTCGGACGGCAGCTTGTCCAGGACCAGCCCCAGCGTGGCGAACGCCAGCACCGCGAGCAGCGGAATCAGTCCGCCCAGCGCCTGATTCACCCGCAGCGACCCGGCCTTGCGTGCCTCCGAGCGCGCCGCCCGCACTACTGGTTCCGGCACAGCGATGCGGATCATCGAAAGTCCTTTCGTGGCGAACGGGCGCCCGCGGGCACGGATGAGCGGCGGCAACCGCTGATCGCGGTCCGGCTGGAGTCCGCGTGGGTGAGGCCGGCGCGGTCCCCGTGGGTCGAGCCGTCCGCGCCGAGGAAGGCGGCAACCCTGCCGCCCGCTGCGGTCCGAGCCGCGTCGGGATGCGAGCTGCCGACCGGGTGCGGGCACGCGCCTCGAACTCCGATCGCGATGTGGTGCGCGGGATGGGGTCGAGACGGGGAGACCCGTTGCGGGGGTGGGCATTCGGGCTCGCCACTGGTCGCCGTGGGTCGCGGGGCGGGCTGGGGATTCGTGGTCAACGCGGCATGCCGTAGGCGGCGGGGGTCGGGTAGGGGGCGGGGGCCGACCGGGTCAGGGTGGCCAGGACCTGGTCCGGGTGGATGTGTTCGGGGGTGATCTCGGTCAGCTGGACGCGGGCCTGGGAGGCGGCCGATTCCAGTTGGGCGAGAGTCACTTCGGCGATCGCCAGGCGGCCGTCGGGGCGCATGACCGCGTCGGTAAAGCCCTGGGCGGCCAGGGTGGTGGCCAGCGCGATGGGGCTGGAGGCCTTGACCAGCAACCGATCCGGATGGCTGCGCCGCAGGCGGGCCGGGCTGCCCTGATAGGTGATCTTGCCGTGATCGAGCACGATCAGCTCGTCCGCCACCGGTACCACGGTGCTCAGGGTGCGCGAGGTCAGCAGTACCGTGCCGCCGCGCCGGGCGTGCGCCTGCAGATACTCGAAGAGCCAGGCGCATTCGGACAGGTCCAGGCCCTGCAGCGGCTCGTCCAGCACCAGCAGCGGGGGATCCCCCAGCAGGGCCACGGCCAGCGCCAGCCGCGTCTGCGCACCCGGCGACTGTGTCGAAATCCGTTCCCCGGCCACGGCGTCGAGCCGGGTCAGGGCGAGCAGGGCGTCCACCCGATCGTCGGAAACGCCCGCGGCAGCGGCGAATACCCGCAGCTGCGCGCGCACGGTCCGGGCCGGATGCAGTCCGCGCGGGGTGAGCACGGCCCCGACGGGCTGGCGGCCGCGCCGCACCCCCGAGCCGGGTCCGCCGACGCTCGCGGTGCCCGCGCTCGGGCGCACCTGGCCGAGCAGCATGCGCAGCACGGTCGACTTGCCCGCGCCGGCCGGCCCGACCAGCGCGGCGATCGTCCCGGCGGGCACCACGAAACTGACCCCGTCCACCACGAGGGCCGAGCCGAAGCTCCGGCTCAGCCCGGCGGCGGCGAAGGCGAGCGGGCGCGCCTGGCTCACTTCTGGAGTTTCTTCGGCGCGGCTTCCACGGCGGGCAGCGGATCGGCGTCGATGACGAGCAGTTGCGGCCAGACCCGCGGCGGCGGTCCGAAAGCCTTGCGCGAGTTGTCGATCAGATTGTGGCCCAGGGCGCGGTTGCCGAAACCGCCGATGACGGCGCCGATTCCGGCGGGGATCACCTTGCCGAGCATGAGCGCGCTGCGCTTGGCCAGGAACTGCACCATGAAACGCTTGAGCAGCGAGTCGTTCATGGCGCTGAGTCCGGGGATCTTGTTGGCCAGCAGGTTGCCCCAGTTCTTGGCGGAGTGGCCGACGCTCTTCTGCACGATCGCCATGCCGCTGTCGCCCAGCACGACCGCGAGCACGAGCGCGCGGCGGCGTTCCTTGTCCTCGGGCGCCACGCCGTGCACGGCCGCCACGGCCAGGGTGTAGACGGCCGAGGCCTCCATGAAGAACGCGGTCTCCGCGCTCATGGCCGCGATCGAGGCGACGGTGCCGACGCCGGGGACCGCCGCGGTCGCGCCGACCGCGGTGCCGCTGCCGGTGACGGTGGTCAGGTACAGCTTCTCGATACGGGCGATGATCTGCGCCGGGGATTCGTCGGGGTGGCTGCGCCGCAGCTTCTCCACGTATTTGGCGACGGCGGGAGCCTGTACCTGCGCCCCATTGTCGAGCAGGGAGACAACCGCCCGCTCGAGCCCGGTCTTGTACATCGCGATCCCCTTCTTCGTGCGGTCCTCCGACCGAAACTCTATGGCAATCGGACAACGAACCGCGAGAGAAGCCGGTTCCGCCCCGCGCGTTCGCACCGGACCCGCCTACGGTGGGGAGGTGTCCGGTGTGTCGGAGGGCGCGAGCGGTGTACCCGATCCGCGCCTGCGCGAGTATGTCCTCGGTTACGAGGGTTACCTTTTGCGCGGATTCGAACCAGGCGTTCACGTGGGAATGCCCGGTCCGGGCCTGACCGTGATCGTCACTCTCGACGAGCCGCTGCGGATTCCGGTCACCGCTCATCCCGAGCAACCGGGCGGCAGCTGGGAGACCCTGGCCAGCGGGCTCACGGTCCGGCCGGTGGTCATCGCGCATTCGGGGTATCAGCACGGCGTCCAGCTCACGCTGACCCCGCGCGGCTGCCGCGCGCTGCTCGGCGTTCCCACCGCCGCGCTGGGTTCCTGGATGGTCGAGCTGGACGCGTTGCTCGGCGGCGAGGCCGGGGAACTGCGCGAACGTCTCGCCGCGACCGCGGACTGGAACGCGCGCTTCGCGATCTTCGACGAGATCCTGCTGCGCCGGATGCGGCCGGTGCGCTGGGATCCCGAGCTCGCGCGCGCCTGGGATCTGCTATCGGGCGCGGATCCCGGCGTGCGGGTGGCCGCGGTCGCCGACGAGATCGGCTGGAGCCGTAGGCATCTGAGCGGCAGGTTCGCCGCCGAGTTCGGCATCACCCCCAAGGACGCGGTGCGCCTGGCCCGCTTCGAGCGCTCGCACCGGCTGCTGCGGCTGCCCGATCCGCCCCCGCTCGCCGAGATCGCGGCGCTGACCGGCTACTACGACCAGGCTCACATGGCCCGCGAATGGCGTGAGCTGGCCGGATTGCCGCCCTCGGTGTGGCGCGAACGCGAGGAGTTCCCATTCGTCCAAGACCATCAGGGGGCCGGGGCGACAGGCTAGAGCCATGAGCGAATCGGCAACCACCAAGACCCTGACCACCATCTGGCCCGCCCTGATCTATCGGGACGCCGGCGCCGCGATCACGTTCCTGGAGAACGCCTTCGGGTTCGAATGCACCGCCCGGCACGGCTCCGGCGACGTCGTCGAGCACGCCGAGCTGCGCTACCCGGGCGGCGGCGGCATCATGCTCGGCTCGGTGCGCGCGGGCTCGACCCTGAGCGAGCAGCCCGCCGGGATCGGCGCGATCTACATCGTGACCGCCGAGCCGGACGCGCTGTACGCCCGCGCGGTCGCGGCGGGCGCGACGATCGTCCGCGAGTTGCGCGACGAAACCGATTACGAGTCACGCGGTTTCACCTGCCGCGATCCCGAGGGCGTGTACTGGAGCTTCGGCGACTACGCGGGGGAGTAGGGTCGCCTGCCGGGCCAGGTATCCCGGCACCGGTGCTCGGAATGCCCGCCGCCGGGCCGGCCGACCGCGAGCTGACCGACTGCCGGGCCCGGTTGACTGCCGGCCCGATCGACCGCCGGGCCGATCGACTGCCAGGCCGACCGACCATCGGTCCGGCCGGTGAACTCCGGCCGTCGAGGCGCTACGCCGAGTGCGCGGCCGGGACCACGTCGCCGGGCTGTGGCGGCGGGGGCGGGGTGCCGTCGCCGAAGGGGTTGCCGCCCAGCGCTTCCCGGCCGTGCGGGGTGAGCCAGTTGGCCAGGTCGGGGCCCTTGGGCACGACCCGCGTGGGATTGATGTCCGTGTGCACCACGTAGTAGTGCTCTTTGATCTGTGTGAAGTCGATGGTGTCGCCGAAGCCCGGGGTCTGGAACAGATCGCGGGCGTAGGCCCACAGCACGTCCATCTCGGTCAGCTTCTGCCGATTGCACTTGAAGTGCCCGTGGTACACCGGATCGAAGCGCGCGAGGGTGGTGAACAGGCGCACGTCGGCCTCGGTGATGGTGTCGCCCACCAGGTATCGCTGGCCGGCCAGGCGTTCGGACAGCCAGTCCAGGGCGGTGAACAGCCGGTCGTAGGCCGCGTCGTAGGCGTCCTGATCACCGGCGAACCCGCAGCGGTACACCCCGTTGTTGACCTCGGTGTACACCCGCTTGTTGACGGTGTCGATCTCCTCGCGCAGGTCCTTCGGGTACAGCTGCGGGGCGCCGGGCCGGTGGAACTCGGTCCACTCGGTGGAGAAGTCGAGGGTGATCTGCGCGTAGTCGTTGGTGACGACCTGCCCGGTGGCGATCTCCACGATCGCGGGCACGGTGATGCCGCGCGGATAGTCGGGGAAGCGGGCCAAGTAGGCGTCGCGCAGGAAGTGGATGCCGAGCACCGGATCCACCCCGCCGGGGTCGAGATCGAAGGTCCAGCTGCGTTTGTCGTGGGTCGGGCCCGGCATGCCGGCCGACAGCGCCGACTCCAGGCCGAGCAGCCGCCGCACGATCAGCGTGCGGTTGGCCCACGGGCAGGCCCGGGCCGCGACCAGGCGATAGCGCCCGGCCTCGACCGGGTAGCCCTCGCGCCCGTCGGCGGTGATCCGGGTGGTGATGTAGTTCGTGTCCCGCTTGAACCCGCCCGCTTCGACGTAGGTCCCGTTCTCCGATTCCGAGGTGGTCACGCGATCCAGTCTGGCAGAGACCGTGTCGTAGATTCGGGACCATGACTGACTCGAAGCCCACCCGTCTGGAACGCATCGTCACCGCGGGGGGTGCGCAGGCCGCGATCATCACCGTCGCGCATCCGCCGCTGAATCTGTTCGACAAGGCGCTGCTGGACGCGCTCGCCGCCGACTTCGAGGAGCTGGCCGCCGATCCGCCGCGGGCGCTGCTGCTGCGCGCGGAGGGCAAGCTGGTCTCGGGCGGGGTGGACGTGCACGTGTTCGACGGGCTCACCACCGAGGAGGGCGCGCAGCTGTGGCAGACCCTGTTCGCGCGGGTCATCCACCCGATCGAGGCGCTGCCGTGCCCGGTGGTGTTCGCCGCGCACGGTCTGACCCTGACCGCCGCCTTCGAGATCGCGCTGGCCTGCGACATCATCCTGGCCGCGCCGAAGGCCAAGTTCGGTCTGGTGGAGACCGTGGTCGGCCTGACCCCGTCGATGGGCGGTCCGCAGCGCCTGGCCGAGCGTGCCGGTTCGGGCCGCGCCCGCGAGTTCGTGATGACCGGTGACCTGTACGACGCGGCCACCATGGCGGACTGGGGCGTGGTCAACGCCGTGCACGAGGACGTCGACGCCGCGGCCCGTGCCCTGCTGGCGCGCTTGGCCGAGGGTCCGACCCGGGCGCACGCCGCGACCAAGGAGATCATCGGCGCCTGGCGTTCGGGCGGTGTGGCGCACGCGGATTCGGTGACGCCGGAGATCTCGGGCGCGCTGTTCGCCACCTCGGACCTGAAGAACGCCGTGCGCAGCTTCCTGGATGTGGGGCCGGGCAAGGCCACGTACACGGGCGAGTAGTTCCCCTCGCCGCCGTCCGCGCCCGGGTTCCGGGCCGGGTGGTGCGGGGGTGTGCCGGGCGCGTGGGAACCGGATCGGGGGAGCCTCGGACACGGGCAACTAGCCGCAAAGACGGCGCAATCCGCCCGTAGCTGTGATCTGCATCATATAGTCACTGGTGCCTGCTGGCCACAAGGCGCTCGGAGGGACCTATGTCGCAGCTACTGGTGGAATACCCGCACTCGCGAAATGCCCGGTGCGACAACCCTCTTGCGCGCGGAGCCGATGGCGTCCTGCGTTATGGAAACCTCAATCCAGCACTCACCGAGTTACTGGATATTCAGGTGCACACCTTCGCCGCGCGCGAGGCGGTCGTCGAGATCGGGGGCCCGCGGCTCACCTACCGCGAACTCTGGTACTCCGCCTCGCGCATAGCCGGCGGTTTGCAGGAGCACGGGATCGGCTACGGCGATCGGGTGGCGGTCCGCATGCCGGTGGGCGTGCGCTGGGTGCAGGCGTTCCTGGGCGCGCTGCTGTCCGGCGCGGTGCCGGTGCTCGTGCACGACCGCCTACCGGACGCGCTGGCGGACAAGGTGATTCACGATGCCAGCGCCGACTACATCCTGGACGGCGGCGGCAGCGCGAGCGGATACCGCGCGGCCCTGCCCGATGCCGCCGCCTTCATCGACGACGGCGCGTCCCTGGGTGAGCTGGCCCTGCTCTGCTACACCAGCCCCGGATCGCCGGCCGGTCCGCGCGGGGTGGAACTCACCAACGAGAATCTGCTGTCCGCGATCCGCTCGGTGGTCGGGGCGCTGGAGCTACCCACCGAGGGGCTGCGCAACCTGGTGCTGCTGCCGCTGGCGCACGCGAGCGGCTGTGTCGATCAACTGCTCCCGACCTTCGCCGTCGGCGGCACGGTGGTGCTGGCGCCGGATCCGGCCGCGATCGCCGAAACCCTTGTCGCGGAGCGAATAGACATGGTGGCGGCCACGCCGCGAATTTTCGCGGGGCTGCTGCCGGAGTTGGCGGGCGTGCGTGTGGAGGGTGTCCGCAAGGTGTGCAGCGCGGGCCATCGCGCCGAACTCGCCGCGGTGGAACCGGGTGCGGCCGAGACGGTCTCGGATTGCCTGCGCGAGGTGTTTCCCGCCGCCCGCCAGTGGTCGGTGTGGGGCGCCACCGAGACCAGTGGCATCGGCCTGGCTCGCGACGACGCCTCCGCGGCCCGGGACGCACCGGCGGCCCGTGACGCACTCGGATTCGCCTTCGGCGGAACCGAACTCGCTCTCTTCGGCCCCGCCGCCGCCACCGGCCGCGGCGAATTGCTCTGTCGCGGGCCCAATATCGCCCCGCGCTACTGGAACGACCCCGAGACCACCGAGTCTCGGTTCACCGGCTCGTGGTTCCACACCGGCAACCACGTCACCATCGATCCCACCGGCCTGGTCCGCCGCGCGCCGGTTGCCTGAGCGCGGCCCGGTGCGCGCCGGTTCGATCCGGTGCGCCGATCGCCGCCGGTAGCCCGGTAATACGCCGATCGGCCGCCCTCGAACCCCGTCGCGCGTTCCCTCGAACGCGATTCCGGCCGCCTCGCGGGCCGAGCGCTGGTCGCCCGCGTGGCCGGTTACTCGATGAAGCGCGCGCGCAGCGCGGTGCGCTGTTCCGGGGTGATGCCCACCTCGGCGAGGTAGCCGTCCAGGTCCCCGTACATGGCGTTCATCGAGTCCGTGGCCGAGGCCAGGTACTCGGGCTTGACGCCGAGCAGGTCGTCGGAGAGTTCCTCGTTCGAGCCTTCGGTCATGATCGCGCGCAGGGTCGGCACGGCGTCGTTGCTGAGCAGGTAGTCGCCGTAGACGTCGTCCTCGGTGACGTCGACCGCGCGCAGCAGGGTCGCGATGGCCCAGCCGGTGCGGTCCTTGCCCGCGGCGCAGTGCACCAGCGCGGTGCCGGCGAGGGTCGATTCGGCCAGGGTCCGGATGGCCACGTGCGCCTCGGGCATGGCGGGGAAGGTGCGGTACACCTCGAGCATGTGGTTGGAGGCGGTGGCGTGCGCCCGCGCCTCGTGCGGCGGGGTCAGGCTGATCTGGGAATCGAACGGGGTGACGTGCAGGCGCACCTGATCGGGCAGGGCGTCGTGGCCGATGTGGTCGATCTCGGCGAAGCCGCGCAGGTCGTGCACGTCGGTGACGCCGAGGTCGAGCAGGCGGGTCCGGCCCTGGTCGTCGAGTCCGCTGAGCTGGGCCGACCGCAGCAGGATCCCGTCTCGGACGCGGGCTCCGGCGGCGGTGCGGGCGCCGCCCACGTCGCGGAAGTTGAAGGTGCCGGTGATCAGGAACGGGTCGTGGCGCGCAGAAGTCACCCGCTCAGGCTATCGGTGAGCGTGGGCGTGGGGGAGGGCGAACCCGATGGGTGGAAGTGAATTCCAGGTGGTGACCGGCGCGTTGCGCCGGTGCGTCACTGTGCCCTGACCCACAGTGGCTATCTTCCGGGCACGCGGTGTCCGTAAAATACCTAGCGGTACTAATGCCTGGTTTACCGGGCGATCCGGGAATTTCGGCCATTCCCATTCGATCGCGGGCGCGTCCCGATTAGGTAACAAAACAATCTTCCGGTACGAAATCGGCTATCAAAGCTGGTCGCGAACCCAGAAAACGACGTAGCATCGATACCTGTTGAACGGGTCCACCGAGGTGCAGCTCGGGATCAATGCTGATCTGTCACCCGTTGAGGCAGCCGCGCAGGCGAGGTGCGCGAGTTCTTTTCGCCATAGGGAGTCGTCGTTGAGCGCTAGTGGAGAAATCACCCAGGTCGGACTTCGTCCGGCCATGACCGAGGCCATCGAGAAAGCCGCCGCGTCGCTCGACTTCAGTGGTAATCGTGCGCTGCGGGTGCTCCTGCATGCCGGGATCAGCACGCTGTGGCCGATCCTGAAGTCCAGCCCCGACCGGCAGATCAAGTCGTACGAGGCCACGCTGGCGATCCTGCGCCAGCGCTGGGAGGGTGGTCAGTCGGTCTGTGTGCCGGATCCGGTCGCTTCGGCCATGTTCCAGAACATGGACGCGGCGGTGACCGACTTCCTGGAACTCTGCGCCCAGCGCTCGGGTACCCAGTGGCTCGAGCCGGTCGACGCGGTGGCGGCCTACCTGGTGGCGGTGATACAGGGCATGGTCCTGCGGTGGCTCTCCGACTGCGACGACGAGACGGCGCTGGTGGTGCTCGACGATCTCGTCTCCTACATGTCGACCAAGGCCGTCGATCTCTGAGTAGGGACGCGGCGCGAGTTCGCCGAGATACTGGACGTGTGACCAGTTTCGTGATCGAATGAAGTGGTGACCCAACCGTCTCCGATCCCGGGGCTGCACGCGGCCACCGAGGATCTCGACCCGCCGCTGGCCGCCGTCGACATGGCCGCGCTGCGGGCCAACGCCGCCGATCTCGTGCGCCGCGCCCGCGGGGTGCCGATTCGAGTGGCCAGCAAATCAGTGCGCTGCCGCGCCGTGCTGGAAGAGGTGCTCGGCAGCGATCTCACCCGCTCCGGTGGCTTCGCCGGAATCATGGGATATTCACTCGCCGAAGCGATTTGGCTCGCCCGCCAGGGCGCGCGGGACATCCTGCTCGGCTACCCCAGCGTCGACCGGGGCGCGCTGCGCGAACTCGCCGCCGATCCGGTGCTGCTCGACTCCATCACCCTCATGATCGACGATCTCGATCAGCTCGACTTCATTCGCGCCGTCATCGGCGACCAGCCCGCGCCCCGGATCTGCCTGGACGTGGACGCCTCCCTGCGCATCGGGCCGCTGCACCTGGGCGTGCGGCGCTCGCCGCTGCGCGAACCCGAGCAGGCCGCGCGCGTGGCCGCGGCGGCGAAGCGGCGCGGGTTCCGGGTGGTCGGCGTCATGACCTACGAGGCCCAGATCGCCGGGCTGCCCGACACCAATCCCGCTGTGCGCCTGGTGAAGAAGCTCTCGGCCATGGAGATCCTGCGGCGGCGCCGGAAGGTGCTGGACGCGGTCCGGGCCGAGGTCGGCGAGCTGGAGATCGTGAACAGCGGCGGCACCGGATCCATCGAGGTCAGCATTCAGGAGCCCGGTGTCACCGAGGTGACCGCGGGGTCGGGGCTCTACCTGCCGACCCTGTTCGACGGCTACCGCAACCTCGCACCCCGGCCGGCCATGTACTTCGCGCTGCCGGTGCTGCGGCACCCGGCCGAGGGCATCGCCACGGCCTACTCCGGCGGCTACATCGCCTCGGGCCCCGCCGGGGCCTCGCGGGTGCCGAAGCCGGTGTGGCCCTTGGGATTGGGGCTGATCGGCACCGAGGGCGCGGGCGAGGTGCAGACCCCGCTCACCGGCGCGGACGGTCTCGGCATCGGTGATCGCGTCTGGTTCCGGCACGCCAAGGCCGGTGAGCTGTGCGAGCGGTTCACCGCCGTGCAGCTCGTCAGCGACGGGCAGCGCACGACGGTGCCGACCTATCGCGGCGAAGGGCAGTGCTTCGGCTGAGTGCCGCCGTCGCACCGCGTTCCGCCGCCGGCGTTCACAGCCGGTCCACCTGGAGCACCGCCGCCAGATCGGAGAGTTCGGCCTCGGTGGCGGGCAGGAATTCGGTCAGCAGCGGTGACCGGACGATGATCGCCGACCACATGGCCCGGGAGATGGCCCCGGTGACCCAGTGCCGCGAGACCAGCGCGCCGACGCCGCGGGGCGCGTCCCCCGGGGCGGAGGTGGTCATGGAGACCAGCACCACCGCCGCCTCGCGCCCCTGGAAGTGATCGGCCGTGCCGACCAGGACGTCCTCGATCCTGGCGCGGGACAACAGGGTTCGGATGCGCGCGACCTGGGCGTGATAGGGCGCGACGACCAGAATGTCGTGCGGGTGCAGGCGGCGGGTGCCCGCGGCGGTCTGCCACGGCAGCCCGAGCAGGGTGCGTACCTGGCGCACGATCTCCCGCGCCTCTTCGGCGGATTCGGTGCTGTTGCCGTGATGTTCGACCGTCACCGTTCGCACGCCGGGCGCGACGCCGTCGAGTTCTCTTGCCAGGGTGACGGTTTCGTTCGAGCGCAGCCGGTTGTCGTAGCGCAGCCGGGACACCGGGCCGGACATGCGCGGATGCATGCGCCAGGTGCGGTCGAGGAAGTAGCCGTAGGCGGCGGGGAGCGTGCGATGCGGTCCGACCACGCGGCCGAGCACGGAGTCGCCCACCGGTTCGGGATGCACGCCGTGCCCGGCGGCGGGCGCGAGATCGCCCACCAGCAGCAGGTTGGCGGCACCGGCCGCCACCGCGACCGCCTCGGCCAGCGGGAGCCGGCCCGCGTCCACGATGACCAGCAGATCGAGCCGGTCGCACGGAATGCGCCCGGGTTCGGTGAAATCGCGGGTCAGGCCGCCCACCACGCAGCCGTTGACCGCGTTGTCCAGGAACCGGGTGTAGTGCGCGGCCTCGATGTGCAGCCATTCCGAGGCGACCGAGCGCGCGTCGGTCTTGCCGACCAGTTCGGGCAGGATGCCCTCGCGCACCACCGCGTCGAGCACGTGCTCCACCACCGGGTGCGCCCGTGCCATCACCCCCACGCGCCATCGGTACCGGGTGACGAGTCTCTCCAGCACGCGCGCCACGGTGTCGGTCTTGCCGGTGCCGGGCGGGCCCTGGACCGCGACGTAGGAGTTGTCGAGTTCGAGGATGGCGGCGGTGACCGCGGACGCGTGGTCGCCGAACACCTCCGGCAGCGGGCCGCCGCCGCGCAGCCGGGGCGGGCGGCGGCACAGCAGGTCGAACACCGCGTTCGCGGGCACGTCGGGCAGCGCCACCAGGAGCTGGTGCGCGACGTCCTCGAGCACGTCCTCGAGGTGTTCGTCCCGGCCGGGCGGGCGGGGGACGATCGCGGACGGCAACTCGGTGTAGGGCGCGCAGTCCTCGGGCAGCAGTTCCACCACCCGGATCACGTCCTCGAAGTTCGCCGCGGGCACGCCGCCGAGCACCGTGGCGTACGCGAACGCGCGGCGGCCCGGCGCGGTGCGCATCCCGGGCGCGGGCCGGTCGTAGAGGGTCAGCACCGGGGTGCCCGGGGGCGGCGCGTTGCCGGTGCCGAGTCGCCCGGTGAGCGTGAGGTAGCGGCGCAGGGGTTGGTGCCCGGTGCCGTGCCAGTCGGTGTCGACGGTGCCCTGATCGGCGATGAGTACCCCGGGGGTCTCGGCCCATTCCTCCACCGGGTGATCGAGCCGATCCTCGTGCGCCCAGCGCAGCGGCCGCCGTTCGCGCCGGTGATACCCCAGTGCGGCAGCGGTATACGCGGCCGCCACCTGCGCGATGTCCCGGTGGTCGGGGTGCCCGCTGTCGGCGAACTCCCGCAGCGCGGCCTCGACTTCGTCCGGCCCGCTCTCCCAGTAGTCGTACGACAGGCGGCGCGCGGGCGGGACCCCGTGCTCGGCGGCCAGTTCCGCCAGCCAATCCCGCAGGCGCAGTACGGCTTCGGGGTCTTCTTGAAGTTCGTGTGATTCGTCGGGGCCGTGGGCCATCCCCGCGTTCGCGGCCGGATCGCCGGGACGGCCGCGGCCGGCGTCACCCGGATGCGTGAAATACGGGTCGCCGGAACGGATGTGGTCGTGCGCCGCGCGATTCGGCGGCAGCTCGCTCAGATCGTAGGAGCGCGCCCCGACGATCATCGCCGCCCGCACGATCGGGTACAGATCCACCACGGCGGGCAGCAGTTCCGCGGCCGCGTCCTCGCCGTCGGTCCGGCGTTCGCCGAGTTCGCTCAGCAGCGGGCGCAGCGCCGTGCGGTAGTGGTGGATGCGCAGGTCCGGATGGCGGGCCTGGCATTCCTCGAGGAACGCCAGCAGCGCGAGACCGTCGTCCTCCGGATCGGTGACCGAGCGCCGAATCACGAAGGAGCGCACGGATACCGGCGCATGACCCGGTGCGAACATGACCGGGTGCCACGCGGCGGTGGCCAGTGCTCCGGCTCCCGGGTGCGGAGCGCCAGCCTCGAATGTTCCCCCGGCTCCGCCTGTTCCGCCGCCGGCGAGAAGTTCGAAGACCCGGTTGCCCGCGCCCCACTGCGCCGCGTAGTCGGCCCGGGCGCGCGCCGAGTGCGCGGCGAGGTTCCCGGGGGGTTCGACGGCCGCCCCGAGATACCCCGGCACGGCCACGGTACAGACGCGCACGATGAGATCGCCCGGTGCGAAGCGGATCTCGGGCGACCGGCCGAGCACACCGTGCTCGACTGCCG
The DNA here is from genome assembly GCF_053645575.1 of Nocardia sp. NPDC055321. Lineage (NCBI taxonomy): Bacteria > Bacillati > Actinomycetota > Actinomycetes > Mycobacteriales > Nocardiaceae > Nocardia > Nocardia sp. NPDC055321. The sequence continues at coordinate 329,572 of NZ_JBSHMS010000007.1, forward strand.
TGTGGATCGGGGGCGATGCGATCGGGTCGCCGAATCCGTCCATCACCGGGCCGTGTGCGGTGTTCCAGCGCGGCGCGGCGCGGCCGGGTCCGGCCCGGTGCGGGTCGAATCGTTTGTCGCTAGGGGCGAACGGATCGGAGCCCGGGATGCCCGGGCCGGAACTGGGCGCGAGATGGTATTCCGCCGCCCGAGTATGGGATTCGGCTACACCGAGCGCCGGGGCGACGGTCAGGAACAGATCGCCCGGGGTCGGCGGGGGGAGGGCGGCCAGGGCTGCGGCGGACAGCAGGGTGTGGGTCGGGTGGGCGCTGCGCTCGCGGTGCAGCTGGAGTTCGGCCTGGCGGCGCAGCGCGGTGAAGGCGGGGGCGGGGACGCCGGTGACGGTGTCGTCGGCGGCGGCCAGGCGCTCGATCGTGGTGATCCCGGCGTCGCGGAGCTGGGCGTGGGTGGTGGCGCGCATGCCCGCGACCAGCCAGAGATCGCGCTGGGCATGGAGTTCGGTGGTGCAGACGGCGCAGCGGCCGCAGGCCAGGAAGCGGCGGTCGCCCCACTGCACGGGGAGCAGTTCGCCGAGTTTGATGTCCAGGATGAGGTCGAGCCGCCGGCGGCGGGCCGCGTGCACGAGGGCCATCTCGGCCAGGGGCGCGGTGACGGGTACGCCGTCCACCCACAGGTGCGCGTGCGGGCGGGGCCGGAAACCGATGTCGCGCAGCGCCTCCGCGGTGGCGGACAGGCGCAGCAGCGCGGTCATCCGGGTCGCGGCGGTGGCGACCGCGGCCGGGATGTAGCCGGGGTCGCCGGACGCGGTGTCGCGCAGCAGGAAATCGCAGCGGGTCACGAAGGACCCGTCGAACAGGACGGCATCGGCCACCACGTCGGCTCTGTCGTGCAGGGCGGCGCGGGTCTGTTCGTGCGCGGCGGTGAGGTCCGCGGGGGTCGCCGTTCGATCGGGCGCGTCCAGCGGGCCGCGGACGCGGACCACGCTCGCGCCGAACCGATCCCGGAGATCGGCGAGCCGGTCCGCCACGGCCGGATCGCGGGCCGGATCGGCGGCGGCCGGATCGGCGATCCGCGGCACCTGCCCCAGTTCGGCGTCGAGGGCGCGCAGCAGCGCGAACTCACAACGCGCCGCTGACACCAGATCCGAGGTGCTGCACACGACACGATCACCGAACAGAATCAATCGCGGCCCTCCTGTGCCGTTGCGCCGGCGACCGCGCCTGCCGCACGCGCCTGTGCGTGCCGAGTCGCGTCACTGCGTAATGACTGGATGCGTGCTGCCGGCCCGGCCGGACGCGGAGAACCCTACAGCCCGTCTCGGCGTGTCGCCCGGCATTACGAAGCGGGCGCGCACCCGCGCGCCGCCCCGGTCAGGCGGCTGAATCCGGCTGTCCCGGCATTTGCGACAATCGCCGGATGCCGTTCTTCGATGGCCCCCGCGGGCGGCTGCACCACCGCCACTGGCCCGCCGCCGACGCCGTCGCGAGCGTGGCCCTGTTACCCGGAATCGGCCAGCACAGCGGCCATTACCACCGTTTCGCGCGCGTCCTGAACGCCGCGCGCATCGACCTGTGGACCCTGGATACCGCGGGTCACGGCCTCAGCGAAGGCGACCCGGCCCACCCCGGCACCCTGACCGAATTGGCCGGAGACGCACACGCTTTCCTCGCCTTGATCCCGCCAACCCCCCTTGTGCTGATGGGCCACTCGCTCGGCGCCGCCACCGCCCTCGCGACAGTCGGTGCGGTTCCCGCCCTGGTGCCCCCGCACCCGGCTCCGCCCCCGCTCGCCGCGCTGATCCTGTGCGGCACCCCGCGAACCGTCCTGCACGGCGCCCCGCCGCAGTCGGCCCGCCCCGCCCCGGCGGCCGGTTCCGCCCCGCCGCCGCCCGCCCGCCCCGGTTCCGCCGCGCCGGCGTCCACACCCGGCACGGAACCCCAACTCCCGCCCCGGCTTCCGGCACTGGTGGTGCACGGCGTGGACGACCGCCGCGCCCCCGTCGACGCCGTCCGCGCCTGGGTGCGCCGCCAACCCGGAGCCGAGTACCGCGAGTACCCGGACGCCGGCCACGACCTGCTCCACGAGCCCGTCCAAGCCGAGGTCGCCGCCGATATCGCCGCCTGGGTGGCCGCCTTGCCCCAGCTCCACTGACCGAGTCCCAGCCTTCCCACGCGCGAATTCGCGGCGCGGCGCGGCCATCCCGAACCGTTCGCGGGGGCAAGGGTTTACGTTGGCAGGCGTGCCACTCTACGAATTCGAAGGCAAGCGGCCCACGATCGACCCGACGGCCTTCATCGCGCCCACGGCGACCCTCATCGGCGACGTCCGGGTCGAGGCGGGCGCCTCGATCTGGTACGGGGCGGTGCTGCGAGCCGACCTCGCGCCCATCATCATTCGCGAACGGGCGAACGTGCAGGACAACGCGGTGATCCACGTGCCGCCGGAGGTGACCGTCGAGATCGGGCCGGGTGCGACGCTGGCGCACGCGGTGGTGTTCCACGGCGCGACCCTGGGCGCGGAGTCCATCGTGGGCAACGCCAGCACGGTGCTGGACGGCGCCAAGATCGGCAGCGGCACCATGATCGCCGCCCACTCCCTGGTGCAGCCCGGCCAGGAGATCCCGGACGGCGTCCTCGCCGCGGGCGCGCCCGCCGAGGTCAAACGCCCGATCGCCGGTACACAGGCCGAAATGTGGGTCAAGATCAACCCGTCGTACTACGCCGACCTGGCCCAGCGCCACCGCGCGGGCATCACCGAAATCGAGTAGCCCGCGCTAGCCGGCCGGGTACAGCAGCGCGACGACCTCCTCGTCGGTCAGCTGGTGGAAATCGTCGTAGACCGCGCCGACGCCGCCGAGTTCGCGGGGGACCAGCGGGCAGATCACCTCGTCGGCCAGCGCCCGAATGCGCTGCAGCGCTTCCCAGGACGAGACGGGGACCGCGACCAGCAGGTGGCGGGGCTCGTGCAGGCGGGCGACCTCGCAGGCGGCCGCGACCGTCGCGCCGGTCGCCATGCCGTCGTCGACGATCACCACCGTGCGGTCCTTCAGCGGAATGGGCGGCGTCGGCCGCAGCAGCGCCCGCCGGCGTTCGAGTTCCGCGCGTTCGAGCGCCTCGACCTCGGCGATCTGTTCGGGGGTGACCCCGGTGTGGCGCAGCACGTCGGCGTTGAGCACCCGCACCCCGTCCTCGCCGATCGCGCCCGCCGCGAGCTCGGGCTGCCACGGCACCCCGAGCTTGCGCACCAGCAGCACGTCCAGATCCCCGCCGATGATGCGGCGCATGGCCGCCGCCACCGGAACCCCGCCGCGCGGCAACCCCAGCAGCAGCGGATCCGCCGTGCGCAACCGCACGAGCACCCCGCCCAGTGCCCGCCCGGCGGCCCCTCGATCCGGATAGGTCATTACCGTCCAGTCTAGGTGCGCCGGGCCGACCCGGTCCGGGAGCGAACGCCGCGGTACCCGTGCACGGCCCGTGTTTTCCAGCGGAGCCTCGCGCATATCCCGCTGCGGCACCGCCGCGCACGAGGATCTCGCCGGGCGATATCGCTGCCGGGCGACGACCTCGGGCCGCGCGACGAACCGGGCGGCGGTCCGTGTACGTGTGCGAATTCTCCCGGCGAGGGTTCTACGCTTCGCGAATCCCGAAGCGGCGCAGGGCCAGACTCGGATTCGTGGTGCGCACCTCGCGCAGGTGATCCAGATCGACGCGCGCCGTCGCGATGCCCGGCTGATCGCCGAGCTCGGCCAGTACCGCGCCGCTGGGCGAGATGATCGTGGACGCGCCCGAGCCGCGCGGGGCGGCCTGGTCCGAGGCGGCGACGTACATGGTGTTCTCGATGGCCCGCGCGCGCAGCAGCGTCGTCCACTGATCGACCTTGCCCGGCCCGGGAATCCACTGCGCGGGCAGGACCAGCACGTGCGCGCCGGCGTCGGCGATGCGCCGGATGCCCTCGGGGAAGCGCAGATCGAAGCAGGTCTGCATGCCGAACACGACCCCGTCGACGGTGAAGGTCTGCGGCGGGTCGAGCGGGCCGGGCAGCACCAGCTCGGATTCCTGGAAGCCGAACGCGTCGTACAGGTGCACCTTGCGGTACACGGCCGCGAATTCGGCGTTCGGCGTGGCCGCGACCAGCGTGTTGTAGATGCGGTCCGCGGGCAGGTCGCCGCCCGGCGCCTCCACCACACCGGCCACCAGGTGCACCCCGAATTCGGCTGCGATGCCGCGCAATCCGTTCACGAACGGTCCGGTGAGCGGTTCCGCCGCCGCGACCACCCGTTCGTCCAGCCGCGTCACCGCGTACATGGCGTACTCGGGCGCGATGACGACCTTCGCTCCGAGTTCACTGGCCGCCCGTACCTCGGCGCGCAGCGCGGTGAGATTGGCCACGGTGTCGGCGCCGGGCGCGAATTGCACCACCGCGATGTCCACCGCGCCCGCGGGCGACACCCCGGCGGGACTCGCCGCCTGTGCCGCCGGCTCCTGGGCGAGCGCGCTCATCACCTCTGAGCTGCCGGATTCGGCGGTCGTGACCGCGCCGGTGACGTAGTTGCGGACCGGCGCGGGTTCGGCGTGAACCGGTCCCGATGCCGGCAGAACGGGGGTCGTTGCCGCGGATGCGGGCGGGTTGTCCGGTTGCACGTCTTCCAGCCTATTCACCCGATGGTCGGGGCGACCAGGGCAAGGCAGTAAACTGCTGGTCAATGAGTACCTCACCGGCCGACAGCGTTCCCACTGACGACGAGAGGGACGCGAACGGCCCGTCCTTCGCTGATCTCGGTATCGATGACCGCGTCCTGCGGGCCATCGCCGATGTCGGCTACGAATCGCCGTCGCCCATCCAGGCGGCGACGATTCCACCGCTGCTGGCGGGTTCGGACGTGGTGGGTCTCGCCCAGACCGGCACCGGTAAGACCGCCGCCTTCGCCATCCCGATCCTCATGGGTCTGGAAGTCACCGGCAAGGCCCCGCGCGCGCTGGTGCTGGCGCCGACCCGTGAGCTCGCGATCCAGGTGGCGGAGGCCTTCGGCCGGTACTCCACCCACATTCCGGGTCTGAACGTGCTGCCGATCTACGGCGGTCAGAACTACGCCGTGCAGCTGTCCGGTCTGCGCCGGGGCGCGCACGTCGTGGTCGGCACGCCGGGTCGTGTCATCGATCACCTCGAGCGCGGGACGCTGGATCTGACCCAGCTGCAGTACCTGGTCCTCGACGAGGCCGACGAGATGCTCAAGATGGGCTTCCAGGACGACGTCGAGCGCATCCTGCGCGACACGCCCGACACGAAGCAGGTCGCGCTGTTCTCGGCGACCATGCCGCCGGTGATCCGCAAGATCGCCAAGCAGTACCTGCACGATCCGGTGGAGATCACGGTCAAGACCAAGACCTCCACCAACACGAACATCACCCAGCGCTGGGTGTCGGTGTCGTACCAGCGCAAGCTGGACGCTCTGACGCGCATCCTCGAGGTCGAGTCCTTCGAGGCGATGATCATCTTCGTCCGCACGAAGCAGGCGACCGAGGAGCTGGCCGAAAAGCTGCGCTCGCGTGGCTATTCCGCCGCCGCCATCAACGGCGACATCGCCCAGGCCCAGCGTGAGCGCACGATCGGCCAGCTCAAGTCGGGCCAGCTCGACATCCTGGTCGCCACCGACGTCGCCGCCCGCGGCCTCGACGTCGAGCGCATCTCGCACGTCGTGAACTACGACATCCCGCACGACACCGAGTCCTACGTGCACCGCATCGGCCGCACCGGCCGCGCGGGCCGCAGCGGTGACGCCCTGCTGTTCGTGGCCCCGCGCGAGCGCCGCCTGCTGGATGCGATCGAGCGCGCGACCCGCCAGCCGCTGACCGAGATGCAGCTGCCCAGCGTCGACGACGTGAACGCGCAGCGCGTGGCCAAGTTCGGCGACACCATCACCGAGAACCTGTCCTCGGCGAACCTGCCGCTGTTCCGCAAGCTGATCGAGGACTACGAGCGCGAGCACAACATCCCGCTGGTGGACATCGCCGCGGCGCTGGCGGTCGGCTCGTACGACGGCAACAACTTCTTCATGGAGCCCGATCCGGAGCCCGTCGTGCGCGAGCGCCGTGAGCGCCCGGAGCGTTCGTTCGCCGGTGACCGGGAACGCCGTCCGCGCGAGGGCGGTCCGTCGCTGCACCGTCAGACCGGCGCCGAGCTGGCCACCTATCGGATCGCGGTCGGCAAGCGCCACAAGGTCGCGCCCGGCGCGATCGTCGGCGCCATCGCCAACGAGGGCGGCCTGCGCCGCAGCGACTTCGGGCACATCAGCATTCGCCCGGACCACTCGCTGGTGGAGCTGCCCGCGGACCTGTCGCAGGAGACGCTGAACGCGCTGAGCCGCACCCGCATCAGCGGTCAGCTCATCCAGCTCGAGCTCGATTCCGGCGCGCCCGGCCAGCGTTCGATGAGCCGCGCTCCCCGCCGCCCGGCGGACCGCGACTTCAAGCGCCAGGACCACAAGCGCAAGCCCCGCGCCTGAGCGGTTCCCGCACAGCGCAATTCGCACGATAGATCTCGCGCCCGGGCCGGCAAGCCCGGGCGCGAGCTCGTTGTCGGGACGGCGTGAATTCGGTGCACAACGACGTCGTGCCCGGACCTGTGC